>NZ_VIFM01000203.1 GCF_006636215.1 Myxococcus llanfairpwllgwyngyllgogerychwyrndrobwllllantysiliogogogochensis | reverse complement strand
GGCTCCTCGGGCACCTGGGACGTCGGGGTGCCCCAGGGAATTCACGCCAGCTTGACGCGCGCCGCCTTCAGCTTGCCGACCTGCACCGTGTACTCGCCAGGCCCCAGCTCCGCCTTGGCGTCCATCACCTTCTCGCCGTTCACCCGCACGCCACCCTGGGAAATCATCTTGCGTCCCTCGGTCGAGGAGGCCACCAGCTTCGCTTCGACCAGGATCTTCGTCACGGGCATCGTCGCCGCGCCGGCCAGGGAGAGCTCCACCTGCGGCAGGTCCTCCGCCGTCAGCTCTTTCTTCGCGAAGCGCTTCTCGAAGTCCTCCTCCGCCTTGCGCCCCGCCTCGGCGCCGTGGAAGCGCGCCGTCATCTCCCGCGCGAAGCCCAGCTTGGCGACCTTCGGATGCACCTCGCCGCTGGCGACCTTGGCCTGCAACTCGCCCAGTTCCTTGAGCGTCAGCGCCGACAGGAGCTGGTAGTAGCGCCACATGAGGTCGTCGGTGATGCTCATCAGCTTGCCGAACATGGTGTCCGCCGGCTCGCTGACGCCCACGTAGTTGTCCAGGCTCTTGGACATCTTGTCGCCGACGATCTTCCCCTCGACGAGCTTCGCGCTGAGGCCCTCCAGGATGGGGCCCGTCATGATGACCTGCGGCGCCAGGTTCTCCTCGCGCATGAGCTGCCGGCCCACCAGGAGGTTGAAGAGCTGGTCCGTCGCGCCCATCTCCACGTCCGACTTCAGCGCCACGGAGTCGAACCCCTGCAAGAGCGGGTAGAGCATCTCGTGGATGGCGATGGAGACGTTCTCCCGGAAGCGCTTCTTGAAGTCGTCCCGCTCCAGCATGCGCTGCAGCGAGTAGCGCGACGCCAGGCGAATCATCCCCTCGGTGCCGAGCTGGTCCAACCACTCGGAGTTGAAGCGCACCGTCGTCTTGGCCTCGTCCAGCACCTTGAAGACCTGCTGCTTGTACGTCTCCGCGTTGGCCTTCACCTCGTCGCGGGTGAGCGCGGGGCGCGTGGCGTTGCGGCCCGTGGGGTCTCCAATCAGCGCGGTGAAGTCACCGATGAGGAACACCACCGTGTGCCCGAAGTCCTGGAAGCGGCGCATGCGCGTGAGCAGCAGCGAGTGCCCCAGGTGCAGGTCCGGCCGGCTCGGGTCGAACCCCGCCTTGATGACCAGGGGCTTGCCCGAGTCATACGCGTACTTGAGCTTCTTCTTCAGGTCCTCGGGCGAGTGGAGATCCACCGTGCCTCGGGTGACTTCTTCGAACTGCTCCTCGGGGGTCGCCTTGCGCAGCGCGTCCGGATTCATGGGCGGCGGACCTTAGCCGAAAGTGGCGCCGCGCGAGCGGCCCTTCCACCGCGACTTTCAGGTGCCCGGAAGGTGGACTCGGACACGCTCGATGCTCTTGCCGCGTCCGGAGGCATCGTCGATGTCCACCACCACACCCTGGAGATAGACGAGCCGCTCGGCCACTTCATAGGGCGCGTTCTTCTGCCCCAGGAATCGCGCCAGGGACTGCTCCTTCTTCATCCCGATGACCGAATCCAGTGGGCCACACATGCCCACGTCGGTGATGAAGGCCGTGCCGCCGGGGAGGATGCGCTCATCCGCCGTCTGCACATGGGTATGCGTCCCCACCACGACGGACACGCGCCCATCCAGGTGCGCCCCCATGGCGTTCTTCTCGCTGGAGGCCTCGCAGTGCATGTCCACGAGGATGCACGGCGTGCGCGCGCGCAGCTCCTCCACCAACCCCTGCACCACCTCGAAGGGGTTGTCGTGCGCGCGCATGAAGACGCGGCCCTCCAGGTTGATGACGCCCAGCGCGCGCCCGTCCTTGAGCGTCACCACGCCGTGCCCTCGTCCTGGAGTGTCCTTGGGGTAGTTCGCCGGCCGCAGCAGCTTGTCCGGATGGGCCGTCACCCAGGGGATGATGGCCTTCTTGGACCAGAAGTGATTGCCGCTGGTCAGCAGGTCAACGCCAGCGGCGAGCAGGGTGTCGGCCGTCTCCGGAGAGATGCCGGCACCCTGATCGCTGTTCTCCGCGTTGGCAATCGTCACGTCCACGCCATGGGTGGCCTTCAGACGTGGCAGGAGCGCTCGGACGGCTTGAAGCCCCGGACGACCCACCACGTCTCCCATGAAGAGGACCTTCACGTATCCAGGAATTCCGGCTCGCGGAACAGGCCGCGGCAGGTCTCGGATTCCGTCACCACGAGGTCCATGTCCACGTCGTCCCCTGTCGTAGGCAGGATTTCGACGAGCTGATCACTGAAGGCCAGTCCCACCCGCCGACTGCGAGCACTGGCCGCGCGCAGGGTGGCGTCGTAGTAGCCGCCTCCGCGTCCCAGTCGCTTGCCGTCCCGCGTGAAGCCCAGACCCGGAACAACGAACAGGTCGATCTGGTCCACCGCGATCAGGTCCGAGGAGTTCGTCGGCTCCCGGACGCCCAGCCGGCCCGGTTCCAACTCCGCCTCCGACTTGATGGCCCGGAACGAGAGAATCCGCCCGTGCACATGGGACAGCGGGTAGCAGACGATCTTCTCGTCCTGCAACGCCGCGATGAGAATGTCCCGTGTCGGCACCTCGCCCCGGATGGGGGCGTACAACGCCACAGTCCTCGCTTTATGATAGTACTGCGTCGCCAGGAATCGAGACTGCACCTTGAGACCCCGCGTATCGATGAGGTCGGGCGTCATCGCCTTTCGGCGCGCCGTCAACTCATCCCGCAGCGTCTGCTTCCTCGCCGCCGCCGCCTCTTCCACCACCGTCTCGCTCACCGCCGCCGCTCCGCAGAAAAAGTCCCCCGCCGCATGGCCGTGTGCCCAGCGTCCATTGAACCCTAAAAGCCAGGTGGGGACCGAAATCATGCCTCCGCAGGCTTCCCTCATCCCTCGTGAGAGGGGAGGGCTTGCACATGGAAGCCGAAACGGACCCCGGAACGGACGTATCGGTTCGAATTTCTGCTGGGCATCACGCGCCCCGCAGGGGACAGCCCTTGAAACAAAGCTACAGTGCCACCAAGGCCTCGAAATAACTGAGAAATCTCGCGACCACCTTTTGAAATGATAAGGATGGGAAGCGGCGGGGTCAAGGCATCCTCGCGCGTTTACAAGCCAGCCACGGCCCCCCTATGATGGGAGCCCCCCACACCCCGCACATGCCGCCCTCGCTTCTAAACAAGGGACTCGTGACGGCTCTTTCCGTCACCTCCGGCCTCGCCTGGGCGGGCCCGAAGCTCGCAGGCCCCTATATGGGGGATACCTACGGGCAGGTGGACCTGCACATGGTGGGCGAGCGCCTGGTCGGCACGTCCGCCGGGTCCGGGGGCGGCTGCAAGTTCCCCGCGGGCACGGAGGTCCTCACCGGTGAGTTCCAGGGCAACGTCCTGGTCGCCACGGTGCAGGTGTGCCTGTCCGGGGTACCCGAGTGCGTGGGTGCCCGGAGCTTCCCGGTGCTGGCCGTCTACAACCCCCAGTCGTCGGTCATCACCGCGCGTTTCCGGCTGCCCGAGGGGTGCCACTCTCCGGGGCTGAAGGACTCGCAGCTGCTGCTGCGTGGGCTGGGCGGCGCGCCGGTGGAAGAGGGCGAGGAGGAGGGCGCCGCTTCTGGAGCGCAGGGGAGCGCGCCGGATGCCGCCACCGACGAGCCCGAGGAGGCCGTCGCCGCGGCGCCGAAGAGCCCCGAGGCGAAGGTCGCCGAGGCCCGCCCCCCCGTGGTGGCGACAAGCCCCGTGAGCATGGGCCTGCAGTTGCTCGCGGTGGGCAAGTGGGAGGTCGCCCGCTCGCGCTTCGAGGCAGCGCTCCTGGAGGATGCTCGCAACCTGGACGCGCTCGTGGGCATGGCCGGCTGCCATCTGGGGACGGGCAACTCCTCCAAGGCGCTGGAGTCGCTGAACCGGATCTCCTCGGTGCCCGCCGGGCGGCCGGATGTCTACGCGTGGCAGGCGTACGCGCACGACATGGCCGGCAACAAGAGCCGGGTTCCGTATCTGCTGCGCCGGGCGCTGGACCTCGGCTGGAAGCCCGAGGAGCCCAAGCCCTGGGAGGCCGCGCTGGTGAGGGCGCTGGCCGGTGACATCGAGCAGGCCAGGCAGGCGAAGAATCGAAAGCGCGCGCCGGGCCGCGAGTCGGCGGGAGCCGGAAGCACCAGCCCGTGAGTCAGACGCCCTCGCCCCCCAGGACCCAGCGGGTCTTCGGCCACTACGAGATTCTCTCCGTGCTGGGCAAGGGCGGCATGGCGGAGGTGTATCGCGCGCGGGTGTTGTCCGGCCCGCGTGAGGGCTGGACGGTGGCCCTCAAGCGGCTCTTGCCGGCGCTGACGGCGGATCCGGAGTCGGTGTCGCTGTTCTCGCGCGAGGCGCAGCTGTCCAAGCAACTGCACCACCCGAACATCGTCACGGTGCTGGATGCCGGCGAACTGGAGGGCATCTACTTCATCGTCATGGAGCTGGTGGATGGCCGGGACCTCGGTCAGATCCTCCGCCGCTGCAAGGTGCGCGGCATCCCCCTGCCGTTGGACTTCGCGGTGTACCTGGGCAAGGTGCTGCTGGAGGCGCTCGCGTACGCGCACGGCGCCACCGGGCCGCAGGGCGAGCCGCTGGGCATCGTCCACTGCGACGTGTCCCCATCCAACCTCTTCATCTCCCGCGTGGGCGAAATCAAGCTGGGCGACTTCGGCGTCTCCCGCGTGCTCGTCGACGGCAAGCTCCAGGAGGGCGAGGTGCTGGGCAAGCCCTACTACCTGTCCCCGGAGTCGCTGCTCGGCGAGGTGAGCCCGGAGGCGGACCTGTGGGCGGCGACGGTGGTGTTGTACGAGCTGCTGACGCTGGAGCGTCCCTTCACCGGCACCACGCCGGACGAGGTGTTCCACGCCATCCGCTCGCGGAGCTACCGGCCGCTGCGGGAGCTGCGCCCGGACGTGCCGGAGGCGCTCGAGGACGTGGTGCGGCGCGCCTTCTCCGAGCGTCCCGAAGACCGCTTCCCCTCGGCCGAGTCCTTCGCCCAGGCGCTCGCCCCGCACTATGACGAGCGGGTGGGCACGCCGCTGGCCATCGCCGCCGTGGTGCGTGGCCTGTTCGGAGCCAGTGACGACGCAGCCGCGAGCACGCCGGCGTCCCCTTCCGGCACGTCGCGCGCGGAGTAGGGGAGCGGGCGCGCGCTCGCGCCGAGGCTCGCGGCCCCAGTCCCCTCTGGCCGAGGGGATGGAGATGCTTCCTTCCGAGCGTGCATGTCCGCACCCCGAGGATCGCCATGGCCACCCAGCCCCAGCCTCCGAAGCCCCAGCCCGAAGAGCCCGCCCCCGAGCGCAAGACGCGCGAGGACCTTCCCCAGCGGCTTCCGCCCAAGCCCGATGAGCCGCGCGAGGACGGGATGCCAGGCTACGGCCAACCGGACGAAGACGTGCGTGAGAAGTCACTCCCCGAGCAGAACTGGTAGGGCGGTGGGGATGAACATGGGGAGCGGGAAGTCATCGGGGTCCCCTGGTGTGACTCGCACGGAGTGCTGTTCGAGTCCGTAGGGTGTGAGCCTGCCGTGCCAGGCCGCGAAGTCACCTTCGGACAGGAGTCCAAAAGCGCTGAAGATGCCGCTCGCTCCCTCGTAGCGGTTGCGGTCCAACCGCAAGCCGGGGCGGGACGTGTCGCGGCCCAGCTTCACGAAGCTGCGCATGTCCCTCAGGGTGTTGTCGAAGACGGTCAGGTCCGAGACGACGAAGGGCTCGTCCGCGGCCAGTCGCAGGCCCGAGTCCGCCGTGCGTTCGATGAGGTTGCCGAGCACACGCACTCCCTGCGCCCTCACGACGCGGATGCCCTGGCCGTTGTGCCGGTTCGCGAAGTTGTAGATGTCCGTCACCCTGTTGCCCTGCACCAGCACGTTGACGGGGTTGTCCACCGGGGACGTCCCGCCAATGGAGATGCCGCGGCCCGCCTGGAAGACGAGGTTGCCGACAATCTGGATGTTCGTCGCGTCCTCGTGGATCAACACCGCCTCGGCGGCGGAGGTCTTCTCCTGCCACGGGTAGCGCTCCAGGTTGGGGAAGCGGAAGAGGACGTTCTCGTAGATGGCGATGTCGTCACACGCCTTGACGTCGATGCCATTCTCGCCGCAGTCGTACATCTGATTGCGCTCGATGAAGAGGGTGGACGGCCTGGCCTCACTGGGCTGGCACTGCACGCCATCGCCCGACGCGTCGTGGATGGTGTTCTCCAGGATGAAGACCTCGCGCGAGGAGCCCTTCACCGCCACCCCATGGGAGTCAAAGCCCGTCCTGGAGAAGTCGTGAATGGCGTTGCCGTCGACGAGCACGCGAGTCGCATCGCTGACGACGACCCCTCCGCCAGCCCGGCCGCCATGGAGCACGGAGTCGGTCAACTGCGAGCAGGTGGTGCTGTCCTCGAAGAGCGCGGCGAACGAGGGGCGCTCGAGCACGTCCACCTCCACGGACTGGACGATCCAATAGGGCTGGCTCAGCACCAGCAGGCTGCCCACGTCGGTCGTTGAAGGGACGATGCGAGGTCGGCGCGACGGCTCCCCCCTCAGGACGATGGGCGACGTGGCCGTTCCGGCGCGCGCCTTCAGTGGATTGATGGCGACCTGCTCGGGATACGTCCCTTCGCGAACCTGGATGACGTCGCCCGGCTGCGCCACCTTCACCGCCGCCATGATGGTGGGGAAGGGATTGTCCGAGGAGCCCAGCGGAGCCTCTGCATCCCGGGGCCCCGTGTTCGCGACGTACAGCGTGGGGCCCTGCGCGTCGGCCGCCGAGGGGCACTGGCTCCGGAACAACTCCTTCGCGTTGAGCGGTGTCATCTGCTCTTCCCACAGCGCCGGGTCGTCGCCAGTGGCGCTCGTGTCACCCCGAAGCGCGGTGACTCGAGTCGCACCCGTCTCCGTTCCAGGGCGCTGTGTGTCACCGGCCCCCAGCTCCGCCGAGCCCGGGCCACATGCGAGCGCGAGCCCGTACACGAGCACCGCGAACCGATTCCTCAGAAACCCCAGCCCCTTCGAACCCTGACCCATGTGCAGCCCCCCTGATTTGTCGGCAGTGGGGATGATGCTTTCCACCGGAGTCGCCTTCATCAAGCGCCCATGCCCCCAAGGGGGACGCGGCATTCACAGGAGGATGCTCGTGGTTCGGCGGGGATGGATATGCGTCAAGTGCGCCTGACGTACGTGGCGGCGTGCAAGGACGAGGGGCCACGCGCGTGCGTCGGGCGCGAAGAGGACCTAGCCCGCGAGGGCGCGAACCAGGGGCACGTGACGACGGAGTGCGTCGACGACGCGGCGCACATCGTCCTCGCGGGTGTCGGGCCCCAGGCTGAAGCGGAGGCTGCCGCGTGCCTGGACCGCTGACAGTCCCATGGCCCGGAGCACGTGCGAGGGCGTCAACGTCCCGGACGCGCAGGCCGCGCCCATCGACACGCAGATGCCATCCAGGTCGAGCGCGATGAGCAGCGCCTCGCCCTCCACGCCGTCGAAGCGCAGGTTGCTCGTGTTGGGCACGCGGGCCACACCCGCGCCGTTCACCGTCACGCCCGCCACCGACTCCAGCACCGCGCGCTCGAAGTCGTCGCGCAGCGAGCCGAGCCGGGCCGCCAGCGTCGCCTGCTCACCCGCCGCGAGCTCCAGCGCGAGCGCCAGGGCCTCCGCATACGGGATGTTCTGCGTCCCTCCGCGGCGGCCCCCTTCCTGGTGTCCGGGGGTGAGGGCGCGCACGTCCACGCCCTTGCGCACCACCAGCACGCCCACGCCCGAGGGCCCGCCGAACTTGTGCGCCGACAGCGACAGCAGATCCGCGTCCACCTCGCGCAGCGACAGCGGGAGCTTGCCCGCCGCCTGCACCGCGTCCGTGTGGAAGAGCACGCCCTGCTTGCGGCACGCGCGCGCGACTTCCGCCACGGGCTGCACCACGCCCGTCTCGTTGTTGGCCCACATCAGCGAGCACAGCGCGGTGTCCGGCGTCAGCGCCGCGAGCAGGTCCTCCTCGCGCACGCGCCCATCCGGGCCTGGGGCGACTCGCACCACCTGCGCGCCTTCCCGTTCGAGCAGCGCCACCGCTCCCAGCAGGGCAGGGTGCTCCACCGCCGACGTCACCAGCCGACGTCGCTCCGGCGAGGGCCGCGCATGCCACGCGCCCACCAGGGCCAGGGCATCCGCCTCGCTGCCCGAGGCCGTGAAGCAGACTTCCTTCGGCTCGCAGCCCAGCACGCGCGCCACCCGGGCTCTCGCGGCGTCCAGCCTGGCGCGAGCCTCGCGGCCGGCGGCGTGCACGCTGGAGGCATTTCCATGGCCGCCGTGAATGAGTGCGTGCGCGAGCCCCGTCGCGACTTCCGGCCGGACAGGCGCGGCGGCGTTGTAGTCCCAGTAGATCACGAGTCCTGCGCGGAGAGCAGCGACACGGGACGCTCGTCCGAGACGCCGAAGGCCTCCAGGAAGCGACTCACCAGCTCACGCTTGAGCGCCTTGCGCTGCGCCGCCTTGCCCGACAGCGGCAGCCGCGCGCCGGCCATGCTGCCGTGGCCGCCGGAGGAGCCGCCGTAGTCCTCGAAGATTTCGCGGATGAGCCGGCCCGCGTTCATCCGCCGGTCCTTCACGCGCAGGCTGAAGTAGAGCTGGTTGCGGTACGTGCCGAAGGCCAGCGACCACTTCGTGCCCTCGAGGAACATCAGCCGCTCGGCGACCTCCGCCACCATGTCCGGGGAGTAGACCTCCTCCAGGTCGGTGACGATGGCGGTGCCGTAGACCTTCGCCCGCTCGAAAGCCGTGTGGTACAGCTGGAAGTAGCGCGCCGGCAGCTCGGGGTGTTCGATCTGCGCGAGCATCGACTTGTCCATGCGCGGGAACAGCCACAGGTAGCTGTCGATGTCCGTCTGCGTCGTCTCGCGGCCCAGGTCCCTCGTGTCCGCCTTGATGCCGTAGAACAGCGCGGTGGCCACTTCGACGGAGGGCTCCACGCGCGCGGCGCGTAGGTACTCCACCAGCATGGTGGACGTCGCGCCGAAGTCCCCGCCCACGTCCGCGAAGGGCGACGCCAGGCTCTCCTCGCGCAGCGGGTGATGGTCCACCACGAGGTGGGCCTCCAGCCGCACGGGCAGCGAGTGGTTGCCCACCTTGGGCTGCGTGTCCACCAACCCGAAGAGGTCGTACTCGTCGAAGTCGATCTGCGACACGTGGGAGATGGGCAGCCGCAGCACCTTCACGAAGGCGATGTTCTCCGCCCGGCCGATGATGCCCCCGTAGCCCACGTGGGCCTCCACGTCCGCTCGGCGCTCCAGCAGGTGGGCGAGCGCCACCGCGGCGGCCAGCGAGTCCGGGTCCGGGTTGTCGTGCGTGAGGATGAGCGCCTTGCGGTGCCCCTTGGCCACCTGGAGCAGCCGGTCCAGCTTGTCCCGGGCCGATAGCAGGGCCAGTCGCGGTGGCGGAGGCTCCGTCAGCTCGCCCCCGATGGCTCCCTGGGCACGGCGGCTGTTGAAGGACTGGGTCACGGGCATGGATGGTCTTCTTTACTTCCTCCGGCCTCGGGTTTCGAGATGCCGGATGTTGTCTCCTCGACATTGAGGGCGCGGTGTCACCCGCACATCAATGGTGCAAACGCCCCCTCCGACGTTCACGGAGGGGCGGAAGGCCGTGTGCCCGGATGCCTTCCTGCCCCCTTGAGGAGGTCCAACTAGTTGTTGATGGCCTTGTACTTGCGCCCGAGGTCCCTGAAGTACTTCACCCCGTTGTCGAGCGAGTTCTCCATGGCGTCCATCAGCACCGTGCGGAACTGCGCCACCGGGCCCCGGAAGCACTCGTAATAGCGCTGCCGGTCAATGGAGTGGATGACGGCGGGCATGTAGCCATTGCGCAGCAGGATGAGGTTGCTGCACATGCGCCCCACCTTCCCGCTGTGCTCGGTGAAGGGGAAGATCTGCAGGAAGCTGTGCTGCACCGTGGCGGCCTGTTTGATGGGATGGAACTCGCGGAACTCGGCGCTGGCCGTGTAGTCCACGAGCTTCTCCAGCGCCGGTTGGATCTTCGCGGGCTGGTGGATGTCGTGGAAGTACGTGCGGTGCAGCGGCATGTCCTTGCGCAGCCCCGAGCGCTCGCGCTCCTTGGCGAGCTCCTTCTCCGTGCGCTCCCGTCGCTCCATGCGCGCGCGCTCGGCCAATGCCTCCGGGGTGTTCCCGAGGAAGAGGTCGTGCATCCGCTTGATGGTGGTGAGGGTGATTTGCGCCTGCTTCTTGGCGCCCGCGGCTTCCTCGCGAATGAAGTCGCAGACGGCCTTGTGATTGCGAATCTCGAGCACCACCGGAATCATGGAGGCCTCGGCGCTCGCGCGACTGGGGAACAGCGCGGCCTTCAGTTCCTGGTGGGTGTAGACCACGCCTTCCAGTGCGGCGTCGTGGTAGATCCACGACATCTCGAACTGTTCGAGGAAGTCACGCGCTGGCTGCTTGTCCTTGTAGATGTCGAGGTACTCGCGCAGCGCCTCGTTCTTCTCGTCGATGTCCTGGTAGCGTTCCTTCACGGACTGCGGCTCCTTCTTGCGTCGTATCCCCGCGGGGCGGAGACCGAAGCGTGCGGCCGAGCGATACAACGGCATGCGGATTCTAGAAATTCCGCACGGTTGTAACAACGAAATCCACTAGAGATTGACGAGGAAGACCTCGCACGCCTGGTCGAGCAGGTCCTTGGACAGGGCCGGCGGTATCTGCCGGTACCGGGCCGCGTCCTTGATGAGCCCCACCAAATCGCGGGGATGGCACGCGCGAAGCTGCATCGTCCTGGGCTTGTAATAGTGCTCGACGAGGTACGTGACGGCCTGGTCCACATAGGGAATTCCCGCCGCCTCGCACACCCGGCGGAAGATCTCCCGATAGGACTCCTCGTCGGGATTGGTGACCTCGATTTTGTACTTGATGCGGCGCAGGAACGCCTCGTCCACCAACTCCTTGGGGTCCAAATTCGTGGAAAAGACGAGAAGCTGATCAAACGGGATTTCGAACTTCTTGCCGGTATGGAGGGTGAGGAAGTCCACCCGCTTTTCCAGGGGAACGATCCACCGGTTGAGAAGGTCTGTGGGGTGGACCTTCTGGCGGCCAAAGTCGTCGATGAGGAGCATGCCGCCGTTGGCCTTCACCTGGAACGGGGCTTCGTAGAAGCGGGTGCTCTCCGAGTAGATGAGGTCCAGGGTCTCCAGCGTGAGTTCGCCACCGACGACGACGGCGGGCCGGCGGCAGAGCATCCACCGGTTGTCCATCTCGAAGCTCTGACGGCGGCCGGACGCATCGCCGCCCATCTCCAGCGAGACGGGCGTGTGGATGAGGTGGTCATGCACCTGGATGATCTGATTGCCGATCTCCAGGCAGTGCGGCACGTAGACCTCGCCGCCGAACATGTGGGAGACGGCCTCCGCGAGGCTCGTCTTGCCGTTGCCCGGGGGGCCGTAGAGGAAGAGCGAACGCCCGGAGTTCACCGCGGGGCCCAGCTTGTCCATCAGCTCGGCGGGGACGGTGAGGTGGCTGAGCGCCATCACCAGCTCCTCCTGGCTGACGACGGGCGTCTCCTCCGTCTGGCTGGTGATGAGCGCGTTGTACTGCTCAATGGGTACGGGGGCGGGGCCCACGTACGTCGTGCGGGTGAGCGCGTCGCGAGCGTACTCGCGGCCCTTCTCCGTGAGGATGAACTCCACGGACGCGCGGCCGAAGCCCTTGCCGCCGCGCAGGTCCACCAGCTTCTCCGTGGCGAGGAAGTCCACCACGTGCTCGATGACGCCCGACCACGGCAGGCGCATCTCGGCCGCGATGACCATGCCGGTGCCGGTGCCGGTGTAATAGAGGAACTTCAGCGCGATGTCCGCGAGCAGTCCCATCTTGAGCCCCGTCTCCTCCACCGACTTCGGCTCCGCGGGAGCGATGTCGAGGATGGAAGGGTTCTCGAGCTTGAACGGATTGTCGTCGTAGGCGTGTCCGGCGGGTGCCATCGGGCCCCTTTCTAGCCCAAACCCGCGTTGGGAGGGCAGAAGGGATGATTCCCGGGGTCTGGGGGCAGGGAGGCAGGCTCCCTACCCCGGACGGCGCCGGAGGCCTGGCGCCGGGGGTCAGACGTAGGTGAGCCACTCGGCGTAGCGCGGCTCCATGCCCCGGACCGTGCGGAAGTACATGTCCTGCACGAAGGTACCGATGGGGCCGGGCTTGCCGGTGCCGACGGTGCGGTCGTCCACCTCGCGCACGGGGGTGATTTCCGCGGCGGTGCCGGTGAAGAAGATCTCGTTGCAGATGTAGAGCGCGTCGCGGGTGAAGGTCACCTCATCCACGGTGCGACCGCTGTCGCGGAGAATCTTGAGGACGGTGTCGCGGGTGATGCCGTCGAGGATGGGCGAGGACAAGGGTGGGGTCTTGATGACGCCCTTCTTGTTCACCATGAAGATGTTCTCCCCGGACGCCTCGGCCACGAAGCCGCTGATGTCCAGGAGGATGGCCTCGTCGTAGCCCGCCAGCACCACCTCGCGCTTGGCGAGGATGGAGTTGACGTACTGGCCGGAAATCTTGCCGCGCACCATGTTCACGTTGACGTGCAGGCGCGTGAAGGAGCTGACCTTGGCGCGGATGCCCTCGCGGATGCCCTTGTCGCCCAGGTACGCGCCCCAATCCCACGCCGTCACGGCCACGCGGGTGGGGTTCACCGCGCCCAGGCCCATGGCGCCATCGCCCATGAAGGCCACCGGCCGCAGGTACGCGCCGTTGGCGAACAGGTCCTTCTGCTTGCGCAGCAGGTCCAGGCACGCCTCGACGAGCTCGTCCTCGGTGTACGGCATCTTCAACATGCAGATGTGCGCCGAGTCGAGCAGCCGCTGGATGTGCTCGCGCAGGCGGAACACCGCCAGCCGGCCATCATGCGTCTTGTACGCGCGGATACCCTCGAAGACGCCGAGCCCGTAGTGCAGCGCATGCGTCATCACATGCACGTGGCCCTCGTCCCATTTCACCAATTTGCCGTCGAGCCATATCTGGTCGGCACGCAAAACACTGGTCGAGGTCGAGCTCATGCGGGGGTTCCTTCGGCCTGTAAGAAGTGGGACTGCCCGGCCCTTCTAGCCACTGGACCCTATGAGGTCAAAGCGTGAAAGCCGTTTCAGGGAAATCAGAGCACGTGTGGCAGTGGGGCCAGCATGCGTCGCAAGAAGGGCAGGTCCTCGGCGAGCGCCTTTCGGCCGTAGTGGAGCGCCTTGGACGCGAGTTCCACGGAGGGCACGACATCCAGCGGTGACAGCGTGCGGGAGAAGCGCTTGATGTGATGGGCGTAGGGCAGGTTGGGGGCCACCGTCATCGCGGCCAGGCGCTGAAGGGGGAGCCAGAAGGGCGTGGCGAGTCGGGGTGCGAAGCCGTCCAGCGCGAGGATGAGGGTGTTGCGCGTGCCGATGCGTCCTCGCGCGACGGCCTTCCACGCGGCCTTCGCGGGGAGGTTGTCGACGAGGCCCCCGTCGATGAGCCTGGCCACGCCGTGGTGCGCGAGCAGGTCATCGAGCAGCGAGTGCATGCGAGGGTCCTCGCGCAGCACGTCGTAGTGGATGACGCCGGGCAGCGCGGAGGAGAAGCCCGCGGCGTCGAGCGCGTCGAATTCACCGGTGGAGTCGTCCGAGCCCAGGTGCAGGCGCACGGTGATTTCGGGGCGGGTGAACAGCTCCGCCATGGCGCCCATGGCGGCCTGGATGCGGCGCGCCACGCCCGCGGGGTTGAGCAGGCCCAGGGGACTGGTGCCCATCAGGCGCTCGTAATACTCGAGCGGGCGGGGGAGCATGCCTCGGCGGATGCCGCCCACGGAGATGAGCGTGGGCACCGGCAGGTCCTTGAGGCGCAGGCCGCTGCCCTCGGGGCCCGCGCCAAAGAAACGTCCCAGGCCCGCGCGCAGGAACAGGCGCAGCGCCGCGGGCAGGCCGTAGCGGCTCTCCGTGGAGATGAAGCGGAAGAGCTTCCGGAAGGACAGCCCCCGGACAATGTTGATCATCTCCGTGGGGTCGAAGCGCGCCATGCGCGAGCGCATGATGGCGAGGATGGCGCCCATGGATGCGCCCGCGAGCAGCTTCGGCTCCAGGCCGTGCTCGGCCAGCAGGCTCATCACTCCCAGGTACACGAAAGCGGTGCCGCCTCCGCCTCCCGTCACCATCACCAGTTCCTTGTGACGCAGCTCGCGGTCCAACGCCTCCGGAGGGACCCGCCCTCGCAGCCGGGCCACCACGCCGTCACGCGCCTTCGCGGCGTGCTCACGCAAGTCCCTCACGTGGGGCACCAGCCTGTCTCGCGTCGGAGGCCGGAGCCC
Organism: Myxococcus llanfairpwllgwyngyllgogerychwyrndrobwllllantysiliogogogochensis; assembly: GCF_006636215.1. Classification (GTDB taxonomy): domain Bacteria; phylum Myxococcota; class Myxococcia; order Myxococcales; family Myxococcaceae; genus Myxococcus; species Myxococcus llanfairpwllgwyngyllgogerychwyrndrobwllllantysiliogogogochensis. Next base: position 6,757 of record NZ_VIFM01000203.1, on the reverse strand, counting down.
ACCGAGCACGGGCGTGAGCCGGCGCTCCACTTCCTCGCGGAACGGCGTGAGCAGGGCGCCCACGCCCACGTCCAGCCCCCCGTGTTGGACCTTGTAGAGCCGCGCGAGCGACAGCGCGGTGCGCAGCACGGCCTCCTCGCGCTCGTCGAGCAGGCCAGGCGTCGCCAGGGACGCGCGCACGAGGGAGAGCTCCAGCTCCTCGAGCGGCCGGGTGATCTGGAAGCGTTCCTTCAGGAGCACAAGTGAGCCAGGGCCTCGGTGGGCGCGAGCCCCGAGCATACACCGTCTGTCGGACACCCTCCCGCCGCCCCCGGGAGGGCGGGCGTCATGAAGGGCTTCACGCCTGGGCGATCTGCGGCAGGTTGGCGCGGGCCTTCTCGATGTCGCCCTCGTACTTGAGGACGAGATTGAGCGTGGAGGCCACGACGTCCGAGGTGAGCTGCTCCGCGTTGAGCAGCACCAGGCTCTGCGCCCAGTCCAGCGTCTCGCTGATGGAGGGCGCCTTCTTCAAGTCCAGGGCGCGGATGGCGGCGACGGCTTCCACCACCTGTTCGGCCAGCATCTGCGGCACGTGGGGCAGCCGCGAGCGGACGATGCGCAGCTCCCGCTCCCGGTCCGGGAAGTCGATGTGCAGGTGCAGGCACCGGCGCTTGAGCGCGTCGGACAGCTCGCGCGCGTTGTTGGACGTCAGCAGCACGCGGGGGATGTGCTTGGCGTGGAAGGTGCCCAGCTCGGGGATGGTGACGGCGTTGTCGGAGAGGACCTCCAGCAGGAAGGCCTCGAACTCCGGGTCCGCCTTGTCGATTTCATCCACCAGCAGCAGGGCGGGGCGCTCGGAGAGCTGGGCGCGGAGGATGGGGCGCGGCAGGAGGAAGCGCTCGGAGAAGAAGACGGCGTCGCTCGAGGCCAGCCGGTCCGCCGCCTCCGACAGCGTGGAGGTGCCCTGCACCATCTCCCCAATCTTGTCTTTGAGGAGCTGGGTGTAGAGCAACTGCTTGGCGTACTCCCACTCATAGAGGGCCTTGGCCTCGTCCAGCCCCTCGTAGCACTGGAGGCGGATGAGCTCGCGGCCCAGCGCCGTGGCCATGGCCCGCGCCAGCTCCGTCTTGCCCACACCCGCGGGGCCTTCGACGAGGATGGGCTTGTCCATCCGGTCCGCCAGGAAGGCCGCCGTGGCGATCTCCGGGGAGGGCAGGTATCCCACCTGCTCCAGGTGTTTCTCCGCGTCCGCCACGCTGGTGAAGGTGCGGATCTCTGCCGTCGAAGGGGGGCTCACCCGGTGGAACTTAACCGACGCCCCCCAGGCGACTGCGGCAAAAATGCCAGGGTCCGTGGCCTCCATCCCCACCCTTCCTGCCCTGCTGCCCTCCAACCCTGCGGAAAAACGTGGGGAAATTATTTGCGCACCGTGGGCACACGTCGTGCATCTCTATGGCGCAACTCACGAAGGAAAGCAGCGAGGTCCGTGGTCATGGTGTGGGCGTGGATGAGGATGGTGATGGCGCTGGCAATCATCCTGTTGCCGGGTGGTTTCCCCCTGCTGCTGTCGTACATCGCCGTGCGGACGCTGGTGAGCCGCTGGCGTGAGGCGCAGATGCAGGCGCACAGCGTCGGGCGTGAGGCTTCCCTCCGCGACGTCCTCGCCAGCCTGCACTTCAAGGAACTGGTGCGCGACGCGCGCGCCGCCCTCTGAGTTTTCCGCCTCGGTAGGGCATGGATGTCGCGGCCCGAAGGCTCGCGACACCGCCTGAGGCTCCCCGGCCCCCGTGCCGGTTTCCCGGCGGGTGCCGGAACTCCAGACAGCTCGAGGTAGGGATTTCCGGCGAGGGCCGCCACCGTGGCGGCGGCCCCCGGGCCGCGAGCTACTTGTCGAGCTCGTCCACCAGCGCCGTCCAGTCGTCATCCTCTTTCACTCCACCGACGGGGAGCTGCACGAGCATGGTGCGGTCGGTGGGCTCCGACTCCTCGCCACCCAGTGGAGTGGCCGCGGAGGCGGGGGCAGGGGCGGCCTTCTTCGCGGCGGCGGGCTTCGCGGCGGCCTTGGCGGCCTTCGCGGGAGCAGCCGCGGCGGGAGCGGCCGCGGCGGGGATGATCTGATTGAGCTGCGTGCGCAGGGCGAGCTGTTCGTCGTCGTCCGAGGGAGCCGCGGCCTTTGCGGCCTTGCCCGCGACCGGGGCAGGGGTGGCGGGTGACTTGCTCTTGAAGCGGGCCAGTTCCAGCTCCGCGACCTTGAGCGCCTTGCTCTTCTCCTGCACGGACTGCTGCAGGCGCGTCACCTCTTGCGTCTTGATGGCTTCGCGACGCTCCAGCTCGGCCTTCTGCTTGGCGCCCAGCTCCTCGATTTCGCGCAGCTGCCGCGCCTCCAGGTCCTTGCGCTCCTTCTGGGCGGTGGCCAGTCGGGCGGCGGCCTCGTTGGCCTTGCCCTCGGCGGCGGACACCTTCGCGACCAGGTCCTTCTCCGCGCGGGCCTTGGCGCCCTGGGCGTTCTCCAGCGCCAGCTCCAGGTCCTGCACCTTCTTGGTGCGGGTGGCGAGCTGACCCTGCATGTCCTTGGCCTTCGCGTCGGCGTCGGCGGCCTTCGCCTGGGCCTCCTGCGTGAGCTGCGCGACGCGCTGCTCGGCCTTGGCCAGTTTCGCCGCCAGCTCGTCGGAGGCTCGCTTGGCCTCGGCGCGCTCCTGCTGCGCCTGCTGGGCCTGCTGCTGGAGCCGGGCCTCGGACTGCTGGAGCTGACCGGTGACGCCGTCGCGCTCCTGCACCAGCTTCTGGTGCTGGGCACCCGCCGCGCGCAGCTGCTCCTCGCGCTCGCCGAGCGTCTTCTTCGCCAGCTCGAACTGGTTGTTGAGCCCGGCCATCTGCTGGCCGAGTCCGTCCGCGTGGCGCTTGGCGTCGGCGGCCTGCGTCTGGAGCTTGGTCTCCAGCGCCTTGAGCTGCTCGGTGCGGGTGGCGACCTCGCGGTTGAGCACCTCGGCCTGACGCATCTTCTCCTGCGTCACCTGGGTGAGCTTGCGCAGCGTGTCCGAGAGCTCCTTGCCCTTGGTGGCCAGGTCGTTCTGGAGCAGCTCCTCGCGGCGCTGGGACTCCTCGGTGAGCGCGTCCAGCCGCTCCTTGAGGTTGGCCCGCGTGTCCTCGACCTGCGCGAGGTGGGACGACAGCTGGGTGACTTCCGCCACCCGTGCGCCCAGCTCGTGCTTGGTGATGGTGAGCTGTTCGCCCAGCTCCTCCACCTGGTTGCGCGCGTCGTTGAGCTCCGCCTCCAGCGCGGACTGGGCGCTGGCCGCCTGCTGACGACTGGTCGTGTGCGCCTGCTGCTCACGAGACAGCGCATCGCTCGTGGCGGCGAGCTGTCCCTGCACCTGCTCGAGCGACTGGCTGGTGGCCTCCAGCTCCGAGCGCAGTCCGTCGCGCTCGCTGGTGAGGTCCTCGATGTTCGCGCTCGTCTCGGCGGCGAGCTTCTCGTGCGCGGCCCGCTCCGCCTCGTAGTTGCCCAGCGTCTCCGCGAGCTCTCCGCGCAGATGGCCAATCTGGCCGGTGAGCAGCTGCTCCAGCGCGTCCTTGGCCTCGCCCAGGGCCTGCAGCTCGGCGATGCGCTGATCCCGCTCGCCGGTGGTCCTCGCCAGCGCGGCTTGTGTCGTCTGCAGCGCCCCGTGGGTCTCGTCCAGCTCGACCTTGAGGGCGTCGCGGTGCGCGGTGGTGGTGCCCAGCTCGTCGCGCGTCTCCTCCAGCGTGTTCTGCGTCTGGGTGAGCGCCTGGGTGGTGGCCTCCAGCTCGCCGCGAGTCTCCGCCAGCGAGCCTTCCGTCTGGGCCAGCGTGCCTTGCGTGTCCGCGAGCTGTTGCTCGGTGCGAGCCAGCGTGTCCTGGGTCTGCGCGAGCGTCTGGCTGGTGGCCTCCAGCTCGCCGCGCGTGGTGGACAGCGCCTCTTCCGTCTGGGCCAGCCGCGTCTGCGTCTCGCTCAGCGTCTGGCTGGTGGCCTCCAGCTCGCCGCGAGTCTCGGAGAGCGTCTGCTCCGTGCTCGCCAGGGTGTTCTGCGTGTCCGCGAGCTGCTGCTCGGTGCGAGCCAGCGTGTCCTGCGTCTGCGAGAGCGTCTGGCTGGTGGCCTCCAGGTCTCCCGTCAGCTCGGAGATGCGCTGATCCCTCGCCGCGACGTCACCCTGGAGCCCCTCGATGGTGGACTCGCGCTGGGCGACGGTGTCCTCCAGCGATGCGACGCGCGCCTGGAGCTGCTCGCCAAGGCGCTGCGATTCCTCGAGCTGCGAGGTGAGGGCCTGGATCTGCCCGGTGAGGTCGGCTTCCTGCTCGGCCTTCGCCGCGCGCACGTCCTCGAGCTGCCGGGTGAGGTCTTCCTCCAGCGCGTCCTTGGCGATCTGCAGCGCCTCGAGACGGCCGGTGAGGTCCTCTTCCAGCGCGTTCTTCGCGTCGGTGAGTGCCTGGAGTTCGCCAGACAGCTCGGCTTCGCGGTCGGCCAGGTGCGCCTTGACGGCCTCGACCTCGCCCTCCAGCTCGCCGATGCGCTCCAGCTGCTGCTGGATGCTGGAGTTGAGGTCCGCCTCGGTGCGCTCGTTGTGAGCGATGGTCTCCGCCAGCTCGCGGTCCAGGGAGGAGATCTTCGCGTCGCGATCCTCGACGCGCTGATTGAGCTCCGTCTCCTGGGCGTCCTTGTCCATCCGGAGCTGCTCGCGCTCGCTCGTGGTGCGCGCGAGATCGGACTCCAGATCCTCCACCTGCTGGCTGAGCCGCGCCTCGAGCGCGTCGCGCTCCGCGTTCAGCCGGATGATCTCCGCGTCGCCCCGGGCGCCGTGCTCCTCGGCGGAGGCGGCTCGGGTCTCCAGTCCGCGGACGGTGGTGTCGCGCTCCTGCTCCGTCTGCTGCAGCCGCTCCTGGAGGGCCTGAATCTCCCCGTCCAGCTCGGCGTAGCGTTGATCCCGCTCGCTGACGGTGCGGCCCAACTCCGACTCGAAGTCGTCACCGCGCTTGCCCAGCTGGGCGATCTCCGCCTCGTTCGCGCGGACGGTGTCATGGAGCTTCTGCTCCTTGACCTCGAACTCCAGCGTGACGACGTTGTGGAGCTTCTCCAGCTTGTCGTACTCGGCTCGGAGGTGCTCCAGGTCGGTGCCACGCCGCGCGACTTCGTCCTCGCGGTTGTGGACCTCTTTGCGCAGCAGGTTGATGTCCTTCTCCTTGGATGCGACGACCTCGATGAGGTCCTTCTCCGAGGAGAACTTCTGGAGCAGCAGATCATCGACGGTGGCGCCGTGCTCGCGTTCCTTCTGGAGCATGGCCTGCTGCGCCTCGTTGAAGCGGCGCAACAGGTCGTCGACCTGCATCTTGAGGCCCTGCAGCTCCACGTCCTTCTCGTGGAGCCGGTCCTCGCCGGACAGGAGCTCGCGCTCGCGCACGCTCCAGATCTCGGAGAGGCGGGCGAGCTGGGCCTCGCGCGTCTTCAGCTCGTCGCGGAGGATCTGGATCTTCCCCTCCGGCGTGCCCATCAGCTCGCGGCGCGGAGGCGGGCGCTTGAGCTGGCGCGACTCGGCCAGCAGCTCCGCCTTGCGGTCGGCGATGGATTGGAACGCGCGGTCGAGGAACGCTCGGTCCTCTTCCGTCATCGCGCTGCGGCGCTCGCGCTTGGGAAGCTTGGGCGGACCGCCCGGACTGGTGCGGATGGCCGGCATCGGAGGCGGGGCCTCGCGAGGGCCGTTACCTGAGAGCGCCGCGTCAAGGGACGCGTCGGACTCATCCGTGCCCGGGGGGACGATGCCCGTGCTCAGCGACGCCAGCTCCCCCATTTCAAAGGGGATGACGAGGTAGCCGTCCGCGGCGCCCGGCGTCTGCCGGTGCTGCGTGAGACCTTCAACTCCCGTGTCGGAGGACAGGAGCAGAACCTTGAGATTCTGGCCCCACTTGCCCTTCTTGATCTGCCCGCACAGCGTGAACCCGGATTGATCCGGCAGCTCGGCTCGGAGGACGACGAGATCCGGCCGGCGCTTCTCCAGCTCGCGCTGCGCATCCGTGGCAGTCGCCGCCATGGCGGTCTGGTAACCCGCGCTCTTGAGCACGGTCGCCATGCTGAGGGCGAAGTCGTTTTGGCTTTCAACGATGAGGACGCGGCGCTCCATGAAGCCCTTTCACCCGTAAAAAGTGCAGTGAAAACCGCAACATCCTACTGGGCGGGCGCGAACCTTGGAAAGTTTCCGGAGGGTGCTCGGTTGGCTGCTTCACGAGCCCTTGCCGCGAACGACGCCTTGTGCACGGGGCGTGGGGGGCAATCGGGACGGATCCGTATCGTCATCCCGCCCCGGGAAGGTGGTGGGGGGCGTGTGACGGGCGAACCGAGTGCCTTCGGGTGGACAGTACCCGTGGGCGAGCTGGGCGAACCAGGGATTCAGCGTCGAGGAGAGGGGCTCGGGCGCAGGGCCGTCGTCGTCCGGGTCCGGCTCTGGGAGGGCCTCCTCGGCTTCGGCCTCCTGGAGTTCGTCCTCGTCTTCGATCAGCTGCGCGGCGCTGCTGACGGAGACCTCGGCCTCCTCCACCTCGTCGCTGCTGATTTCGTCCGGTTCATCGAGACGTGGGCGGGAGTGGGATGGAGTAGGCCCCGCGTCGTCACCGTCCTCGATGGCCTGGGCTTCGTCCTCGGAGATCTCCTCGGGCTCGTCCTCGGGTTCGGCGGCCGAGGTGGCGGTCTTCAGGGTGGGGCGAGCGGCGGCTCCGTCGATGGGTTCCAGCCGGGGCGGTCCGTCCACGGACATCAGCCGGGGAGGGCGCT
>NZ_VIFM01000202.1 GCF_006636215.1 Myxococcus llanfairpwllgwyngyllgogerychwyrndrobwllllantysiliogogogochensis | reverse complement strand
CCACCCCCGCGTCCGATGCCCCGCCCAGACCCGGACCACACCGAACACGGAACGACATCAAGCTAGGCATGCCCGGGAACCTCGGCCCCGTACGGCGGGCGACCACCCGTGCCACCGCCGCGCCGCCTTTTGATCGGAATGCCGCCCGGCCGAAACACCGCGCTCCGTCGAGGAGGCGAAGGAGCCAGAACCTCAGCGGCAATCTTGGGTGTGGGGCATCGCATCCCGCGGCGCCACGCATGAGGGAACGAACATGAACACGATGAACATCGACCTGACGCAGGACTTCGACTGGACGGCCGAGGTGCTTGAAGACCACGCCGCCAGGGCCACGAGCGACGAGGAACACGACGAGCGAACGTGGGCGCTGGCGAACCACCTGATCGAAACCAACGGCACCTACCCGAGCTGGGCGTTCGAGGAGGCGGAGCTCCGCATCAGGATTCAGCGGACGCTCTTGCGCGGCCTGGAACAGCGGCATCCACCCCGGTCCTGAGTCCGTTCGAGCGCGGGAACAGCGGCGCCCCCTGGTGCAGGGGGCCCGCCTCGCCCCTCATCCGGAGGAACAGACTCACCCGCCGCACCCAGCGCGTCGCTGCTTCCCGGAAGCTCCAGCGCTCCCTCAACCCCCTGAAACTCCTGACACTTCCGTGCCCCATCCGCGCCAGCGCGCGGCGCGGAGCGCATTGACACCCTGCGTTGCCACATGCTACCTACCGGTCGGTAGGTCGTAGATTTGAAAAACTTACAGTCCATCGAGACGAGGGACATGTGACGACGAGCGGACGGAAGCCGGATGAGGGCGAGCGCTACAAGGCCATCCTGGAGACGGCGGCGCGGCTCATCTGTGATCGCGGTTACGAAGGCACCTCGATGCAGGAGATCGCCGCCGCGTGCCGGATGACGAAGGCGGGGCTCTACCACCACATCCAGAACAAGGAGCAGCTGCTCTTCGCCATCATGAACTACGGGATGGACCTGTTCGAGGAGCAGGTCCTCTCGCGTGTTCAGGACATCGTCGACCCGGTGGATCGGCTGCGCGCGTGCATGCGCCACAACATCCTGCTGGTGACGCGCGGGTGGAGCAAGGAGGTCATCATCATCCTCCACGAGCACGCCACGCTCACCGGTGAGGCGCGCGCGTTCATCGACAACCGCAAGAAGCGCTACGTCGACTTCCTGGAGGAAGCCTTCTCGCAGGCCGCGCAGCAGGGGCGCATCCGTCCCGTCGACCCGACCATCGGAGCGTTCTCGTTCCTGGGCATGGTGCTGTGGGTCTACAAGTGGTTCAAGCCCGACGGGCGGCTGACGGACGAGCAGATCGCCGACGGCATGGTGGACCTCCTCTTCCCGCCCATCGTCGCCGCCGCGGTCGACGGCCAGCCCGGGGTCTCCTCGCTGCGCGTGGTGCCTCGCGCCGCCTCGGGCTCCGGCTCCGGAACGGAGGAGCCGTGAAGACCGCTCGCTGGTGTTCGCTGGAAGAAGCCGTCGCGTCGATTCCCGACGGCGCATCACTGGCCACGGGTGGCTTCATGCTCGGCCGCGCGCCCATGGCGCTGGTGATGGAGCTCATCGCCCAGGAGCGTCGCGGGCTGAGCCTCATCTCGCTGCCCAACCCGCTGCCCGCCGAGTTCCTCGTCGCGGGCGGCTGTCTGGCCCACCTGGACATTGCGTTCGGTGCGCTGAGCCTCGAGGGCCGCGTTCGGCCCATGCCCTGTATCAAGCGGGCGATTGAACAGAACACCCTCTCCTGGCGCGAGCACGACGGCTATCGAGTCGTTCAGCGGCTGCGCGCGGCCTCCATGGGGCTGCCCTTCATCCCCGCGCCGGACTCGGATGTCTCTGGCCTGGCGCAGGCGGAGCCGCCGCGCACGGTGGTGGACCCGTTCACCGGCCAGAGTGTCCCGGTGGAGCCGGCGTACTTCCCGGACGTCGCCCTCATCCACGCGCGAGCCGCCGACGAGCGCGGCAACCTCTTCATCGAGGACCCCACCACGGACCTGCTCGTCGCGGGCGCCGCGCGCCGGGTGATTGCCACGGTGGAGGAGCGCGTGAAGCGCCTGCCTCGCGCCACCATCCCCGGCTTCCAGGTGGACCGCATCGTCCTCGCGCAGGGAGGCGCGCTGCCCACCGGCTGCGCCGGACTGTACCCGCACGATGACGACATGCTGGCGCGCTACCTCGCGCTGGCGGAGACGGGCCGTGAGGCGGAGTTCCTCGCCTCGGTGAAGACGCGGAGGGCGGCATGAGCGCCACGGTCGACCCCACGCCGGCGGAGACGGTGGTCTCCCTGCTCGCGCTGCAAATCGAGAACGGCGCCGTGGTGGCCACCGGTGTCGCCTCGCCGCTGGCCATCCTCGCCATCGCGGTGGCTCGCGCCACGCATGCGCCGGACCTGACGTATCTGGCCTGCGTCGGCTCGTTGGACCCGGACATCTCCACGCTGCTGCCCTCCTCCGAGGACCTGGGCTACCTGGAGGGACGCTCGGCGGAGATCACCATCCCCGACCTGTTCGACCACGCGCGGCGCGGGCGGGTGGACACCGTCTTCTTCGGCGCGGCCGAGGTGGATGCCATTGGCCGCACCAACATGACGGCCAGCGGGAGCCTGGAGCGACCCCGAACGAAGTTCCCCGGCGTGGCGGGCGCGGCGACGCTGCGGCAGTGGGTGCATCGGCCCGTGCTGCTGGTGCCCCGGCAGTCGCGCCGCAACCTGGTGCCGGAAGTCCAGGTGGCGACGACGCAGGACCCGCGCCGCACCGTGCGCCTCATCTCGGACCTGGGTGTCTTCGAGCTGGGCGCTTCGGGCGCGAGACTGACGGCGCGTCACCCGTGGGCGACGGCGGAGGACATCGCCGAGCGCACGGGCTTCGAGTTCACCGTGGATGAGGCCCTCCCCGTCACCTCGCTGCCGGATGCGCGGACCGTCGCCGCCATCCGCGCGCTGGACCCTCGCGGCTTCCGCGAGCAGTTGGTCGGTCGCTGACCCTCGACATCACTCGTTTCTGGAAATGCTCTCGGAGGTATGGAGATGAAGGCCGTCGTTCTGCGCAGTTTCGGTGAAGCGGGCAATCTCAAGATGGAGAACGTCCCGGTGCCCACCCCGGGCCGGGGCGAGGTGCTGCTGAAGGTGCACGCCTGTGGCGTCTGCTACCACGACGTCATCAACCGCCGAGGCAACCTGCCCCGCACCAGCGTCCCCGCGATTCTCGGCCACGAGGCCGCGGGCGAGGTCGTCGCGGTGGGCCCCGACACGCCGGGGTGGAAGACGGGCGACCGCGCGGCGACGCTCCAGCGGCTGTCGTGTGGCGAGTGCGCGCTGTGCCGCAGCGGGCGCAACAGCCTGTGCAAGACGGACAACCGCTTCTTCGGTGAGGAGCTGCCCGGCGGCTACTCGCAGTTCATGGTCGCCCCCGTCGCGGGCCTGGGCCGGGTCCCCTCGTCGCTGCCCTGGACGGAAGCGGCCACGGTCTGCTGCACCACGGGCACGGCCGTCCACACGCTGCGCACGCGAGGCAAGGTGCGCGCGGGCGAGACGGTGCTCATCACCGGCGCCAGCGGGGGCGTGGGCATGTCCGCCGTGCAGCTCGCGAAGCTGGACGGTGCGCGCGTCATCGCCGTCACTTCCGGCGAGGCCAAGGTGCAGCCGCTGCGCGAGGCGGGCGCGGACGAGGTCATCCTCTCGCGCGGGCTGGACTTCGCGTCGGAGGTGAGAAAGCGCACGAAGGGCGCGGGCGTGGACCTGGCGGTGGAGATCGTCGGCAGCGCCACGTTCGACCAGACGATGAAGGCGATGGCGCCGGGTGGCCGGGTCGTCGTCGTGGGCAACCTGGAGTCGGGGATGGTCCAGCTCAACCCGGGGCTCGTCATCGTGAAGGAGCTGGAGATCATCGGCGCCTACGCCACGAACCAGGCGGAGCTGGACGAGGCGCTGCGACTGACGGCCACCGGAGGCGTGCGGCAGTTCGTCACGGACACGGTGCCGCTCGCGGAGGCGGCGCGGGCGCACTTCCGACTGGAGAACCGCGAGGTCGCGGGCCGGCTGGTGTTGGTGCCGCCCGAGGCTTGAGCGGACGAGTCAGCGAACCGAGGTTTGAGGCACGAATTGGAAGCGAGGAGTCCCATGAAGAAACGGGTTGGAATCGAAGCGCTGGCGGTGGCTGTGCCGTCCCGATACGTGGACATCGAGGACCTGGCGCGCGCGCGTGGGGTGGACCCGGCGAAGTTCACCGCGGGCCTGGGCGCCAAGGAGATGGCGGTCACGGACCCGGGCGAGGACACGGTGTCCCTGGCCGCCACGGCGGCGGCGCGGCTCATCCAGCAGCAGGGTGTGGATCCGTCCCGCATCGGCATGCTGGTGGTGGGCACGGAGACGGGCATCGACCACTCGAAGCCGGTGGCGTCGCACGTCCAGGGCCTGCTGAAGCTGCCGCGCACCATGCGCACCTATGACACGCAGCACGCGTGTTACGGCGGGACCGCGGGCCTCATGGCCGCGACGGAGTGGATTGCCTCCGGCGCGGGCGCGGGCAAGGTGGCCATCGTCGTGTGCTCGGACATCGCGCGCTACGGCCTGAACACGGCGGGAGAGCCGACCCAGGGCGGCGGCGCGGTGGCGCTGCTCGTCTCGGAGCAGCCGGACCTGCTCGCGCTGGACGTGGGCCTCAACGGCACGTGCACCATGGACGTCTACGACTTCTGGCGGCCCATCGGCCGACGGGAGGCGCTGGTGGACGGGCACTACTCCATCAACTGCTACCTGGAGGCGCTGTCGGGCGCCTATCGCGGCTGGCGCGAGAAGGCGCTGGAGCACGGGCTGGTGCGCTGGTCGGGCACGCTGCCCGGCGAGCAGCTCGCGCGCATCGCCTACCACGTCCCCTTCTGCAAGATGGCGCGCAAGGCGCACACCCAGCTTCGCCTCTGTGACCTGGAGGACGCGGTGGGCCCGGGGCCCGGCACGCCGGAGGCTCGCGAGGAGGTGGCGAAGTCGGCGGCCAGCTACGACGCGCAGGTGGCCTCGTCGCTCGGGCTCAACTCGCGCATCGGCAACGTGTACACGGCGTCGCTGTACCTGGCGCTTGCGGGCCTGCTCCACCGCGAGGGCGCGCAGCTCGCGTCGCAGCGCATCGGCCTGCTGTCCTACGGCAGCGGCTGCATGGCTGAGTTCTTCTCCGGCGTCGTCGGGGAAAAGGCGGCGGAGCGGATGGCGCGCGCGGACCTGGATGGCGTGCTGGCCCGGCGCGAGCGCGTCTCCATCGAGGAGTACGAGCGGCTGATGAAGCTGCCCTCTGACGCTCCCGAGGCCAAGGCCCCGGCGCCCGGTGCGTTCCGCCTCGCGGAGATTCGCGACCACAAGCGCCTGTATGTCGAGGGCGGCGCGGCCTGACCGTCGTCACCTGAAGGCCGCCCCGAGGACACCTTGGGGCGGCCGGTCCACGACGCGGTTTCCCGTCGTGGCCCCACGTACGAAGTCAGGGCGTGAGTTCCTCCACGCCTACCGACACGCGCCGGCCCCAATGCCACGCGCCCGCGCTGAGGAGGACAGGTGACCTCAGGGCGTGAACTCCTCCACGCCTCCCGACACGCGCCGGCCTCGGTGCCACACTCCGGCGATGCGGTGGACGTCCCGGATGTCCACCGCCGGGTTTCCCTCCACGAGGATGAAGTCCGCGCGCTTGCCGGCGGCGAGCGTTCCCCGGTCCTGGAGCTTCAGCAGCACGGCCGCATCTCGCGTCGCGTGCGTCAGCGCCGCGAGCGGAGTGAGCCCCGCCTGCACCATCAACTCCAGCTCACGGTGCTCCGCGAAGCCGGGGATGCGCAGCGGCGTCGCCCCCGAGTCCGAGCCGAAGCCGATGGACACCCCGTCCGCATGGAGCGTCTTGAGGTTGCGCAGGTTCATCGCCACCGAGGCCTTGTTCTCGGCCAGGGCCTTGGCATCCCCGAGCGCCTTCGCGCGCCAGGCCGGGTCCGCGAACCAGGCGGCGAGCGCGGGCTGCACGGAGTGCTCGAAGAAGGGCGTCCGCATCCACTCGGGCTGCTCGGCGAAGATGTAGAAGGTCTCATCGAGGCCCAGCGTCGGCACGTACCAGGTCCCTCGCGCCTTCATCTCCCGCACCAGTTCCTCGTCCACCGGCCTGTCACGAACCCCGTGCGCGAGGATGTCCACGCCGTCACGCACCAGTCGCTTCGCGTCCTCCAGGTAGTAGACGTGCGCCGCCACGCGGAGCTTCTGTTGATGTGCCTCGTAGATGATGGCGGCGTAGACATCCGGCGCCATCTTCGTGGGCAGGGTGCCGTGAAAGTCATCCACCCAGATCTTCACCAGGGCGGGCCTGCGTGACGCCGTCTCCCGCACCGCCGCCCTCGCCTCTTCCGGAGTTCGCGGTCGGTAGAGCTGATCTTCCCCCACGTTCACCGGAGGAGCCGCTGACGGCACACCCAGCCCCCGGTCCGCGCCCAGGAGGTCCGCGCCTCGGGGCGCTCCCGCATTGAACTCCTCCTGGAGCGAAGGGAAGAGCGCGGTGTTGAACCCCAGCGACGTGACGGTGGTGACGCCGTACACCTCATACTGCCGCGCCTGTCGCGCCACGTTGTCGCGGGTATAGTGGCCCGAGCCGGACTGCGTCCCATCAACCACCCCCAGATGCGCGTGATTGACGACGAGCCCCGGCAACACACTCTTGCCGCGCACGTCGATGACCTGCGCCGAGTCGGGCACCGCGACGTCGCTCGAGGGCCCCACCGCGCGAATCGTCTCTCCCTCGATGACGAGCGTGGCGTCCTCGATGGGCGGACCGCCCTCGCCGTCGATGAGCCTGGCGCCCTTCAAGACGACCACGGAGACGCTCGAAGTGCGCTCGCCTCCTCGCACCGCATCAGGCGCCTGACGCGCGCAGGCGAACATCCCCAGGCATCCAACGAGCCACCATGACCTCAGGCGGAAACGAAGCGTCGACCAGGACACGCGAGCCTCCAGAACGTCAACGGAACCGACGGCCAGAGGTAGCGCGCCCTCGATGACTCCGGTGACGCGGAGTGCATCCGCACCGTGAGGAGCGTTCAGCCCACGACATCGGCGCGAGGCGGCTCCTCCCGCGGGGCGCCTGGGCCCGCTTCGCACTGGACTGACGCTCCTCCTCGGCGAGAGCGCCCTGCATTCTTCCCAGCGGGCCGGAGCAGGTACCGCTACACCTTCGCACCCACCCATCTGACAGGAACCCGCATGACCCAGATGACCTACCGCCGCCTTGGCCGCTCCGGCCTCACCGTCTCCGCCGTGGGATTGGGCTGCAACAACTTTGGCAAGCGCATCGACGCCAAGGGGACTCGCGCCGTCGTCGATGCCGCCATCGACGCGGGCATCACCCTGTTCGATACCTCCGACTCTTATGGCACCTCGGAGGAGCTGCTCGGAGAAGCCCTGGGCACTCGCCGCCGGGACCTCATCCTGGCCACCAAGTTCGGCAGCGACCTGAAGGGCGAGAATGGCGCGGACTGGGGCGCGCGCGGCTCACGCCGCTACATCCGTCGCGCCATCGAACGCTCCCTGCGACGCCTTCGCACGGACTGGATTGACCTCTACCAACTCCACTGGCCCGACCCCGAGACGCCCCTCGAGGAGACGCTGAGCGCGCTGACCGAGCTCGTCCGGGAGGGCAAGGTCCGCTACCTCGGCTCGTCGAACCTCAAGGGCTGGCAGGTGACGGACGCGGAGTGGCTCTCCCGCACGCGTGGCCTCGAGCGCTTCATCAGCGCCCAGAACGAGTACAGCCTGATTGGCCGGGGCGTCGAGGAGGACCTGGTGCCGGCGCTGCAACAACACGGCATCGGTCTGCTCCCCTACTTCCCACTCGCCAGCGGGCTGCTCACAGGCAAGTACAAGCGCGGCGCGGCGGCTCCGGAGAACACCCGCGTGAAGCATTGGAACATGGGCGGGCTGCTCACCGACGCGACGTTCGACGCCGTCGAGCGACTGGAGGCCTTCGCCCGCGAGCGCTCCCTCACCCTGCTCGACGTGGCCATCGGCGGCCTCGCCGCGCGCCCCACCGTGGGCTCCGTCATCGCGGGCGCGACCTCCGCCGAGCAGGTGAAGACCAACGCCCGGGCCGGCGCGTGGAAGCCCACCGCGGAGGACCTCACCGCGCTCGAAGCCATCCTGCCGCGTGGGCGCGGCATCAGCGTCAACGACGTGCTGCGCGGATAGCCCCACGACGAGCGCCCGGACTACAGCTTGATGACCTCGGTCCCCCGCCGGGGCAGGCTCACCCGGAACACGGTGTAGGGGCTCGCGCCCGACTCCACCTCCACCTGACCGTGGTGGGCCTGGATGATCTGCTGGACGATGTAGAGCCCCAGGCCCAGGCCGCCCGTGCGGCCTCGCCGCTGGACACCTCCTCGGAACGGGTCGAAGAGGTGGGCCTGGACGGCCTGCGGAATGACGCCCAGGTTCTTCACCGAGAAGCACACCGCGTCCGCGTTCGTGCCATCCAGCCAGAGCTGCACGGGCGCGCTCGTGTCGCCGTGCTGGAGCGCGTTGCCAATGAGGTTCGACGCCACCTGCGCCAGCCGATCCGCGTCCCAGTCCCCCACCACGTCGCCCTCCTGGAAGACCTCGATGGGCGGCCTGGGCGATGCGGATTGGTGCTCCTGCACCATGCGCTGGACGAGCGCGCCGAAGTCCGTCTCCCCGCGCCGCAAGGGAATGCCCCCAGCGAGCCTGGCGCGCGCGAGGTCCAGCACGTCCTCGATCATCCGCCCCATGCGCTTGCCGCTGGCCAGCATGCGGCCCGCCGTCCTCTGGACGGCCTCGTCCTCGGAGCGACGCTGGAGCAGGTCCGCCGCCGTGAGAATGGCGCTGAGCGGGTTGCGCAGGTCATGCCCGAGCACCGCGGTGAACATCTCGTTGAGCCGCAGCGTCTCCGTGAGCTCGCCGAGCTGCCGCGCCAGTTGCTGCTTCTGTCGGTGGAGCTGGAAGAAGACCTCGGCCTTGTTGCGCAGGACCAGCGGCTCCAGCGGCTTGTAGAGGAAGTCGACGGCGCCGGTGTCGTAGCCCTTGAAGAGCCGCCGCTTGTCGCTCGAGCCCGCGGTCACGAAGATGATGGGGATGTGCCGGGTGCGCTCCATGCCCCGCATCAGCTCCGCCAGCTCGAAGCCATCCATCTCCGGCATCTGCACGTCGAGGAACGCCAGCGCCACGTCGTCGTGTTCGAGCAGCAGCTCGAGCGCCGCGGCACCCGAGCGCGCCTGAAGCAGTTCCACGTCGTCGCCGCGCAGCAGCGCGGCGAGCGCGATGAGGTTCTCGTCCAGGTCATCCACGAGCAGACACTTCACCCGCAGCGCCGTATCCACTGGTTCCTTCCCGGGAGAGTTCAACGTCTACCCCTTCTGGAAGATGCGGTCGTCCCGGGAGATCACCGAGAACGCCGTTTCATGCTGAGAGAAACGCAGGGACTCGCGGGCCCCCAGGCCCAGGAACCCCTTGCGACACAGAGAGTCCTTGAACAACCCCAGCGCCCGCTCCTGCAGCTCCCGGTCGAAGTAGATGAGCACGTTGCGACAGGAGAGGAACTGGACCTCCGCGAACACGCTGTCGGTGGCCAGGCTGTGGTCGGAGAACACGACATGTTTCTTGAGGGAGCGGTCGAACACGGCATTCCCATACGCCGCCGTGTAGTAGTCGGAGAGCGAGCTGCGCGCCCCTGACGCGATGTGGTTCTGCGTGAACGTGGCGATGCGGTCCACCGGATACACACCCGCCTCCGCCTTCTGGAGCGCGCCCGGATTGATGTCCGTCGCGTAGATGAGCGTGCGCTCCAGCAGCCCTTCCTCCCGCAGCAGGATGGCCAGCGAGTACACCTCCTCGCCGGTGCTGCACCCCGCGACCCAGAGCCTGAGGGACGGGTATGTGCCCAGCATCGGAATGACGGACTCGCGCAGCACGCGGTAGTACGACGGGTCCCTGAACATCTCGCTCACCTGCACGGTGAGGTAGTCGAGCAGGGACGGGAAGAGGAGCGGCTCATGCAGCAGCCGGTCCTGGAGCTGCGACAGCGTCCGGCAGCCGAAGTTCTCCGCCGCCAGCAGCAAGCGCCGCTGGAGCGACACCGTGGCGTACTGCCGGAAGTCGTAGTGGTACTTCAGGTAGATGGCGTCGAGCAGGAGCTTCAGCTCGATGTCCAGGGCGTTGGAGTCCATGGTTGAAACGGTGACCTACGCGTTGGGCATCCAGACGCGGATGAGCGAGAGGAGCTTCTCCACGTCCAACGGCTTGGCGATGTAGTCGTTCGCCCCCGCCGCCAGACACTTCTCCTGGTCGTCGCGCATGGCCTTCGCCGTCAGCGCGATGATGGGAAGCTTCTGCCACTCGGTCCGCTTGCGGATCTCCCGCATGGCGGTCAGCCCATCCATCTCCGGCATCATGATGTCCATCAGGACCAGGTCCACGCCCTGTGACGCCTGGGCCAGACTGTTCGCGAGCCGGTCCAGGGCCTCCCTGCCATTCCGGGCGATCTCCACCTTCACGCCCCGAGGCTCCAGCACGCTGGAGAGCGCGAAGATGTTCCGCACGTCGTCCTCCACCACGAGGATGCGCCGCCCATCCAGGGTCGCCTCGCGATCTCTCGCCACCTGCAGCATCCGCTGCCGCTCCAACGGGAGCTTGGACTCCACCTGATGCAGGAACAGGGTGACTTCATCCACGAGCCGCTCGGGCGAGCGGGCTCCCTTGATGATGATGGACTTGGAGTAGCGCCGCAGCCGCTGTTCCTCCTCGCGGGTGAGCGAGCGTCCCGTGTAGACGATGACGGGTGGGAAGGAGACCGTCTCCAGCTCCGCCATCTGCTCCAGCAGCTCGTAGCCGCTCAGGTCCGGGAGGTTGAGGTCCATCACCATGCAACCGAAGGTGTTGACCTTCAGCAGCTCCAGGGCCTCCGCCGCCGTGGCCACCCCGTCGATGCGCACGTCCTCGCTCTCGAGCAGCTTCTCGATGCTCTCGCGCTGCCGCGCATCGTCCTCGACGACGAGCACCCGCTGCACGCCCGGGGTCAGCCGCGTCTCCAACTTTCGCACGGCCTCCATGAGCTGCTCGCGCTTCACCGGCTTCAGGGCGTAGCCCACCGCCCCTCGCTCCAGCGCCTCGCGCGAGGCGTCCGTCACCGAGATGACGTGCACGGGGATGTGCCGCGTTCGAGGATCTCTCTTGAGCTGGTCCAACACCATCAACCCGGACTGGTCCGGCAGGTTCATGTCCAGCAGGATGGCGCTCGGCTGGTAGGCGACGGCGACCTCATAGGCCGTGCCGCCCCGGTCCGTCGCGACACACAGGAAGCCCAGCTCCCGCGACAGGTCCCTCAGGATCTCCGCGAAATGGGGGTCGTCCTCGACGACGAGGATGAGGCGCGCGCCCGGAACGAGCCGCTCGCGGTCATCCTCGATGGGCGCGGGGAGTGACTTCATCTGCACGTCCGCGAGGACGGGTGCCGGAAGCTGCGCGGCACGCTCGGACGGAGTGGGCGCGAGAGGCAGGGGGCCAGAGGCAGACGCGGCGAGAGCCACCGGCACCGTCAGCGTGAAGGTGCTCCCCTTCCCCGGCTCGCTCTCCACCGACACGTCGCCGCCCAGCAGGCGCGCCAGGTCGCGGGAAATGGACAGCCCCAAGCCCGAGCCACCGTACTTGCGGTGGGTGCTGCCGTCGGCCTGACGGAACGCCTCGAAGATGAGGCCCTGCAGGTGCGCGGGGATGCCGATGCCCGTGTCCCGGACGGCGAAGGCCAGATGCCCCGGCCCCACGGGCGAGACGTGCAGCGACACCTCGCCCTTCTCCGTGAACTTCAGCGCGTTGGCGAGCAGGTTCTTGAGCACCTGCCCCAGCCGCTGCGGGTCCGTCTCCAGCGACTCCGCGCTCCCCGGGTCCACCCGCGTGGAGAAGCCAATCTGCTTCTCGCGGGCCAGCACGTGGAAGGAGCGCGAGATGTTCTCCACGAAGCGCGGGAGGCTGACGACCTCGGGCTCGAGCTCCACCTTGCCCGCCTCGATGCGCGACAGGTCCAGGATGTCGTTGATGAGCGCGAGCAGGTCATTGCCCGCCGAGGTGATGGTCTGCGCGAACTTCACCTGCTCCTCGGTGAGGTTGCCCGTCTTGTTGTCGGCCAGCAGCTTCGCGAGGATGAGCGAGCTGTTGAGCGGCGTGCGCAGCTCGTGGCTCATGTTGGCCAGGAACTCCGACTTGTAGCGGCTGGTGCGCTCCAGCTCCGTCGCCTTCTCCGTCAGCTCCGCCTGCGCCACCGTGAGCGTGTCCCGCTGCCGCTCCAAGAGGTTCGTCTGCGTCTCCAACTGCGCGTTGGTCTGCTCCAGCTCCGCCTGCTGCTGCTCCAGGCGGCTCTGCGAGTCGCGCAGGACGCGGCTCTGCTCCTCGATCTCCTCATTGGAGGCGCGCAGCTCCTCCTGCTGGGCCTGGAGCTCCTCGGACTGTCGCCGCGTCTCCTCCAGCAGTTGCTCCAGGCGCGTGCGGTCATTGGCCGAACGCACCGCCATGCCGACGGACTCCGACACCCGCTGGAGCAGCTCCAGGTCCGACGGATGCACCGGGTGGAGGAAGCCCAGCTCCAGCACCGCGTTCACCCTCCCGTCCACGTGCGTGGGCACCACCAGCAGGTGACGCGGCTTGCCCTGTCCCAGGCTGGAGTTGATGGGCAGGTATCCCTCGGGGACGTCCCGCAGGTGGAAGACGCGGTTCTCCTTGATGGCCTGTCCCACGAGGCCATTGCCTGGCCGCGCCTGTGCGCTCGGGTCCAGGAAGGAGGGCGGGAGCGCGTAGCCGGCGAAGCGTTGGAAGCTCTCCAGGCTGTCCGCGAGGTAGATGGCACCCACCTGGGCATCCAGGTATTGGGCGAGGAACTGGAGGACCTGGTCCCCGAGCTGGTCCAGCCGAGGGCCCCCTTGCATGCGCGTGGCCAGCAGCGTCTGGCCTTCCTGCATCCAGGCGTGAATGGAGCGCGCCCGGTAGTCCCGCGAGGTCATGAACGCGGAGACGCCCACCAGCACCAGCAGCAACGCGGACCCCAGCCAGGTGACAATCAGTGACGTCGTCGCGGAGCTCTGGAATGCGCCGCTGCGCTCCGCCAGCAACTGCCGCTCCTCGTTCTCCATCTGCTCGACGAGCAGGCGCACCCGGTTCATCAGCTCGATGCCTTCGTTGGTGCGCACCCGCGTGAGCGCGGCCTCGGACTGGCCCGCCGTCTTCAAATCGATGGTCGTCTGGAGTTCGGCGATCTTCGCCTCGACGAGGGGTTTCAAGGCCTCCAGACGCTGAAGCTGGGAGTCGTTGTCGGACACGAGCTGCCGGATGCGCTCGAGCTGCCCGGGGATCGCGCGGCTGGCGCTGGTGTAGGGCTCCAGGTAGGTGCGCTCGCCCGTCAGCAGGAAGCCTCGCTGCCCCGTCTCCGCATCCTTCAACGTGGACAGCAGCGTCTTCATCCGCTCGCTGACCTCCATCGTGTGACGCACCAGCTCCGCCGCGCCCGAGTGCGACTCGAGCGAGCGGTAGGACAGGATGGCGATGATGAAGATGGCGAGCGCGGCGACGATGAAACCCGCGAACGTCCCGGGCGGAAGGGGCGGCCCGAAGCGCGAAGCGCGCCCGGTCTTCACCTCGGTGGGAGACGGAGTCATCGCTCACGTCCTCCGGACAGCAAGGCGCTTCCCGCAGGGGAAACCATCAGACGGACCTGGGGTCCGCACGCACGGCACTGGAGAACACCTGTCATGAAGAGCGCGTCCAAGGCGGGGGGAGCGAGACGCAATGGCGCACCCCTACCATGTGCTCCTGGCACGTTCGTGTCCCCGGAAACGAGCCTCCGTGCACGGTGTCAGTTTCTGTACGTTGCGCGGCCCACCAGCTCCCGGGGGCCTCGGCCACATCGACGCGGAGTGCTTCTCGACGGCGCCTCCGGTGCGGCCAGGCACGCGGCCCCAAGCCTCGACCGAGGGAGACGCACCTCGAAGCCATGCCTCGTGGGCCCGCTGGACTGGAATAGGCTGCGGGCCGATGAAACTCACCCGGCTCCGTGTCACCGGCTTCCGCTCGTTTCGAGCCCTGGACCTGCGTCCCCGTGCCTTGTGCGTGCTGGTGGACTCCGAGGAGACGGCCACCCGGGACTTCGCCGCGCTGCTCGCGCTGCTCCGGGCGCTTTCGGAAGGACGACTGCAAGCGTACCTGCGCGAATCCGGCGCGCTCGCGGGGCCCGAGGCGACACAGCCTGTCAGGCTGGAGCTGAGCTTCTTTGACGACCACTATGGCGTGGAGCTCCAGCCCCAACCTGGTGGCGAGTGGCACGTGACGAAGGAGTCGGTGGACCTCAACGTGGGGCTGTCAGCCCTGCTCGTCGACCCTGCCCTCGATGCGCCCTGCGCGGAGGCCTCGCTGCCCGAGCTCGCGCCCCGGGAGCCCTCATGGTCGACTCCCAAAGGAGCCACTCAGGACGAAAAGGAGAGCTGGTACGTGGGCAACGTGTTGGAGAGCTGGCTGTGGTGGCTGCGGTGCTTCCTGCGCGGCATCCAGCTCGACGACGCCGCGCCTCTCGAAGCGCTGACGCTTCGCTTCTTCGTGGAGCCCTCACGCGACCCGCCTCCGAACGCCATCTGGGAGCAGGCCCAGGTCACGCACTCCGCCGCGCGCCTGTCCCAAGTGGTGCTCTGCACGCCGTCGGAGTCGCTGGCGGAGACCTTCGACCTCCGCGACGTCATCCGCGTGGACACGCGAGAAGGCGTGGCCCGCTTCACGCCCCTCGCTGTGCCCGAGGACACCTGAGCCACGGCACCGAGAGGTCCTTCGCTCAGGGCGTGAAGCGCCAGACTCGCAACGAGGAATCCCGTCCGCCGGTGGTGACCAGACTCCCATCGGGCCTCCAGGACACGGCCGAGACGTTGTTGTCATGGAAGCCGATGACAGTGGCTGGCAGCGTGGGCGCGCTCGCGTCCCACACGAAGACCTGACCGCCGAGCCCACCTCCCGCGACACGGCGGCCATCCGCGCTCCAGGCGAGCGCCTCCGGAGAGAATGCGAACGGCGTCTCCGCGAGCAGCTTCCCCGTCGCGACCTCGCGCACGGACAGGCCCGGCCTCCCACCGAAGGCGAGCTTCGTGCCATCCGGGCTCAGGGCGGCGGCCAGCGGCGCGATATCCACGCCGGGCGCCACCGAGGTGATGGCCTGGGTCCTCGGGTCCCAGAAGTCCCAGCTCATGCCGGCGTAGGCGACCACGAGCGTGCCCTCCGGAGTCCATGCGAGCGACAACACCTGCCGCGAGCCATCCGGGAAGCGGAACAGCTCCGCGCCATTGCTCACCTGGTGGATCCGGATGACACCGCGCTCGGAGGCGACCACGGTGCCCCCCAGGACGCTCGCCACCCGCGTCCCATCGGGGCTCGGCGCGACCATCTCCAGCCCCAGGGATGACGTCGGCTCCCGCCGGATGGGGAGCTGCGCGAGCGTCCCGTCGTTCGTGCGCCAGACATTGATGACGCCATCGTCCCCACCCGTGAACAGCCGCGTCCCGTCGGTGTTCCACGCCAGCGCGTGCACTCCCAGCCCACCATGGCCGGACAAGGTCCGCAGCGGGTCGCCCACGCGGTCCCAGAGGCGCACCTCTCCCTCGTCGCCACTGGAAGCCAGCACCTCGCCGGTCGGGCTCCAGGCCGCCGCCTCGACGGTGTAGTGGTGCGACAGGACCTCGCGCCGGGACCAGGTCCCAGCGCCGGAGTCCACGGTGAAGACATCGAGGACCGGCGGCAGGTCATCCACCACGAGGAACTGGGGCTTCGTCGGATGGAAGCGAAACGCGTCGTAGCCCATCAACGTCCCTGGCAGAGGCGGCTGGCTGGCCTCCACCACGACCTCGCCGGTCCCTGCGTCGAGGACGAACAGCGCGCGCGCGGCCCCCGCGACACCGAGCCAGCGTCCATCCGCGCTCCAATCCACCTCGGACGCCAGGTCCCACGCGCGCTCATACGTGGCCTCCACGCGATAGCCGTCGGTGGCGTACACCTTCACCTCGCCCTGCAAGCCCACCACGAAGCGCGTGCCGTCCGGGCTCCATGCGAAGCCCGCCACACCCGTCAGCAGCTCCTCGGGGCCCTGGGTGCCCACGACGTGGAACTCGACCCACCGCGAGAAGCCTCCGCCCTGTCCCGCCAGCATCGCGAGGCGCGAACCGTCGGGGCTCCATGACAGTCGACGCACCTTGTCCACGGCCACCAGCATCTCGCCCGCGCGCTCTCCGGTGGTGGGGTTCCAGAAGTGGACCTCCTTGCTGGCGTCCGTCGCGCTGGCCAGCCGCGTGCCATCCGGGCTCCACGCCAGTGTCCGCACGCTGCCGGCCTGCACGGGCCACTGATTCAGCATCCGGCCCGCCGCCACATCCAGGACCGACACGCGGCCCGTCGACATGCCGACGGCCACGACCGCGCCACCGCCGGGCTTCCAGGCCACCGTGGTGAAGCGAGCGGGAGGCACCGGCGCCATCAGCCGCGTCACGCGCCCGCTCGTCGCATCCCAGATGCGCAGCAGGCCATTCGCCGAGACGCTCCCATCCACCGCGGCGAGCAACGTGCCATCCGGGCTCCACTCCGGTGACGTCGGCAGGCGCGCGCCCGTGCGCTGCCAGGAGAGCGCCGTGTCGAGGACCGGCGCGAAGCGCACCGTGAAGACCTTGTCGGCGTCGAACAGCAGCTCACAGCGCCCGAGCGTGCCCTCACACGCGGAGGTCCCCACCAACTGCCAGCCCGACGCGGGCACCACGTCCAGGGTGACCCGAGTGCCGGCGGGGTGCCGCACACCGCAGGTGCCGGGGCAGTCGATGCCCGAGGGAGTGCTCGTCACCCGTCCCTGCCCCACGACCTCCACCTGGAGCCCCCAGGCTCCGTCGGGCTGCACGCCCCGGATGATGAAGGTGAGCTGGGGCGACCACGCCCCCTCGTTGCCAGCCGAGTCCACCGCGCGGCACCGCGCCTGGAAGGTGCCTTCTTGCGTGAAGGGGATGTCCACGCCGGACATCGTCCCGCTATCGACCTCCGGGGACTGGGGAAGCGTTCCGCCCGCGCCCCAATCGAAGACATAGGTCAGCGAGTCTCCGTCCGGATCCGCGGCCGTGCAGCGGAAGCGCACGGGCACACCGGGCTCCACCAGTGCATCCTCTATCTGGATGCGGGCCACCCCGGGCGCTCGTGACGAGGGCTTGGGTGGATCCTCCTTGGAGGAACACGCTCCGAGCACACAGGCCAGCGCCAGTCCGACAGACAGGGATGAGAGAGAGACGATGCGCAGGGACACAAGACGCGAAGTCATGGGCATTCTCCCGCGCGTCCCGGCCCCCCAGATGCGCGTGAGGCCCTTCCCTAGCCCTCCTCCCAGGCGGTGTCAAAGCCTGTCGGCGAGACTCGCTGAGAAGCATTCCCCACGAAACCATCGCAAGCAGCGGCACGAGAAGATTCCCGCGCCCACCGCGTCGCGACTGTCATTGCGTCGCCTCCTCGCCCCACTCAGGCCACCCGGGAGCCTCCCGCCCCCTGGAAGTAGTCGGCGAGCTTGCCGCTGTTCGCGGCCGCGGTGGGACTGCTCGCCGCCACGCCGGGCTTGGCTCCCGTGACGACCTCCACGGCCTTCTTGAAGATGAGCGGGAGCGCGGCGCCGAGGACCAGATACTGGCGCGCGGGAATACTGCCGTCCCCCGCGAACCACGCCCACACCGCCACGCCGGAGCCGACAATCATCAGGCCCGTGACGACCCAGTAGGGAATGGACCGCATGAGCGCCTTGTAGCGCCCCGTCCCTAGATGCTCTCGCAGCCCGTACCAGTGCAGCAGCTCCTGCAACGCGCTGCCCAGCATTCCAATGAGGAAGATTTGAATCGCGCTCATGTCGGCCCTCCCGAGGTTCGGTTCCACGAGGCAGGAGTCCGCTTCGTCGCGATGTGACGTGGAGCGACCGGGCACGCGGCCACCCCTTCGTTCGTCAGCGCTGGCGAGCACCTCCGCTGGCACACCTGGCACACCCGTGCCAGGTGCCGACGGCCCCGCGTGACTCAGTCCTTTCGGATGTTTGCCTTTGAGCGACCCGGGCGAAATGCACGGCATTCGCGTTGCACATGCGGTCCTGGGCACCAAGACGGTGCTTCTTGTGAAAAGGACCCGCTGAACATGAAGAAGACCTCGCTTCGCGCGTTGTTCTCCGCGCTGCTGCCCGCGCTCCTGCTGGCCCCCGTGGCCCCGGCCGTCGCCGCCGAGCGCCTGACCTCCGCCTTCGCCTGCTTCCAGAGCACCGAGGACCGGCCCGAGGCCGACTTCGACGCGACGACGCACGGCGTGCGCAACCGCTCGGAGGGCATCAACTGGCAGTGGATCGACCTGCGCTGCCCCGTCGTGGTGGACACGGCGTTTCCGCTGAGCAGCATCTCCCAGGTCAACGTCCATGGATACGACGGCCACAGCGGTCACGACATCTATGCGATGGCCTGCGTCGCCTGGCGCTGGGCCACGGGCGGCCGCTGCGGCGGCGCGGTGCGCAGCGCGAACACGGGCACCTATGACGTGCCGATGTACCACACGGGTGTGGACTCGCTTTACTACTGGAGGACGGCGCATTGGGACTACCCCTATGTCCTCATCCAGCTCCCGGGCCGTGGCGACGCCGGGTTCAGCTCGGCGGTGGGCTACACCCTCTACAAGCCGTGATGTGAGGGACCTGCCATGAAGAATCGCACCGTCCCCTTCCTCTCCGGACGCGTGCTCCTCGCGCTGGCGGCATGTGCCGTCGGCGCGGCGGGAGCCACGCTCACCCTCCGCGCCCCTTCCGTGGTGAGTCTCTCCGACGCGGCACCGCCCGTGGTCCCCGAGGAAGCCACCGTGCGACCTTCCCCGCCGGCCCCGGTAGACCCCGCCGAGGAGCAGCGGCGGGTGCTCGCCGAATACGCGGGCGAACTCCAGCGCCATGACAACGAGCCCATTCAACCCGGCTGGGCCGTGCCCACCGAGACGGGACTCCGCGCCGACCTGGACACGTTGCGCACGCGTCGGCCGTTCTCCGTGCTGGGCGTCGACTGCAGAACGCGCACCTGTGTCATGACCCTGGAGTGGCCCGACTACGAGCGGGCCACGGAGACGGCGGATGCCTTGCTGCACCATCGCTACGTCGTGCCGTGCGCTCGCACCGTCTTGATGCCGGAGCCGCCTCGGCGGAACCAGCCCTACCGCACGCAGGTCTTGCTCGACTGCATGCGCGGCTAGGGAACCCTGGGGGGGTCAGGAGCGCTACGCTGGGGGAGTCAGGGGCCCACGCGCCAGACTCCCCTGGCGTCGTCTCAGGAGAACAGCCCTTGACCGCCCAGATCAGCGACCAGGTCCTCTATCGCGACCAGACCTTCATCCTCACCGGAGTGAAGGGCACCGAACTCTTCGTGCCAGGACGACACGGCCTCAATCCCGTGGCGCAGTCGACTGCGTGCCTGCGCGGCTTCTTCTGCGGCTACCGCGTCACAGAGGAAGGACTGTTCCTCCAGAGGCTTCATGTCGGAGTGCATCCCGACGACAAACCCGCCGTCCGGGACGGACATGGAACGCCTCTATTCGGCAACGCGCCCCGGTACGACCCGACGTATGACGAGTGCGCCGTGTACGACCCACGCCACGCGCCTGTTCCCTTCACGGGGAGCCTGCTGATCGCCACGGATTTCATCCGTGAGTTGGCGGTTCACATGGGCTTCGCGCCCGCGTGGAAGTTCCGCGAGGTCCACGAGCTGACGTTCGAGGCGGGACGCCTGACGAGTGCGCAGGACCACTCCAAGGCCATGGCCCACACACGAGAACAGCGCATCGTCGGACGTCGGCTCACTCCGGGAGCATCCGCCAGTCGCGAGGAGATCGAAGCGTGGATCGAATCGACCTTCCGGCTGGACTATGAGTAGCCATCCCACCCGGAGCGAGCGCGGAGCCCCGGCATCGGAAGCTCCGCGCTCCTCCAGGGGTGTCGCGCCGTCCCGAGTCGCTCACGCCTTCGTCGGGTTTCGGGCCTGGTACTCCGAGTAGAGCGTCCGCTCCTCGCGAAACGCCTGCGCGATGCTCGGCCGCTCCCGGAGACGCGAGACGTAGGAGACCAGCGCGGGCCACTTCTTCAGGTCCACGGGGGTCGCCACGCACCACCCCAGCACCGCGAACAGGTAGGCGTCGGCGACGCTGAATTCCTGCAACAAGAACTCGCGACCGCTCAGGTGCTTCTCCAGCAGGTCCATCCGTGAGGTCGCCTTCCCCAGGGCATAGGCCTTCGCCCCCTCGGGCGCCGCGGGGTCCAGCAGCGGCGTGAAGACCGCCTTGTGCAGCTCCGTGCCGATGAAACACAGCCATTGCTGGAGCCGCTCACGCTCCTTGCGCTCCGTCGGCGCGAGCCTCGCTTCGGGCCAGCGCTCCGCCACGTGCTGGAGGATGGCCGCGTTCTCCGAGAGGATGTCTCCGTCATCCGTCCGGATGGTCGGCACGAAGCCCAGCGGGTTGATCTCCCGATAGTCCTGGCCGTCCTGCGTGCGCTTCGTCTTCGGGTCCACCTCCACGAACGTGGCCTTCGCGCCAGTCTCGTAGAGTGCGATACGGGTCGCCAGCGAGCAGGCCAGCGGAGAGAAGTAGAGCTGCATGGTCATTCCTCCAGGACGTCGAACACGTTCCCCTCTGGGAACGCCGACGACTCTGGGCGCCGCCGACCTATGCGTCCAACGCATCCTTCGCATAGGCTCGATGCATGAGTGACATCGCCAGCCCCCCCAACACCCGCCTCGACATCAAGGACCTGCGCGTCGTCGTGGCCCTCGCCTCGGCGGGTACGACGGCGCAGGCCGCCTCCGTGCTCCACCTCACGCAGCCCGCGGTCAGCCGCGCCCTGCTGCTCGCGGAGGACAAGCTCGGCACCCGCCTCTTCGACCGCACCCACCGCGGCCTCGTCCCCACCGAAGCGGGGAGACAGCTCGTCGCCGGCGCCTCGCGACTGCTCGTCGAGCTGGGTGACCTGGAGCGCTGTGTCCTCACGCCCGCCGCCCCACCCC
>NZ_VIFM01000201.1 GCF_006636215.1 Myxococcus llanfairpwllgwyngyllgogerychwyrndrobwllllantysiliogogogochensis | reverse complement strand
GGCGGGAGATTCGCCTCTGGTACCGGCGCGGCGGAGGCGCCGCGGGCAACGTGGCGGCGGGGACGCTGGAGGTGCTCAAGGCGCCCATCCCAGGCTTGAAGGTCACCAACCCCCGGCCCGCGACGGGAGGCCGCGTGGCGGAGACGCTGGAGAACGCGCTCCTGCGCGGGCCCCAGGAGCTGCACTCGCTGCGGCGCGCCGTCACCGCCGGAGACTTCGAGCTTCTGGCGCTGCGCAGCTCCGGCGCGGTGGCGCGCGCCAAGGCCGTCACCCTGGCGCAGTTGTGGTCCCACGCCCCCGCGGGCACGGTGGAGGTGTTGCTGGTGCCGCACCTGCCGCCGGAGGTGCGAGGCGCGTCGGGTGAGGGAGTCACGGAGGCGGCGCTGCGCGAGCACGAGACGGAGGAGGCCCGCGCGCGCATCCACACGGAGCTGGACCTGCGCCGTCCGCTGGGCACCACCTGTCATGTGGAGTGGGCGCGCTACAAGACGGTGCGGGTGCAGGCGCGCGTGGTGGCGCACCGCGAGGAGGACACGGCTGCACTGCGCGCGCGGCTCACCGAGCGGCTCCATCAGGTGCTCACGCCGCTGCCCTCGGGACTCCAGCCGGAGGGGTGGCGCTTCGGCCAGGCGCTGCGGGCCTCGCATGTCTACGACGCGCTCCTGGCGGAGCCGGGCGTCAGCTACCTCGACAAGGTGCGGCTGCTGGTGGACGAGGTGCCCCGCGAGGTGCGCACCCTGGCCGCCGACAGCTTCCAGCCGGGCACCTTCTACGCGGGCGGCGGCGAGACGCTGTTCCGCACGGTGAACGACGCGGACGGCTGGGAGCGGGCGGGCCTGTTCCCCGGCGAGGACGTGGACGCGGTGGAGGCGCATCCCCAGCGCGCGGGCCTCGTCGCCGTGTGCGCGCGGCTGGCCGCGGACTCGAAGCGCTCCCGCATCCACCTGTCCTACGACTGTGGCGAGACGTGGGACGACACCACGCACACGCTGGACGCGGTGGAGGACCTGACGTGGGCGGAGCGCGACGGTGTGCCGGTGCTGCTCCTGGCCACGCGCGTGGGCCTGTTCGAGCTGGTGTCGCGTCCGGGCGCCACGCCCATCCAGGTGCTGGTGGACCCCGCCAATCAGGACCTGGGCTTCTACGCGGTGGCCGCGACGACGGACGTGCGCGGCGCGGTGAATGTCGCGGTGGCGGCCATGGGCACGCGGGGCGTCTTCCTGTCGAGCGGCGGTGGACGCGGAGGCACCTTCCGTCCCATCGGCCCCAAGGGCCAGGACGTGCGCGTGCTGGAGGTCCAGAAGGACGGGCCTCGCTCCTTCCTCTGGGCGGGGCTGGCCGCGGCCAGTGGCGCGGACCCGGGCAGGGGCGCGCTGTGCTGGGAGTTGATGGGCAGCGCGGACCCGCCGGACGGCTGGCGTCCGTTCGACAGGAACTGGGATGGCGGCAGTTGTCTGGCGCTCGCGTTCAGCGGCTCCACCGTGTACGCGGGCAGCCACCGCGTGGGTGTGCTGTGGGTGGACTCGAGCCGCCCCGGTGCCTCCTGGCGGCGTCCCGACGTGGGCTGTGGCCTGCCGCTGCGCGAGGCGGAGCGCCTGTTCCAGCCCGTGTCCGCGTTGGCGTCCTCGCCCACGGGCGCCCCGGTGCTCGCGGGAGGACCGGACGGCGTCTTCCGTCGCCCCCGAGGCAGCGAGCGCTATGAGCCCGTCTCCACGCGCGAGTTCACCGAGAAGGTGACGCTGCCGCCCACGTGGCTCCTCAGCTCCGGCGCGCACACGCTGGAAGTGGTGACGGACGATGCGGAGCCCTGACATCCAGCGGCTGTTGCCGGGCGTCTTCCAGCGCACCGTGCTGCCGGGCTCTCCGCTCACCGCGCTGCTGGCGGTGATGGACGCGTTGCATGCGCCCAGCGAGGACGTGCTCGCCGGGCTGGAATCCCACTTCGACCCGCGCCGGGCGCCGGACCGCTTCGTGCCCTTCCTGGCGCGTTGGGTGGGCATGGACCTGCCCGTGTCCACGGGCCTGGGGCGGCTGCGAGAGCTGGTGGCGCAGGCGGTGGAGATATCGCGCTGGCGCGGCACCGCGCGCGGCCTGCGGTTGTTCCTCACCACTGCCACCGGCCGCACCGACTTCCAGGTGGACGACGCGGTGCCCGGCGAGGACGGCAGGCCGCGGCCCTTTCACGTCCTGGTGCTCGCGCCCTCGGCGGTGTCCGCCCACCGGCTGCTGCTGGAGCGAATCATCGAGCGGGAGAAGCCCGCATACGTCACCTATGAGCTGCGTTTCGCGCAGCCGCCTCAAGGAGCCAGTTGATGCCCCGCGCCTTTGACATCACCGCCGTGACGGACACCGTCCGTCTGAATGCGACGGGACAAGGGGAGGTGGCCTACACGGTGTCCAACGCGCTGCGTGCCCCTGTCCGAGCCCGGGCCTCCATCGTCCCGGGCCCCGGCGCGAAGGCGGAGTGGGCCACCATCTCCGGAGGCGACGAGCGGGACTTCGCGCCGGACGGCACGCAGCAGCTCAGCGTGCAGCTTCGCGTCCCACCGGGAACACCGCCGGGACGCTTCACCTTCCACCTGCTCGTGGTGGACGTGACGAACCCGGACGAGCGCTACGCGGAAGGGCCCGCCACGGCCTTTGAAGTCGTGGCCGCGCCGCCGCCCAAGAAGCCCTTCCCCTGGATGTGGGTCGCGCTGGCGGCGGGCGTCATCCTCATCATCGGGACGGTGATTGGCATCATCTCGTCGAGTGGGGGCGCCGAACTGGGCCAGCCCTGCCCGGGGGGGGACTGTGACAAGGGGCTCACGTGTACGGACCCGGATGGCGGCTCGTGCCTGGTGTCCGCGGGCGAGGCGTGTGACGGCGGCGCGATGTGCTCCACCGGCTTCTGCAACAGGAGGGGCGAGTGCCAGCTGGCACTGGGGCAGACGTGCGCGAGTCAGCGCGACTGCCCGGGGCCGCTGAAGTGCACGGAGGTGCCCGGCTCGCGGCTGTGCCTGCTGGAGTCCCTGCAGGACTGCGAGCGCGACAGTGACTGCTCCAGCTTCTACTGCCGCGCCGACGGGAAATGCAGCCGGGACGACGGGCGCTGCGAAAGCAACGCCGACTGTCGCCAGCCGGCGCAGTGTGGCCCCACGAAGCTCTGCCAGCTCGCGGATGGACAGCCCTGCCGGTCCAACGAGGTCTGCCTCTCCGGCTTCTGCGCGGGGACGTGTCAGGTCGCCCCGCTGGGCTTCCAATGTCCGGGCCCGTGCCCGGACTTCACTGTCTGCAGCAATGGCCAGTGCGTCAACGTTCGGGCGACGGTGCTCAACCAGGAGATGCTCCAGGTCTCCCCCCGCAAGTCGGAAATCATGGAGCAGATGCAGGAGCAGCAGCGTCTGCAACTGGAGATGCGTCGGCGGGAAGAGGGCATCATCCGGTAGCGCCGCGCCATGCCCGAGCTCAAGCCCCTCCATGTCGTGCTCATCCTGGCCATCGTCGCCATCGTCGCGCTCTATGTCCTGGGCGTGGGCCTGGGGGCGAAGGATGAGTCCTCCCGTCGCGAGAGTCCCACGCAGTCCGCCCAGGAGCTCCGGGAGCGGTTCATCAAGCCCGAGCCGGTGGATGCCACGGAGTTGGCCGCGACGTGTGCCTTCCAGGAGGGGGTGCTCGTCCTTCCGAGCGGGGGCTCCTGCCGGGTGGACGTGAAGGCGTCCGACACGCGGATGCGCTCGCTGGAGGTGGTGCCCCGCCCCCTCTCCGTGGTCCGGGTGTCGCTGGCGTCGAGGGGCAAGCCGTCGGTGCCGGCGAAGTTCGACCCGCTGAAGGAGGCGAAGAAGCTGGACGTGGCGAAGGAGGGCGCGGACCTGGAGGTGACGTGTCTGTCGGCCCCTCCGCAGCGCCCCATCTGCGAGCTGGGACTGAGGTGAGCAGGAGCGGCCTCAGGCCGGCGCGGCGCGCTTGAGGCGCAGCACCTTGAGGATGGACACCAGCGCGCCCACCAGCAGCAGCACGGCCCAGATGAGGCCGAGGATGGCGACGATGATGGCGCTCACCGCGTCGGTGATGCTGACGAGGATGCCGGGCACCAGTCCGTGGAGGAGGGACACCACGGCGTTGGCCAACAGCGACGTGAGGTAGAGCAGCACCAGGCCCTTGTTCTGGAGGAAGCGCTGGTGCGCGAGCACCAGGCACACGCCCGCGGCGAGCTTGAGGAACATCAAGAAGCCCAGCGTGCCGGCCGCGCCTCCCCGGTTGAAGAAGCCCCACACGGCCAGATAGGCCAGCGTGCCGAAGGGCACCGACGCGACGAGCGTTATCATCGTCAGCGTCAGTGCGATGGCGGCCATGAGCAGGCCAAAGCCGGTGAGCAGCGCGACGATGGAGCCGATGAGCGTCGCCAGTCCCTGCACGCGCCCATGGACGCGCTCGGGGATGATGAGGCTCGCGCCCATCAACCCGAGCGTGAGCAACAGCAGCGCATCCACCAGGGCGAGGTAGGGAATGCCCAGGCCCGGCGTGGGCGGGTTCTCCTTCTGCGTGCGCACCACGTCGGAAGGGTCCACGTCCTCGCCCTCGCAAATCGCGGTGTGCAGGGGGCGGCAATCCTCGGGGAAGCCCGGAGGGAGGGGCGCGCAGGGCTTCGTGCCACTCAGCGCCGAGCAGTCCGGTGACTTCTGGGGCAGCAGGATGGGCGAGCCCACCTCCACGAGTACACAGAGCGCCAGCAGCACCAGCGCGGCGATGAGGAAGGGTCTTCGCATGCGGTCCATGCCGCGCCCCCCGGCAAGGCGCGCCCCCAGCGGCGCGTGAGCGCGAGCCTAGGCACGGTGGAAGGGGATTCCCTCGTGCCGTCGTCGGGACTGTCCTGGGGCTCACGGGCTCTGCTCCCGGAGGGAGGGCCCGACCGGATATGCTGCGAGGGCAATGTCCGAACGCAACCGAACCGGTGCCGTGGTGCCCGAGTCGCGCCCGTCGGAGGGGGACCTGCGCCGCCGCCTGGAAGGGCGCGTGGAACTGATTGAGTCCGCCCTCCGCCGCTACCGCATGCTCGAAAGGACCCTGGATTCGCGCGGCTGGCGGCGGACGTTGCAGGACGAGCCCTCGTTGATTCAGGACGTCCTGGAGGTGGAGCCCACGTTGCTGGAAGCGCTGGAGCGCACCGAGCGGCGCGGTGAGCAGGAGGGCTGGCCGGAGGGCTCGTCCATTCCGAAGACCGCGAGTCGGGTGCGGGAGGTCCGCGAGCGAATGGCGATGCGCGTGCGCGACGCGCTGCTGACCCGGGGCCTCGTGACGGAGTCCCTGTCGCTGGAGGAGAAGCTGCGCGAACTGAAGGAGGTCTGCGCCCAGGAGGTTTCCCTCCAACGGACGCCGACGGAGCCCTTCGCGCTGCGCATCGCCTCGGTGGGCCGGGCGCCGCAGTACGTGGTGGCCTTCGTCTTCGTCCTGGCCGCGCTGGGCCTCGGCGTGGGGATTCTCTGGCTGCTGCTCCTCGGTTCGACGGGAGTGGCGCTGGTCGGTGGCACGCTGGCGTTGGTCGCGTTGTTGATGGGGACGGTGACGCTGCTGCGAATGAAGGCCCCAGGCGTCGTCTGGCTCACGCCGGAGCGCGTGGTGTGGATGCCGCCGGGAGACGAGCCCCCGGTGGCCGTGCGGCTGGACTCGCTGGAGGAGGGCGGACTCCAACTGGAGGACGGCGGGGGAGCGCTCAGCCTTCGCGGAGACCACTTCATCCGGCTGACGCGGTTCGATGGCGCGAGCGCCGACAGGCTGCGCGTCCTGCTGGAGTTGTTTCGCGATGCCCGCGTCCGGGCGCAAGCGGCCCGGGTGGACCGGCGGGTGGAGTTGTTGACGTTTTCGGCGCTGCTGCGTCGCAAGGGGACGTGGAGCTCCGGGCAGGCCGTGTTGCTGGGTCGTGGCGTCTTCTTCCTCCCCGACCCCGACGCGGGCGCGGCGCTGTTGCATGCCGCGACCGGCCGGAGGTTGCTGTCGAGCGTCGAGCTGGAGTGCGTGCTCGAGGGCCTGTGCTGGCAGCCCGAGTCGGAGCTGGACGCGTACCTCGTGCGGGCCACGGTGGCGACCGGGGGCGCGGCCTGGTCGTCTCAGGATGCGCGGGTGGCTCGGGACATTCCCCTGGAGCAGGAGGTCCACATCACCCGGGGCGAGGAGGTGCTCGTCGGCAACGTGGGGCTGACGAAGCGGGAGCTCGCCTACCGATTGGTGCACGCCTGGAGTGAGGGCCTCCAGGATTCGAGCGAGGACGTTCAGCCCAAGCTGAGCAGCGGGTCATGACCGAGCGTGTCCACACCGTGAAGGAGTCGTCGGAAGGGCCCACCGCCGAAGACGTGCGCGTCCAGTTGGAAGGTCGCGCGGAGGTGCTTGAGGCGGCGCTCCGGCGAGCGGCCACCCTGGAGGCGGTGCTGCGCGGCCGGGGATGGAAGCGTCGGTGGCGCGCGCATCCCACGCTCGTCTCGGAGTGGCTGGCGGAGGAGGCCACTGTCGAGGAGGCCCTGGAGCGGACGATCCGGCGTGCGCGGGTGGAGGGCTGGTCCGACACGCTGCCGGTGATGGAGGGGCTGCGCGAGCTGGAGGCGCGCCGGGAGCGGCTCAAGACACTGGTGCGCGCGCGACTGTCGCGGTTGGTGCACGTGTCCGGTCCTCCCGTGCTGAAGGTGGAGCTGGCGCGGCTGGACGGGTTGGTGGGCAAGCGGGCGACGATGACGCTCGAACCCGGTGAGGTGCTGCTGTTCCAGGCGGACCGGTTGTCGCCGGTCTCCTCGGGACAGACGCTTCCGCTGCTGGTCTCCATGGCCCTGCTGTATTGGGGCTTGTATGTCCTCCTCCTGGCGTTGCTGCGAGGAAACGGGAGTCGGGCGGGGGTGGCGCTGGTGGCGTTCATCGTCGCCCCGCTGTTCGTGGCGTGGGCCCGGGCGGGTCGCGTCTGGATGACGAGCAGGCGGCTGTTGTGGATGCCGACGTTCGGAGAGACCGTCTCCGTCCCCCTGGCCACCATCGCGCCTGGAGGTGTCCACCTGGGGCCCACGCACGACTTGAAGGTGGAGGGTGAGCCCCGGCTCCAGGTGGCTCATCTCGCGGACGCCAAGGCGCTCGCGACCCTTCTCGAGCTGCACAGCCAGCCTCCGCTGCTGGGGCGGGTGCGCTCCGGGGTACGGCTCGCGGACGTGGTCGTCTTTCCCGCGTCGCTGTGGGATGCGGAGGTGGCGCCCCGCTCGGGGTGGGTCGTGCTGCGGCCTGGAGGCGTGTCCTTCATTCCGGAGGGGGCCGGTCGTCAGGTGCTCTCGACGGTGACGGGGCGGGAGTCGACGCTCGCGGCGGACGTGGGCCGGGTGTTGGAGCAGCTTCGCTGGCTGTCCGGCACGGAGTTCGACGACTGGCTGACGCGGCTGGTGACGGCCACCGGAGGCTTGAGCTGGTCGGCCTGGGACTCCTTGAAGCGGGAGGAGGCTCCGCTATGGAAGCCGTTTCGAGTCAGTCGCGGCCGGCAGGTCCTGATGGGGCAGATGGAGTGGTCCGCGCAGTCGTCGGCCGAGTTGATTCTCCGCTCCTGGCCGGATGCCGTCACGCCGGGAAAGGCGAAGAGTGCCCGGACGTGAGCGCACTCACATCCGGGCACCCTGGAGCGCGAGGGCTCAGTGCTTGATGGCGTACTGGAGCAGCACGACGCCGGTCCGGTAGACCTTGGTCGACAGCAGCTCCAGGGGGATGTGTGAACCCAGCCGCGAGACGAGGGGGATTCCCGCGCCGAGCAGCACCGGGTTCAGCTTGATGAGGACCTCGTCCACGAGGCCCGCGGTGAGCAACTGCGTGGCCAGGGCTCCGCCTCCCGCCAGGTAGATGTCCTTGCCCTCCTGGGCCTTCAGCGCGCGCACCGCGCCGACGACGTCGTAGGAGATGAGGTGGACGCGGGGGTTCGGGCTCTCTTTCAGCGTGCGTGAGACGACGTACGTCTCCAGGTACGGGTAGGGGTCCGTGACGTTGAACTTCAGGCCGATGTCATACGTCCGGCGGCCCATCACCACCGCGCCATAGGTGCGCAGCGTGGCGAGGTACTCGGTGACGTGGTCGCCTTCGTTCGCGAAGCAGTCGAAGGAGTCGTCCTCTCGGGCGATGAAGCCGTCGAGGGTGGTGGCGACGTGGTACGCGAGCTTGCGCTTCTGGGGTTGCATAGGAGGACCTCGGATTCGAGAAGTCCCACCGCGCACGGGTGGCGCTCCGCGCCGGAAGGGTGCGGTGGGGACGTGAATGCGGTGCTGTGGGAATCGCTCACGGGGAGCGCCTCACCCGCCACCTCGGACGCATGGCGTCGAGGGCGAGGAGGAGCGCTTCGAGGAGCGAAAGCTGTCAGTGAGAAGAGGTCATGGACAGCGCGGTTTCCCGCGCCGGAAATGAGGATGGCCTCAACCCACTGACGATGCAAGTCACGAGGTGACGCAGTCCCGCCCCGACTCCAGGCAAGGGTTCGCCTGTCGTCAGATGGCGGGAATGCGGCTCACGGCTCCAGGATGAGGTCCATGTCGCTGTCGTCCTCCGTGGCCTCCGTCACGTCCGGGTCGTTGTCGTCCAGGTCGTAGCCGTAGATGGACATGCCCGGAGGTATCGTCGCGCCGATGCACGGAATCTGCCGGGGCTCGGCGCCCACGCCGTCGCCATCCATGTCCGGATAGAGCACGACCCAGCGCGTGCGCTCCGGGTCCGCGTCGTCGCAGTCGTTGCCCGTGGCCTTCGTGAAGTACGGCGCTGGCAACGCGCTGCCCACACAGACACCGCCCTGCTCGGGCATCGTGGCGCCGTCCAGGTCCCGGTCCACGTGGGTGTAGTTGCGCTGAACCCAGCGCGTCGCATCGTCGTCCGCGCAGTCGGTTCCCACCGCCGACCGGGAAGGATGCGTCTGCCCGTCGGTGCACAGCGTCTCCGACGTGCCCGCGCCCACGCCATCTCCATCCAGGTCCGGC
Source organism: Myxococcus llanfairpwllgwyngyllgogerychwyrndrobwllllantysiliogogogochensis (assembly GCF_006636215.1). Taxonomy (GTDB): domain Bacteria; phylum Myxococcota; class Myxococcia; order Myxococcales; family Myxococcaceae; genus Myxococcus; species Myxococcus llanfairpwllgwyngyllgogerychwyrndrobwllllantysiliogogogochensis. Next base: position 12,134 of record NZ_VIFM01000201.1, on the reverse strand, counting down.
CAGGACAGGAGCGACGTGTGTCGTGTGGGGCTCGCGTCGTCGCAGTCCCGGCGTTGCTCGGTCCACGCATAGCCGGGAGGCAGTGCGGTGCCACCACAGACGTTGCCCGCTTCGGGCACCGTGTAGCCATCCCCATCCGCGTCGCGATGCCGGTACTCCCGGAGCTGCCACTCGCTGGCGTTCGAGGGCGCGCAGTCGGAGCCGAGCGTCGAGTAGCCCTGTGGCACCGTGCCACCCGCGCACAGCGTCACCGCCGTGCCCGCGCCCACCAGGTCCCCGTCTTCGTCGGGATGGACGCTCCAGCTCACCCGGATGGAAGCATCCTGGTCGTTACAGTCGAGCCCGCGGGGAAGGTGGGCATAGCCCTGGGGCAGAAACTCGCCGCTGCACCGCACGCCATTTTCGGGGACCGTGTCGCCATCCCCATCCGCGTCGCGGTACGTGTAGCCCCGCCACTGCCAGAGCGTGGCGTCCCCGGGGGCGCAGTCATCGCCCTGGAGCGCATGTCCCGGAGGCGCCACCGCGCCCGCGCACCGGGCCTGGGGCTCACCCGTGCCGAAGCCATCGCCATCCGCGTCCACGTAGACGTCGCGCGTCCGCCACACCATCGAGTCCGAGTCGTCGCAATCCGCGCCGAGGGACTGGAGGGTGTAGCTGGCAGGCAGTTGCTGAAGGGGCGCGAGGCAGAGCGCGCCCGGCGCATCCACGGTGAGGCCATCTCCGTCGACATCCCGGTACAGATAGGCGAGAGACACCGCGCGAGTGGCATCGAGCGGCGCGCAGTCTCCTTCCACGATGGAGAACCCCAGCGGTGGCGACTTGCCGGCGCAGACGTCCACGCGAGGGCCCTCGCCATACCCGTCCGCATCCAGGTCCGGCCAGGCACCGCGAGCCACCGTGAAGCGCGCATCCTCGTCATCGCAGTCCGAGGGGCCCGCCTGCTCGCGATACCCCCAGAGGGTCTCCCCCAGACAGACCTCCACCGGACCCGGGCCCGTGGCGCCGTCGCTGTCCCGGTCCGGATACAGGCCGGAGACGGTGCGCCACCGGGAGCTGTCCTTCGGGGCGCAGTCTCCCGGCACCGAGGTCCAGCCCAGGGGCAGGGCGTTGTCGGGGGCGCACACCTTCTTCAAGGCCCCGTCACCCCGACCGTCACGGTCCGCGTCCTCGTAAGCGGAGACCTCGTGCCAGTTCGCCCTGTTGAACGGCTCGCAGTCCGTGTCGTTCGCCACGCCGTCGCCGTCCGAGTCCTTGCCGCCAGTCCCGAGGCCATCGCCACCATCGGCGCAGCCAGACTGGAGCCCCAGCAGGGCCAGCGCGAGCGCCAGCCAGATGCTTCGCGTCGTCGCCATGAGCGGGAGTCCCGTCTTCCGTCCGTCAGGGAGCCGGCGCCGCCGTCCGGCGGGTCAGTTTGCAGGTGACAATCGCCCCCTGGTACCTGAACGACAGCTCGAGGAGGTAGGCCCCTGGCTTGTTCATGAGCAGCAAGGCCAGCCGGTCGCAGCGAGCGATATGCGGGCTGGCGCCGTAGTAGTTGGTGGACGGGTAGGGGAATTCGAATTCCAGGGTCCGGGGCGTGTTCTCTCCCTGGAGGACGCCGGTGACCTGGATGGTGTCCGCCTGGACGAGGGAGTAGCTGTCCACCGTCACGAAGACGTAGGGCACGTTGGGCTGGGGTGTCTCGGCCGCCAGCGCGGAGGGCGTCAGCGTCACGGAGGCGAGCAGCAGGGCGGCGGCGCGGAGGACTCGGCTCGGATGCATCTTCGGAATCCTGGAGGGTGGGGTGGGATACAGGGACGGCCCGACAGAACCCGACGGGTGTCGCCTGGGTATACGCAACGAGCCCATTTTCCTGTCCGTTTCCCGGTGAATTCCGGACGACCTCCCAGCCGCCGGGGCCCTCGCCGCACCTTGTCACCGGGTGGGACCTGCAATACGCCTGGGGCATGTCCAGCGCCGCGCTCCCCGCCGACTTCCTCCGCGCTCTCTCCGAGGGCTTCCCCGTCGATTTCCTCACCCAGGAGCCGGAGGAATTGAAGGAGTACGGCCGCGACTGGACGCGCGTGTATGCCCCGGCCCCGAGCGCGGTGGCTCTGCCCCGCACCACGGATGAGGTGTCCCGGCTGCTCGCGCTGTGTCACCAGCACGGCGTGGCGGTGGTGCCCTCCGGAGGCCGCACGGGCCTGGCGGGTGGCGCGGTGGCGGCGAAGGGCGAGGTGGTGCTGTCGCTCCAGCGCATGGCGCGCCTGGGCCCGGTGGACCTGCTCGGCAACACGGTGCGCGTGCAGGCGGGCGCGGTGACGGAGGCGGTGCACCGCCACTGCGCCGAGCATGGCCTGACGTGGCCGGTGGACTTCGCCTCCAAGGGCTCCAGCACCGTGGGCGGCAACATCGCCACCAACGCGGGAGGGGTGAAGGTCATCCGCTACGGCCTCACCCGCAACTGGGTGCTGGGGCTCCAGGTGGTGACGGCGGACGGCCGCGTGCTGGAGCTCAACGGCGCGCTGGAGAAGAACAACACCGGGCTGGATTTGCGCCAGCTCTTCATCGGCAGCGAGGGCACGCTGGGCGTCATCACCGAGGCCACCCTCAAGCTGACGCAGCTTCCCGGCAAGCAGGACGTCTTCCTCTTCGCCGTGCCGGACGTGGCCGCCGTGCTGCGGCTGTTCCGGGACGCCCGTCAGCAGACGGCCTTCCTCATCTCCGCCTACGAGTTCTTCACGGACCGCTGCCTTTCGCGCGTGCAGCGCCACCGCAAGCTGCGCTCCCCCTTTGAAGCGACCAGCGGCTGCTACGTGCTGCTGGAGGCGGAGTCACGCGACGCGGCGGCGGTGGAGGCGTGGCTGGGCTCGCTCTTCGAGCGGGGGCTGGTGACGGACGGCACGCAGGCGCAGGGCGCGGCGCAGGCGGCGGAGCTGTGGGCGCTGCGCGAGGGCATCAGCGAGAGCCTGTCCGCCACGGGCCTGCCCCACAAGAACGACATCTCCCTGCCCGTCGCGGGCCTGGAGGCGTTCTGCGCGGAGCTGGAGGCCGTCTTCCAGTCGCGCTACCCGGGGTGGGAAATCTGCCTCTTCGGCCACATTGGCGACGGCAACCTGCACGTCAACGTGATGAAGCCGGACGCGCTGGACAAGGCGGAGTTCCTGGCCCACACGAAGCAGGCGGACCCCACCATGTTCGAGCTGGTGCGCAAGCACGCGGGCAGCATCTCCGCGGAGCACGGCATCGGCCTGTTGAAGAAGGACTACCTGGGCTACTCGCGCTCCGAGGAGGAGCTGGCCCTCTTGCGCGCGCTCAAGCGGACCCTGGACCCCCGGGGCGTGCTCAACCCCGGGAAGATTCTGGACGCCTGAGCGCGCAACGGGCGCGCTGACGTCAGGAGACGATGCGCGTCTTGATGTCCGTCGTCAGGCCGGCGATGGCGTCACAGACGGGGCGCGACACGTCCTGGTCCAGGTCCATGACCAGGTAGCCGATGTTCGCGTCCGTGCTGAGGACCTGCGCGTGGATGTTGGCGTTCAAGTCGGAGACGATGCGGTTGATGTCGCGCAGCACGCCGGGGATGTTGCGGTGCACGTTGAGGATGCGGTGGGTGCCGGGGATGAGCGGCGCCTCCACCATGGGGAAGTTCACCGAGCCCGTCGTCGCGCCCGTCCGGAAGAACTTGGAGAGGCTGACGGCCACCTCCCGGCCGATGGACGCCTGCGCCTCCTCCGTGGAGCCGCCGATGTGCGGCGTGAGGATGACGTTGGGCAGGTTCTGCAACTCGGTGACGAAGCCATCCGAGTTGCCCTCGGGCTCCTCCGGGTAGACGTCCACCGCGGCGCCGCCCAGGTGCTTGGAGCGCAGGGCCGCCGCCAGCGCGCCGATGTCCACCACCGTGCCCCGGCTGGCGTTGATGAGGCAGGCGCCCTTCTTCATCTTCGCCAGCTGCTCGGAGCCCATCATCATGTGCGTGGACGTCAGCGCCGGGACGTGGAGCGTGACGAAGTCCGACTCGGCCAAGAGCTCGTCCAGCGAGCCCACCGCGCGCGAGTTGCCCAAAGGCAGCTTCGTCATGACGTCGAAGTAGAGCACCCGCAGCCCCAGGGACTCCGCCAGCACGCCGAGCTGCGAGCCGATGTGGCCATAGCCGATGATGCCCAGCGTCTTGCCGCGCACCTCGTGGCTGCCGGTGGCGACCTTGCGCCACTGGCCGGTGTGCACCTCGCGGCTGCGGTCGAACAGTTGCCGCGTCAGGGCGATGATTTCGGCGATGACCATCTCCGCCACGCTGCGCGTGTTGCTGAAGGGCGCGTTGAAGACGGGGATGCCGTGCGTGTTGGCGGACGTCAGGTCCACCTGGTTGGTGCCGATGCAGAAGGCTCCAATCGCGAGCAGCTCGTCCGCGTGCACCAGCGACTCCGCGGGCACCGTCGTCTTGCTGCGGATGCCCAGCAGGTGCACGCCCTTGAGCCGCTCGGCCAGCTCCGCCGGCTTGAGCGCCGAGGACGTGCGCTCCACCTGGAAGCCCTCGGCGGCCAGCAGCGCCTCGGCGGACGGGTGGATGTTCTCCAGCAGCAGGGCGCGGAACGGACCCTCGTTGAGAATCGGGCGCGTCGGGGACGGCGGGAACCGGGCAGTGCTCATGTCGCCGTGCGTTAGACCCCGGCCCCAAGGCTGTCAAGCGCGGGGTGAGGGGGCTGGAGGGCCCGGTGTCGGGAGCCGGGAAGGAGGGCGGCCCGCCGTCCGTGACCTGGGGGGTGGGGGTGTCCGGAAGACGAAAACGGGCGGCCCGGCTTCCCGGACCGCCCGCGAGAGGCCGTGAATCAGGACGGATGCGCTACTGGACGGTCCACGCCACGGTGCCGCCGCAGGAGGAGTTGCCGAAGCAGCCCGCGCGGACCTGGTAGGTGCCGCCCGCGCCCGCGGGCACGGTGTAGTTGGCGTAGGACAGCGAGCCGCAGGAGTCGTCGTTGCTCGTCACCTGCTGGCCCGCGCTGTTGTACAGGCGCAGGAAGGTGTCGCCGGTGCCGGCGGCGCCCGTCACGGTGCAGGTGCCGAAGGAGATGCTCTGGCCGGCGGCCACGGTGATGCCCTGGTTCGTGGTGCCCGTCTGCGCGCTGTTGGTGGCGTTGGCGGTGTACGCGAAGGAGCCGCTCGACGGCGCGGGGCCGGTGCCGCCGCCCTCCAGCGTCCAGGCCACGGTGCCGGAGCAGGCGCCGGAGGAGTAGCAGCCGGCGCGGACCTCGTAGTTGCCCGCCTGCGTCGCGGTGAAGCTCAGGTTGGAGCCCCGGCCGCCGCAGCCATCGTCGTTGCTTGCGACCTCGGTGCCGCTGGGGCCGAACAGGCGCAGGTAGGAGTCACCCGTCACGGCGGTGCCGGTGACGCCGCAGGTGCCCAGGGTGATTTTCTGACCGGCCGTCAGGGCCACCGTCTTGTTGGTGGTGTTGGTGGTGGCGCTGGCGGTGGCGCTCGCGGAGAAGGTGAAGTTGCTGCCGCCCGTGGGCGGCGGACCGGAGCCGCACAGCCGGGCGTTGGTGGTCGCCTGGCAGAGCGCGGTGATGGCGTTGCTCACGTAGGTGATTTCCTCGCCGTTGCAGCCCGTCTCCGTGCAGGTGTTGACGACGTTGCAGCTCCCGCTGCCGATGTAGTCCTCGTCACCGCGCACGAGGATGCCCGCCAGCGTGTGCTCCGCCGTCTCGTACACGCCCGAGCCGGAGTTGCCGGCGAAGGTGTCCGTGGTGGCGACGAAGTAGTCCAACGTGCTGGCGCGGGGCGTGCGCACCGAGCCGCCGGAGTCAATCTTGAAGGGGATGCCGCTGCCGGAGCCGATGACGGCCACGTTGGCGCCCGTCGCCAGCGCGGTGTTGCCGGCCCGGACGGGCGCGGGCGTGAAGCGCGGCGTCGCGGCGCGGTCCAGCTTGAGGATGGCGAAATCCAGGTCGCGCCCACCCGTCGTCGACTTCTTGCGCACGACGATGGACTGGCAGGAGAAGATGTCCGCCGTCGTCACCGTCTTCAGCGTGTTGGCGGCGGTCCGGTAGTAGTTGAAGACGATGCGCGTGTCGCCGCACTCGGCCGCGCTCTCGACGCAGTGGCCCGCCGTCAGCACCAGGTCGTCGTCGATGAGCGTGCCGGAGCACCAGGCCGCCGTTGGATCACTCCGGAAGCGCTGGCTGGTGCAGAGGTTCTCGGACGAGCCCAGGTTCGGGCCATTGAAGGTGACGTTGTTGGGGTTGCTGGCGTTGAAGTCCGACGGGGACATCAGCGCCACGGTGGCCTGCTCCGCCCGCGCCTTCAGCGTGGCGTTCGTGTGCTCGAACACGTCCTTGCGGTCGTCGTTGCCGTAGACCACGGGCTGCTCGCCCGCCCCCGTCGCTGGAGCCTCCTCGCCGGGCTCGGCCTCGGGGGCCGGCTGACAGGCGGTGAAGGCAAGGGTACACAGCAGCGCGCCAAGAAGCTTCCTGGCGGCGCCATTCCGGGTGTTGTGCATATGGAGACGACTCCTGATGATGGATCGATGCCCGCCCGGGGGACGAGCGGGTCGCCACTATAAGGGAGCCGCCAGTGGAGGGCAGAGGGCCCCCCGAGGCAATGCTCAGTCCGCGTCCGGATTGCGCAGCCACTCCAGGGCTTCCTGCCGCGTCTCGAACGTGCGCGTGGGGATGGTCAGCATGGCCCGCTTCGTCATGCGCCACGCCTGGAGGCCGGAGGGGGCGTCCGTGACGACCCGCGCCGAGCGCTGCATCCCATGCAACTGCGCGTACGCGTTGAGCGCCGCCATGGAGGCCACGACGTCCGTGGGCATCACCCTCAACTGGGACTGGTCCACCAGCGCGGACCACTCCCCCGCGAACCCGACAATCGCCTTCTTCACCTCCGTCAGATACTCGGACAGGTCGGCCGAGGTGACCTGGGGGGGATAGACGACCTCGAGGATACGGTCCTGCGCGTGAACGTTGATCTGGAATGGCATGGGTGGTGACGGCTCCGAAGGCGCAGCATCCTAACCCCAGCCGGTGACACTCCGATACCCGACGCTTCCAATGTCCTTGGGGGAGGTAGGTCCGCCCGGCCTGTCCGGAAGCGCCAGGAATGTCAGACCCCCCGGCTAGTGACGTCCCTGCCGCCGAACCGGTACTGGCCGCGTCGAAGGGCGTGGCCCCGGGTCCAGGTGTCGCGCCGTGTTGTCGGGGCCGTCACGGGCGCTCGACGCCGCCGTGACGAGCGCTTGGGAGTGTGCCGAGGAGATTCCACCATGCAGACCGAGCTCCATTCCACCCCGCTGGCTCCACCCTCGTGGGGGGTGGACACGCTCGTCGGCCAGGTGCTGCACGGCCGCTTCCAGGTGTTGGAGGCCGTGGGCCCCAGCGGCCCCGCGCGGCTGTACCGGGCCCTCCACCTCCCGCTGGAGCGGGAAGTCGCGCTGCGGGTGTTGAGCGCTCCACTCACGGACCAGGAGGCGCGGCAGCGCTTCTTCCAGGAGGCCCGCGTCGCCGCGAGGCTGGCCCACCCCAACACCGTCACCGTGCTGGACGCGGGCAGGACGGACGACGGCACGCTCTACGTCACCCAGGAGTGGCTGGAGGGGCGCACGCTGGCCCACGTACTCACCTCGGGGGCGCTGCCGTGGGCGCGCGCGGTGGAGCTGGCCCGGGGGCTGGGGCGCTCGCTGCGCCAGGCTCACCGGCGGGGCGTGGTGCACGGGGACGTGACGCCGTCCTACGTCATGCTGGTGACGGACGCGGCGGGGCGGGAGTGCTCGCACGTGAAGGTGCGGGGGTTCGGACGGCTGCGGCCCGTCGTCGCGGAGTCCGAGCGCCTCTCCTTGCCGGATCTGACGGGCAGCGGCTCATTCCACGGCGCACACGCGTTCATGGCGCCGGAGCGGGCGCGCGGAGTCGCCGACGCGCGCGGGGATATCTATTCGCTGGGTGTCGTGCTGTTCCAGATGCTGATGGGACGCGTGCCCTTCGAGTCGGAGGACGCGCTGGAGCTGGTCTTCGCCCACCACAAGGAGCCGGTGCCGGGCTTTGGCGAGCTGCGTCCGGACCTGGACATCCCCGCCTCCGTGGAGGCCGTGGTGCGCCGCTGTCTGGAGAAGCGGCCCGAGCAGCGCTTCGCCTCCATGGACGCGGTGCTGGAGGCGCTGCGGGACGTGGGCGTGGAGGAGGATGAAGCGGCGGAGCCGGTGCGCGCCATGCCGCGCGCGCACCGGACCCGGACGGCTCAGTTCGTCGGGGCGTTGGCGGGCTTCTTCAAGTACTGGTCCAGGAACGCGCGGGTGCGGGAGTAGGCCTCCGCTTCGTTCTTCTTCTTGGTGAAGCCGTGGCCCTCGTCGGGGAAGAGGACGTACTCGACGGGGACCTTGCTCTTCTGCACGGCCTGGACGATTTCGTCCGACTCCGCCTTCAGCACGCGCGGGTCATTGGCGCCCTGGATGACGAGCAGCGGCTTGCGAATCTTCTCCGCGTGGAACAGCGGGGAGACTTCGCGCAGCATCGCCTCCTGCGTCTCCGGGTTGCCGACCTCCTGGTAGAGCGCCTGACGCCGCGACTCCCAGTGGGCCGGCATGCTCTTGAGCGTGCGCAGCCAGTTGGACACGCCGAAGATGTCCACGCCCACGTTGAAGACGTCGGGCTGGAAGGCCAGGGCGGCCAGCGTCATGTAGCCGCCGTAGCTGCCGCCGATGATGCCCACGCGTGAGCCGTCCACGTACGGGAGGGTGGCCAGGTACTTCTTCGCCTCGACGCAGTCCTGGAGCGGCTCCTTGCCGTGCTTCTGGTCATCCGCGGTGTAGAACGTCTTGCCGTAGCCGGAGCTGCCCCGGTTGTTGATGGCCAGCACCACGTAGCCGTGGTTGACCAGGTACTGAATCATCGGGTTGTAGCCCTTGCGGGACTGGCCGCCGGGGCCGCCGTGGACCCACACGAGCGCGGGCGCCTGCTGCTTCGCGGTGGCCTGATGCGGCTTGAAGAGGATGTTCGGAATCTCCATCCCGTCGAAGGACTTGAAGCGCACCACCTCCGCGTCCACCAGGTCCTTGGCGTCGATCTCCGGGTTGAGGGTGTCCGTCAGGCGGGTGACCTTCTTCGTGGCGAAGTCGAAGACGTACAGGTTGCTGGGAGAGCGGTCCCCGTTGTGGTGGAAGGCCATGCGCTTCTCACTGCGGCCAATGGACACGCCGGTGATGTCGCCTTCGGGGAGCTTGGGCAAATCGAGCTGCTTGCCGGCCTTCACGTCGTGCAGCCGGATGGCGGTGCGGCCGTCCGCGTTGATGCCGGTGACGCGCAGCGCGCCATTCTTGGAGAAGTACGTGTACATCACGTCCCAGTCCGTCTTCTCCACGTCCTCCATCTTCCCGGTGGCGAGCACGTAGCGCACCGCGCGGGTGAACTCGGTGCCCTCGTCGGTGATGAGGTACAGCGAGGAGGACGTCGGGTCGAACGTCGCCGACTCCCAGGTCGCGATGCCCTTGTGGGGGGAGAGGTGCTTGCTCTCCTTCGTGGCGACGTTGAAGAGGTAGACGTCGCTGTCGGACGTGGTGTTGGTCTTGCCCAGGGAGAGCCACTTCTCGTCCGGGGACACGTCGCCCACGTCGAGGCCGCCCTCGTTCTGGTAGAGCAGGGTGCGCTCGAACGTCTTCGCGTCGTAGCGGTAGAGGTCCATGAAGCGCTCATCGCGCTCATTGGTGAGGACGTAGAAGGCGGACTCGTCGCGGCTCCAGCCGAAGAAGGACGCGCGGTGCTTGTCGCCCGGCGTGAGGTCCTTCTCCTTGCCGTCCGGCGTGCGCACGTAGAGGTGGTGCTGCTCGTTGCCGCCCTGGTCCTTGGTGAAGAGGATGCGCTCGTCCTGGGGGAAGTAGCCCACGGCGAAGGTGCTGTCCGTGGTGGAGCGGGTGAGCTGGGTGGGCTTGCCGCCCTTCACCGGCACGGAGAAGACGTTGTAGATGCCCGTCTGGTTGGACGAGTAGAGCACCCGCTGCTCGTCCGGGGAGAAGGACGCGCCCCGAATCAGCGTCGTCTTCATGAACTGCTCGATGGCGTAGTGCTTCGACGGGCGCGCCGTTTCACGCACCGCGCCCGCCTTCGCGGGAGTGGTCGGCTCCGGCCTGGGCGCGGCCAGCGCGAGGGTGGGGAGGAGTGTCGCGGCGGCCAGCGCTCGCGACAGGGAAGACCAGGACGACATGGGGGACTCCAGAGGTGGGGTGACGCACTGGGGGACACGCACGAGCCGGTGCTGGCTCATTGCATGCCTGGTTTTCTACACGAATGGCCGGAGGACGCATTGCATCGCCGCCGCCGTGAGCGGTCTCAGGGCTTTCCCCGCAGGTGTTGATCCAGGAAGGAGAGGATACGCAGGGAGGTCTCCGCTTCACTCTTCTTGCCGCTGAACCCGTGGCCATCCTCGGGGAGGACAAGGTAGTCGAGGGGGGTGGTGCTCTTCCGGAGGGACTCGACGAACGTGTCCGTGCGCGCCTTGGGCACGCGCGGGTCATGGGCGCCCTGGATGATGAGCAGCGGCTTGCGAATCTTCTCCGCGTGGAACAGCGGGGAGATGTCGCGCAGCATCGCCTCCTGCGTCTCGGGGTTGCCCATCTCCTGGTAGAGCGCCTCGCGGAGCGCCGTCTTGTGGGGTGGCAGCTCGCGCAGGGCGCTCAGCCAGTCGGTGATGCCGAACGCGTCCACGCCCACGGCGAAGACGTCCGGGTGGAAGGCCAGCGCCGCGAGCACCATGTAGCCGCCATAACTGGGGCCGAGGATGCCCACGCGCTCGCCGTCCACGTAGGGCAGGCCGGCCAGGTACTTCTTCGCCTCGACGCAGTCCTGGAGCGGCGCCTTGCCGTGCTGCTGGTCGTCCGCCGCGAAGAACGCCTTGCCGTAGCCCTCGCTGCCCCGGTTGTTGACGGCCAGCACCACGTAGCCGTGGTGGACCAGGAACTGGAAGAAGCTGCTGTAGCCCTTGGAGGACTGGCCTCCCGGTCCCCCGTGGACGAAGACGATGGCGGGGGCGCGAGCTTTCGCGGTGGCCGGGTGGGGCTTGTAGAGCAGCGCCGGAATCTCCAGCCCATCGAAGGACTTGAAGTGCACCCGCTCCGACTCCACCAGGTCCTTCGCGTCCAGCGCCCGGCTCAGCGTGTCCGTCAGGCGCGTGACTTTCTTTGTCGCGAAGTCGAACACGTAGAGGTTGGCCGGCGCGCGGTCTCCGTCGAGCAGGAAGGCCATCCGCTTCTCGCCGCGCGACAGCGCCACGTCGGAGATGGCGCCTTCGGGGAGCCCTGGGAGCGCCAGGGGCTTGCCGGCCTTCACGTCGTGGACGCGCAGCGTGGTGCGGCCGTCCTCGTTGACGCGGGTGACGCGAAAGGCGCCGCGCTTGGAGAACGTCGTGGACAGTGCGTCCCAGGCGGGCGCCTCCACTGACTCGCGCTTCCCGGTGGCGAGTTCGTGGCGCTCCACGCGGGTGAATTCGGAGCCCTCATTGGTGAGCAGGTACAGCGCGGATGACGTCGGGTCGAAGGTCGCCGCCTTCCAGGTGGCCGGGCCCTGGTGCGCGGTGAGGTGCTGGCGCTCCTTCGTGGTGACGTTGAAGAGGTAGACGTCGCTGTCGGACAGCGTCCGCGACTTCTCCAGCGCCAGCCACCGCTCGTCCGGGGAGAGGGCGGCCGGCACGTGCTCGCCGTCTCCCGCGTAGAGAACGGTGCGCGCGTAGGTCTTCGCGTCGTAGCGGTAGAGGTCCAGGAAGCGCTCGTCGCGCTCGTTGGTGAGCACGTAGAAGGCGGTGTCGTCGTGGCTCCAGCCAAAGAAGGACGCGCGGTGCTTGTCGCCCGGCGTGAGGTCCTGCTCCTGGCCGTCCAGCGCGCGCACGTAGAGGTGGGGGCGCTCCTGGCCACTCGTGTCCCGGGTGAAGAGGATGCGGTCATCGGTGGGGAAGTAGCCGACGGCGAGGGAGGCGTCCTTCGCGCGGGTGAGCTGGGTGGGCTTGCCGCCCTTCACCGGTACGGAGAAGACGTTGAAGACGCCCGTCTCGTCCGACGAGTAGAGCACCCGCTGTTCGTCCGAGGAGAAGGACGCGCCGGACACCGTCGTTGTCTGCATGAACTGCTCGACGGTGTAGCGCTTCGCTGGGGCCTTGGGGCTGTCTCTTATACACAC
>NZ_VIFM01000200.1 GCF_006636215.1 Myxococcus llanfairpwllgwyngyllgogerychwyrndrobwllllantysiliogogogochensis | reverse complement strand
GTTCCCCGTCGCCCGCCCCGTCGCCCCATCACTGAACTGGATTCCATTTCTCGCGATGAAGGGCACCGGGCCCCCGCCGTCCACCCGGTTGTCCTCCACGTTCAGCTCCACCCGCCCCGTGCCGGAGATGCCCGCCTTCTGGTAGCGCGCCACCCGGTTGCGCAGCACCTCCACCCTCGTCACCGTCTCCGCGTCACGCGCGTTCCGCACCTCGATGGCCACGCCCTCCTGGCAGCCGCCCTCGCCCTCCTTCTGGTTCACGTCGAGCACCTCGCTGTCGACGATGGAGCCACTCGCCCCTTCGAACAGGATGCCCCGCAGCCGCGCGGCGCCACCGTCACACGCCAGCTCCGACAGGCCTCGCGCCGCCACCGTCACGGCTCGCACGTGCGCCGTCGTCCCCAGGCTGCTCAGCACCGCACCCCGGAAGCGCCGTCCCCGCGGGTCCACCGCCGTGAGCACATGCCCCGCTCCGTCGAACGTGTATCCATCGGGAATCCACACCGTCTGCTCCGTGGTGCAGTCCGCCGACAGCGTCACCCTCGAGTCCTCCAGCGTCGCGGCGCACGGCGGGAACTCGCCGCACAGCAAGTCCCCCCACTCCACCGCGAACTCCCGCGTCGCGCTCAGGCCCGAAAGGTTCTTGACGGTCAGCGTGATGGTCGGAGGCGTGTCCACGGGAATGCAGGACAGCACCACCCAGTCCACCGAACCCGAGTCCCTCTCGCGCACCGCGTTCCCCAGCAGGCCCGTGTTCGTCGTCCACGCGAAGGTCAGCGGCTCCCCCTGGGGATCCGCTGCCATCGCCGTCAGTCGCACCGGCCTCCCCGCCGACACGTCCGTCTCCGACTGCGAGGCGTCGATGATGCTCGGCGGCAGCGGGTTCGTCACACACAAGTCCAACGAGCGCTCACGATGCGCCCCGAAGCCATCACTCGCTCGCAACGTCAGCCGACAGTTGTCACACGCGGCCTGAGGCGCGGCGCTCGGCGTGAAGCGAGTCGCTGCCGCCGCCGCGTTCTCAAAAGTCCCTTCACACGTCGCGGTCCAGGCGAAGGTCAGGGCGTCTCCGTCGTCATCCACGCCCACCGCCTGGAGCGTCACCGGAATCCCCACGCGCGACTGGGACACGGGCTGGGCTCCCAGCTCCGTCAGGACAGGCGCGTGATTGAGCGAGGCCGTGTGCACCAGGTCCCCGCCGCCCGCCAGCTCCACGTCCACCGAGAAGCGCAGCGTGCTCACCGCGCCTCGCGCGCTCGTCACCGCGAGCGTGAGGTTCACCGCGCCACGCCGCAGCGGCGCCGTCCACTCCGCGTCGACAGCCGTCGCATCGTCGAAGGTGCCGGAGGTCGCGCTCCACGCATACGTCAGCACCTCCGACGCATCGACGGCATGCGCCAGCGCACGGAGCTTCAGCGAGGCTCCTGGAGACACCGATGCCCGCGAGCCCACCACCGCATCGATGACGGGCGCCGTGAGGGGCGCCTCCGAGTCCGTCGCGCGAGGCACCAGCACGACGAGCGCGTCGTGGTGTTTCAACAACTCCACGCCCGGGACGTCCACCTGGGCCAGCACCACGCCCGTCGCATCGAGCACCCGCGCCCACACCGAGGTTCCCGCACCCGATGGCAGGCTCCGCAGCAGTCCCTGCCACAGCGGTGCCTCGGAGCTGCTCAGGGCCGCGGTGACGACAGCACCCCGAGCCGGCGTCGCGGCCACCTCCACGCGAGCCACGGAGTCGAGCGGCAGTGAGCGCGGCAGCACGGTGACCACCCGCAGCGAGCCCGCGGGCTCCACCTGCACACCCAGCGGCTCCTCCTGATGACACCCCGTGGCCAGCACCAGCGCGCTGGCAAGCAGGGCCAGTCGCATCGCGTTCGCTCGGTTCATGGTGACGTCCTCTCGGCGATGTCCGGTGTCTCACGATACCGGCAAGCGGCCATGCGCCCAAGCAACCGGCCGAGCCAACCCGGAAGCCCGCCTGCTCGCGCCACCCCGCAAGGCAGCGCCGCGTCGAGCGGACGACATCGGGTGAGCAGCGCGGTTCGGAAGCGGGCAGTGCGTCAGGAGCGTCGGCGCGGCGTTGACGCACGGTGTTCTCCTGCCGCGTCGTGCGAGCCCCTGAATCACGTCGCCCACAGCCCTGGCCCATCCGCGTGGCCCACTGGGTCAACGTGCCACTGCTCGTCATCATGGCGGGCAGCGGGCTGCAGATTCTCGCGGCCTATCCCATGCTCGGCACGCAGGGGCGGCCCTATGGCTGGTATCCCTTCCAGGGCACACCACCTCCCGAGTGGGCCCGAATCGGCGACTGGCTCGCGGGTGCACGAGGCTGGCACTTCGCCTTCGGAGGCTTCCTCGCGCTCAACGGCTTCGTGTACCTGCTCTATCTGGCCCTCAGCGGCGAGTGGCGGCGGCGCCTCTTCTTCCCGCGTCGCGACACGCGCAACGCCGTGAGCACGCTCGCGTTCTATCTGCGTCTGCGCAAACAGCCTCCCGACCAGGGGCTGTACAACGGCCTGCAACGGCTGGCGTACACCGGCGCGCTGATACTCGGCATCCTCGCCGTGCTCTCGGGGCTCGCGCTCTACAAGCCCGTGCAGCTCGGTGCGCTGGCCACGCTGCTCGGCGGCTATGACTCCGCGCGCGCCATCCATCTGCTCGTGCTCGCCTCGTTCGTGCTCTTCACCGTGGGGCACGTGGTCATGGTGTTGCTGCATCCGCGCTCGTTCGGGGAGATGGTGACGGGCGGGAGGAAGCCGGATGCCTAGGCTCCTCGTTCCGTCGAGACGTCCTCTGCTCCTCACGCGTCGCTCCGCCCTGCTCGGGGCGGCGGCGCTCACGACGTCCGCCTGTGACAGCGCGCGTCCTCGCGAGGGTTTCCTCGGGGCCATGGAGCGCGTCAATCAGCGGCTCCAGGGGGCTCTCTTCGCCGAGGACAGGCTCGCTCCGGAGCTGCCGCCCGAAGAGGCCACGCCGCCCGGTGACTTCCCCCAGTACTTCGTCTCCGAGTCCATGCCGCTCGTGCCTCAAGGCTGGGCGCTCAAGGTGGGTGGGCTCGTCGAGCGGCCTGGGATGCTGTCACTCGAGGACCTGCAGCGGCTGCCGCGCACGGAGTACCGCATCCGGCACCACTGCGTGGAGGGCTGGAGCGCGGTGGCGTCGTGGCATGGGGTGCGCGTGAGTGACGTCGCCAGGTACGTGGGCGCGGACCCGAGGGCTGGCTACGTGGAGCTGCGCTCGTTCGATTCGGGCTACTGGTCCTCGTGGGACAGGCCGAGCGCCTTCCACGCGCAAACGATTCTCGCCTACGGGATGAACGGGCAGCCGCTGTCACCGGCGCACGGCGCGCCACTGCGCCTCTACTCGGCGGTGAAGCTCGGCTACAAGATGGTGAAGTACCTCACCGAGGTGAACTTCCTCCCCGAGCCCACCGGCGGCTACTGGGAGGAGCGCGGCTACGAGTGGTACGCGGGCGTGTAGCCCCACTCCTTCAAGCGATGTCGGCCCCTCCTGCTATCCAGGCCGTCGCTTGCGGAGGCCTTCCTCGGCCATTACCCTGAACTGAGTAGAAACTGAGTATCAATGACCTCAGTACACAGCATTCCCGAGAGAACGGAGCCCGTCGTGCCCCAGACCGAACGTCTCCAGGCGTCCCTGCCCGCCTTCTCGATGAGGGAGCTCACCCGTTTGAGCAAGGAGCTGGGCGTCGACAAGAGCACGGTGGTGCAGGAGGCCCTCTCCCTCTTCTCGAAGGCCGCCCTGGAGGCCAGGCAGGGGTCCCGGCTCGTGTTCCTCCCCTCGACACCCCAAGGCACCGTGCGGGAGTTCAGCACACCCCTGCTCACGCACATGGAACAGACCGCGCAGAAGGACCCCTCGGAGATCGTCCTCCCGGACGCGGACTTCGACCGGGTGGTGACCCGACTCGGGAAGCCCTCGAAACCCACGGCCGCGCTTCGCGCACTCGCTCGCAAGCGCCGCCGCCCCTAGCCCACGCTCGGGTCCTCCTCTTCGTGGGCTTGTCTGGGATTCATGCCACCACCCGCCTCGTCCGACCTCGTCCTCCCCGCTCCCATCACTCAAGCGGTGACCCGGAGCGACACGGGCAGTGGCTTCACGTGTGAGCACGAGGCCCTGAATCGCTTCTTCCGTGAGTCCGCCCGGCAGAACCAGGAGCGAGACATCAGTCGGACCTGGGTCCTTCGGCGCACCGCGTCCGACGACCCCGCGCTTCCGCTGGTCCTGGGCTACTACACGGTCTCGCTGACCACCCTCAAACGGGAGACGCTTCCGCCCGACCTAAGCAAGAGACTGCCGCACTACCCGCTCCCGGCGGTCCTCATCGCGCGCCTCGCACGGGACTCTCGCGTGAGAGGCCGGGGCCATGGCGAAGACCTCCTCGGAGACGCCCACCTTCGCGCGCTCACCATCAACGCCCAGAGTGGCGCCGTGGCGGTCATCGTGGACGCCAAGGACGCCCACGCTCGCGACTTCTACAAGAGGTTCGGCTACGAGCCGCTGCTCGCCGAGAGCGAGCCTCCGACCTCGCCCTGGCCCCTGCGGCTCTTCCTGCCCATGGCCGAAATCCGCGCCGCGTATTCCGAGGCGTCCTGACACACCCGCGCGAGGGGGCCAATCACAGGCCCCACCCTCACGCCTTGCTGCCGGCGAAGCCTCCACCGAACGGAGACGGCCCGCGCTGACGCAGGGCCTCGCGCTCGGCCTTCAGCGCGGCCAGGGCCTCGTCGCGCGTGGCGTAGTGATTCACCGCCGCGCCGTTGATGGCCCCGCTGGTGAGCACGAACATCTGCGTCATGTCGTCCCCACCAAACCGGTACGAGCGATGCGTGAAACGCTCCAGCACCTCACGCCGCTCCTTGCCGAACACTCGCCCTGCCGTGAACTTCACCACCAACCCGTCCAGGTTGATGAGCAGGTCCACCTTGCCAGACCCCGCGTAGCGCGACAGGTGCACCTCCACCTCCCGCCGCCAACGCAGGACGTCCTCCTCATTCACCAGGACGCAGTCGGTGAAGTAGGCCGTCACGACGTCGTTCTGCGCGTCGTACTCGAAGGACATGTTCCAGGCCATCGTGCTGCCTCCTCGAAGCCGGAATCAGGCGGGCGCGGAGCCCGCCAGGAAGGCGGACAACACCGCCGCGGTCTCCTGGGGGCTCTCCACCTGCGGATAGTGTCCAGGGCCCGGAATGTGGGCCATGCGCGCGCGCTTGATGGGCTCCACCACCGCCTGCCGCAAGAAGGCCGGCGGCAGGAAGGCGTCGTCCGTCGACACCACCAACGTCGGCGCCACGATTTTCGACAGCCGGTCCGCGAAGCCACCCTGCGTCCACGCGTCGAACGCCTGCTCAATCGACGCCGCGCTCACCACCCCCGAGTCCTTCAACAGCGACTCCAGCGATTCCGGCGACAGCTTCTTGCAGGCCAGGCCCAGAATCATCTTCTGCTTCTCGCGGTCCCCCGCCGACGTCCGGAACAACCCCGCGGCATCCGGCGGCAACGGCAGCCCCGACGCGGGCACCGAGTTGAGCAAGAGCAACGCCTCCACCCGCTCCGGCACGTGCGACGCAATCCACTGCGCCAACTGCCCACCCATGCTGTGCCCCACCACCGAGAAGCGCTGGGCACCCACCGCGTCCACCACCGCCAGCACGTCCTTCGCCAGCCCCTCCAACGAATGCCCACCCGCCGGCTTCCCCGACTGACCCGTGCCGCGCGCGTCCGGAACCACCAGCCGCAGCCCCGTCAGGTCCAGCCGCTCCACCATCGAGTCCCACACCGCACCCGACACCATCCACCCATGCACCAACACCACCGTGCGCGGTCCTTCGCCGATGACGCGATAGTGAAGCGAGGTCCCGTCAGATGCGGAAATCGTGCTCATGTCGTCTCCTCAGACGAAAAGGATAAAGCAGTATTGAAGAAATGTGCAGGAGCGAAAGCAAGCCATGACACTCAGGAGAGTTCCAGGGGGCGCATGTAGGCGTTCGCGGTGGGTATGAGTCGGGTTGGCGGGGAGCGGAGGTGGTGGGTTGTCTCACGGGCGGCGTTCCGCTCTGGCAGAGTCCGCCGCCTCATGGCGGACGAACGGGATGGGACGGGCGGCGCGCGGCACGAAGCTCGGCGCACGGTGCACTGCGAGGACGCGCTGACGTGGCTTGCGGCCCAGCCGGTGCTCGCGGGGTGCTCGACGGTGGCGTCGCTGCCGGACGCGTCCGAGTTCCCCTCGCTGTCCCTGCCCGAGTGGAAGGCGTGGTTCATCCGCGCGGCGGCGCTGGTGATGACGCGCGTGCCCGATGACGGCGTCGCCATCTTCTATCAAACGGACGTGAAGGACGAAGGCCTCTGGGTCGACAAGGGCTACCTCGTCTCACGCGCCGCCGAGGAGACGGGCCTGGGCCTGCTCTGGCACAAGGTCGTCTGTCGCCGCGCCCCCGGGACGGTGACGTACGGCCGGCCCGCGTACTCCCACTTCCTGTGCTTCTCGCGCGGCGTGCGCCCGGACCTGGCGAAGTCCACCGCGGATGTCCTCGCGGACGCGGGCGAAGTCACCTGGACGCGCGGCATGGGTGTGGACGCGTGTCAGCTCGCCTGCCGCTTCATCCTGGAGAACACGTCCACGCGCACCGTGGTGGACCCGTTCTGTGGCCACGGCACCGCGCTGGCCGTGGCCAACGCCATGGGCCTGGACGCGGTGGGCGTGGAGCTCAGTCGCAAGCGCGCGCGCAAGGCCCGCAACCTGCGCGCGGAGTGGCGCGAGGGGAAGCTCGTGCTGGTGGCGAGCGACTACCTCGCGCAGCCCTTGTCCTAGTCCACGGTCCGCGTCGCCCCTACTTCACCGAGGACGATGCCCGCACCGCGGGGGTGCCCACGTCGGAAGCCGCGAGGGCCGAGGGTGACGGCAGCGCCGCCAGCTCCCTCTCCACGACGGGCTCCAGCTCCGCGAGGAACGCTCCGAAGAGGCGCTCCTCCAGGGCCAGCGCTTCCTCCAACGAAGCACCCACGGCGGTGAGGCGCGCCACGCACGCGTCCTCGATGGTGCGGCGGTGGCTCTGCTCCTCGGTGACGACGCGCCCCAGCTCCTCACGGACGCTCGTGTTGCGCGAGGCCGCCTTGTAGAGCGGGTAGAGCACCATGGCGCGGCGCTCGATGGCCGTCGTGGTGAGCAGATAGTGCAGGTACACGTCGGGCTGGCCGGTGTGCGCGGTGGCCCAGGTGGCCAGCTCGTGGTCCAGCCCCTGGAAGTAGCGGCCCGCCGCCTCCGGACAGAGGAAGGTGGTGATTTCACTCCCGGCCACCTCGGCAGACAGGCGCTTGAAGGCGAACGCGTGGCGCGTCTCGTCGGACAGATGTCCGAGCACTTCCAGCGTGGGATGACGGTCCGCCACCGTGCGCGAAATCTTCCGCGCCCCGATGAACTCCATGAGGGACAGGGTGTGCAGCCAGCGAGCCTCGAGCTCGGGAGCCTGGGCCAACTGACGAAGCACCGCCTGGATTCGGTCACGCATACCGCGCCTCTAGCGCGAGGACGGCCCGGGAGCGAGCACCAAGACGCACCCGGAGACCGCCTCCGGGTGAGGACACGCCACCCTCGCTGAAACAGCGTCATGATGCGCGGCGTCCATGCTCTCGCTCTCCCTCTCGTTCCTGCTGCTGCACGCCGCACCTGTCACGCCCCGCCTCCAGGAAGGCATTCCTCCCGGCTTCCAGGTGGACGGGAAGCTCGACGAGTGGAAGCAGCCGCCCTCCCTCACGCTGGGCGCGAAGAACCAGGTGGCGGGCGCGAAGAAGGTGTCCTCCGAGAGCGACTTGTCCGCGAAGGTGTGGCTCGCGCTCGGCCCGGAGGGGCTCGCCATCGCGGGCGAGGTGCGTGACGACGTCGTCCAGCTCGACAACCCGAAGGGCATCAACGCGGACCACGTCGAGGTGTGGCTCGCCCTGCCTCCTCCGGCGCTGCCACCGCTGAGCTACACCAACCAGTTCGAGGAAGTGCTCGTCCCTGACCCGTCGGCGTGCGACGAGGGCTCGCGCGCGGACCCGGCCGCATGCAAGGCGTGGTGGAAGGAGCAGACCCTCCGGCGCCAGCAGCTCCTGCGGGAGCTGGTGGCCCAGTTCGGCGTGACGCCCTCGGGGGTGCTCCGCCACGGCGCCACCTCCTCGGCCTCCGTCGGCACCGCGCACTACGCGCCCTTCCCTGGCGGCTACCGCTTCGAGGCGCTCATCCCTATCGACGCCTTCCCCGCCACCGTGCAGGCCCCACTCAAGGACGTACGCCTGCTCGTGGACCTGGTGGACAGCGACGAGGGCGGTGCGACGCAGGAGACCTTCCTCTCCTCGTCCTCCCGACGTCGGTTCGGTGAGGCGTCCACCTTCCACGCCGTGACGCTCGCGAAGCCCCTGCGCTTCGGCGAGTGGCCGGAGCTGCTGGAGGAGGCGATGAAACACGGCATGTTCTATTCCCCGGGAGCGCAGGCGGACCAGATTCAAGCCTGGATGAACCCCGCGCGGGGCTACCAGTACGTGCCGGAGGAGCCGAGCCCCAAGGTCGTGAAGGTGGACCTCCGCCAGGTGAAGAGCGTGGCGAAGCTCGGAGACGTGGAGCTCGTCATCGTCCCCATGACGTCGGACTTCAAGGGCGCGCCCTCCTCCTGGCTGGTGTCACGTCGAGGCAGGACGGTGCTGCACGCCCTCGAGCTGGGCGGCGACCGCGTGCGCACGACCCCCACGGCCTCGGGGCTGCGCGTGCTCCAGGTCTACGAGGGCACCAACCATGAGCTCGGCACCGGCGCGTGCGGCGCCTGCCCGGTGGTGCGCTTCACCGCCTATACGATGGACGCCAAGGGTCGCTTCTCGGAGCCGGAGGGGCTGGAATCCACGGAGGGAATGACGAGCGAAGGCGTGGCCTGGACCGCCACCCCGGACCTCTCCGTCATCGAGGCCTTCAGCGTCCCCTACCCCACGGACAGCTCCAGCCCACCCGCCCCCAGGAAGCTCGTGCTCCGACACACGCTGAATGCACGGACGGGCCAGTACACGACGCGGATTTTCAATGGAGAAGACTCCGCGCCGTGACGCCTCATGCGGGCACGGGCGCCTCCGAGCCCCAGAGCTCCTCCGCCACCGAGCGCGTCGTCGAGTGACTCACCGGCGCCGCCCCTTCCAGGAAGCGGAACAGCTCCATCGCCACCGCGTGCGGCGCGTCCCACATGACGAAGTGCCCCGCATTCGGGACCTTCATCCACCGCGCACCAGGGATGTCCCACGCCAGTCGCTCGCCGTACTTCGCGGGCAGGATGCCGTCCTTCTCCCCCCACAACACCAGCACCGGCACGGCCAGGTGCCCCAGCTTCGACGCCAGCTCCAGCGTCTGGTTGGTGTTCAGCGCCACCGCGTCGCGTGACAGCGACACCATCCCCACCTCCGTCGCGTAGGGCGCCAGCAACCCCTCCAGCATTTCCGCGGTCTGCGGCGTCGCGAAGCCCTTTCGCTTGAGCGCCTGCGTCAAGAAGCGCGTCAGGCGCTCCGGCGTCAGCCTGCGCGCCATCGCGGGCGTGCCCAGCTGCGCCATCAACCCCTTGGGCCACGCGTCGTAACAGACGCTGTCCATCAGACACAGCCGCCCCACCCGCTGGGGAAAGCGCACCGCGAGCTGCTGCGCCACGCCGCCGCCCACGTCGTGCCCCACCACCGTCGCGTCCACCACGCCCAGGCGGTCCATCCACGCCTCCAGCGCCTCCGCCTGCCGCGATATCGAACGGTCGAACCTGTCGCGCCGGTCGGAGAACCCGTAGCCCAGCAGGTCCGGCGCCAGCACGCGGTACGACTCGGCCAGCCCCGGCGCAATCCCGCTCCACAGGTAGCTCCAGTTCGGAATGCCGTGCAGCAGCACCACCGGCGGCCCCGAGCCCCAGTCCACGTAGCTCACGAACCGGCTGCCCAGCTCCATCACCTCTTGTCGCCCCTGCCACTCGCGCCAGTTCATCGCAGCTCCTCCGCCGCCACCCAGTCCGGCACCAGCCGGGACGCTCCCGGCATCGGCTGACGCAGCATGTCCGGCACGTCCTGCACCAGCCGCGACAGGTTCAACAGCAAGGCCGGCGAGCGGCGCTCCAGCGCCTGCGTCACCTTCAGCACCGCCTCCGCGTTCTCCCCCAACGCCGACACCCGCTCGCGACTCAACGCCACCGGGTACGGCAGCGCCCGCGCCCGCCGTCGCGCGGACTCCAACAGTCGCTCCGATGCGCGCTGGAAGTCCTCGTCCTTCATGCGCGGCTTCAGCCGTCGCCACGCGGTCTCCAGATACGAGGGCCAGCAGCCCAGCGCGCGGTACTCACCCGGCACTCCCGGCGGCCCCACCGTCTTCACGATGTCCGCGAACAACGTCCGCAGCACAGCATCGCCCGGCTTCTCCGCCACCCAGTCCATCGCCGCCATGCGCGAGGGGACGCCGCGCTCCAGCCGCTCCGACGTCCCCAGGGCGCCCTGCTGTCCCACGGGCTGCCCCTCCAGCGCCATCCGCACCGCGGACACCATCAACATCACCCGAGGCTGCATCGTCTCGAACAGCTCCAGGGCCCCGCGCGCGTGGAAGCGCTGGCTGGGCCCCAGCCTCGTCGTGCCCCACGCGCCCAGCGCCTCCCACTGCACCGTCGAGTCCAGGACCTCCTGCCACAGGCCCAGCGCGGACTCCTCGAACGCGCGCGTCTCCACGTTCGGCCCCAGCGCTTCCCACATCGCCACGAAGAAGCGCGGGTATGCGGCCCACGTGCGCAAGGACACGTCCACGCCCGTCACGCGCATCGTCCGCCGCAGCTCATGGTAGACGCGCTCGACACCGCCCTCCGCCCCGTGCTCGCTCACCTGTCTCACCCTGGCCATGCCGGCACCCCCGGCAACGGTGGGAACGGTGGGGCGCGGTGGACACCTCCCTCAGCGCACCCGGCCGCCTGGAAGGCCCCGCTCCCAGGGCAGTCGCCTCGCGGACATCACGTCGGCTCTCCACCACCTCGCCACCCTCCGGGGCGGTGTCGCCGGACACTAAAGAACACTCGCGGCCCCGGCGGTTTGACTCCGTCCTTGACGGCTCGCTTTGCTTCCGTTCGCGCGACGAAGGAGTCGTGCCTGCCTGGTTCGCGGGGGGCAACCAGCATGTGGCTTCGACACGTGTCGCATCGAAAGCCATTTCGAAGCAGCCCCCCAGGTGCGCGGCGAGAGGCGGACGCCCCGCGTGAGGCGTCTGGCCCCGCGCGCCACCACCACCACCGCAGCGAGGGACGCCAGCGGGCGCCCGGGGGAGAGACGACATGAGCAGCGACAACGACACCTGGGGACCCCGGCTGGTCAGCGTCCCCCTGGTCGGCGCGGTGAGCGATTACCTGCAGCGCATCCAGGACCTGGGCGCCGTGGAAGGCCCGGGTGGCGCGGTGGGACTCAACCCCGCGCTGGAGCCGGTGATGGAGGCGCTGCACCACCTGCTGGCCGGTGGAGAGGTGGAGGTCCGCGTCACGCGGCGCGGACACTCCCGGCTCGTCCAGGAGCTGCGTCAGCGCGTCGAGGACGCCACGCGCGAGGTGAACGAGCTCCAACGAGTGGCGGGCTGCACCCTGTCCACCACCGTATGAAGACACGCTTCGCCGGCGGCGCCGCCGTCACGGCCTCGTTCCGGCGCTGGACGCGTGCCCAGGACACCGCGGAGGTGCTCGCCGCCGCCGGCGTGGGGGCCTGGTGGGCGCTCACCACCGTCGTGCTGGCGGTGCTCGCCGCCGTCGCGTGGGCGCCGGGCGCGAGCACCCTCTTCGGCATCTCCTTCGTCGACGGGCTGCTGTGCGCGGCGCCCATGCTCGTCAGCGGCCTGCTCTTCTCCGCGGTCCACCGGAAGCGGCGCCATATCGAGACGTGGGGCTGGCTGTGGCTGCTGCTCGGCGTGACGTCGCTGCACTTCTTCCTCGCCGCGCTGATGGCGATGTCGGAGCTGCAGGGCGCCACCGTCATCACCTCCCTCTTCCTCTTCACCACCGCGTTCCACGGCCGGCTGCACCGCGTGACGCCCCGGCAGCCCTTCCTCGCCCTGGGCACGGCGCTGGCGCTGGTGGCCGCGCTGCCCTTGCTCGAGAGCCCGGAGCACCTGGTGTTGTTCGGCGTCATCGGCCCCGCCGCCCTCACCGCGGAGCTGTACCTGGGCACCTTCGCCGTGCAGCACGACCAGGCCCGCGCGGAGGCCGAGCGCCTGCGCGCCGCCGTGCAGGCGCAATTGCTGGAACAGCAGGAGCAGGACGTGGGCCGGCTGTCGCGCGCGCTGGGGGAAATCCTCGGCTACCACCACGAGCTGGACAGCGCGCTCATGTCGGCGGGCACCGCGGCGGACATGCTGGCGGTGATGGGGGTGCAGCGCAACGCGCTGGCCCGAGGCGACTTCGAGGACCTGGTCAAGACGCTCAACGACAGCCTCACCCAGATTCGGAACATGGTCGGGGAGATTCGCGCGAAGGGCCGGCGCTATGTCGGCTCGGAGCCGGAGCCGGTGGAGCTGACGCCGCTGTTGGAGGGCGTGCGCACCAGCATGGGCCTGCGCTTCCCGGACGTGGACATCGAGGTGGCGGTGGAGCCAGGACAGCCGCTGCGCGCGCTGATGCGAGGCGGGGCCACCACGCTGCGACGGGTGGTGGAGAACCTGGTGCTCAACGCCTGCGAGGGAGACGGCAAGCAGGGCGCCTCGCGCGTGCGCATCCAGGCCCGGGTGGAGCCGCTCAGCGGCCGGCTGGAAGTGGTCATCGCGGATGACGGACCGGGCTTCCCGGCCGCGCTCCTCGACGTCCCCGCGGAGGAGCTCTACACGTCCAAGCCCGAGGGCACCGGCCTGGGCCTGTACACCAGTGAGTGCCTGCTGCGCGCCAGCGGCGGAATGCTGTACCGACGCAACGCCCCGGACGGCGGAGCCCTGCTGCGCCTGTTTCTGCCCAGGGAGTACCGATGAGCGGTGGAGCCCTTTATCAAGAGGCCCTGCGGGTGCTGCGGCGACTGGAGCTGCCCGAGGAGTCGGAGCACGACGTGCTCGCCGCGTTGGAGGCCGCCCAGCCTGGCCCCCTGCCCCTCTTCTACGAGGCCGGCGCGGAGGCCGGACTGGAGCGCCCCGTGCTCACGGCGCGCGGCGTGGGCCTCTTCTTCATCTTCTGCGCGGGCAACCTCGCCGACGACCTCATCGACGGCGACTGCACCTACTACGACGCGCCCCTGCGCGTGGGCCCGTGCGCGCAGTTCCTCCTGCAGAACCTGGCCTGGGCCACGCTGGCGGAGCCTCGCGCCCGCGTGCTCCCGAACGCCATGGAGGAGAGCGCGCGCATGTTGGCCCAGGCCGCGGGACCGCAGGCCCTGGAGGTGCGCGCCCAGGCATGGAGCGCGCCCTTGTTCCGCCGGGTGGCGGAGGGCATCGCCGGGCGACAGTGGGCCGCGTACCTGCGCGTGCTCTGGGCGGGGACGTGGCTGGAGGAGCGCGCGGTGTCGGTGGGCCTGAGCCTGGGCGTGGCCGCCCACGTGGCGGAGGACATCCGCTCCAAGGACCCGCGCTTCACCTCCATGCCCCCGAGCGACCGGCTCACCGTGGTGACGTGGGGCAGGCAGGCCGCGGAGGCGCTGCGCGGACAAGACTTGCGCTGCCTGGACGCGGCGCTGCGCCGCATCGAACCGATACTTCCGGAGGTGGAGCCATGAGGGCGGAACCCCCACGGAGTGAGGCCCGCCATGACGCGGTGGCCGCCTACTACGAGGAGAAGACGGAGCGCATCCTCCGTCGCTACGGGCCCGGTCCCCGCATCCACTTCCACGTGGGGCTGGTGGACGACGTGCCTCCACCGGGCGAGCCGGAGCCGCTCGTGCGCGAGCGCGTCCATGCCTCCCAGGAGGCCCTGCTCGCGGAGCTGGCGCGCGCGGTGGGCACCTTCCCCCGAGGAGCCGACGTGCTGGACGTGGGCTGCGGCCTGGGCGGCGGCTCGCTGTACTGGGCCGCCGAGCATCAGGCCTGGGTGACGGCGGTGACGAACGTGCCCTCGCACGTGGAGCTGGTGCGCACGTTCGCCGAAATCGAGGGCGTGGGCGCGCGCGTGAAGCCCCTTCACTGTGACGCGCTCGCGGTGCCGGGCCGCGCCTGCTTCGACGCCGTGGTGGCGGTGGAGAGCAGCAGCTACCTGCCGCGCGCGGAGTGGTTCCGCCGCGTGCGCGCGCTCTTGCGGCCCGGAGGCGTGGTGGCCATCGCGGACTGCTTCCTTGGCCGCCCCGAGCTGGCCGCGCCCTTCGACCGGTACTGGCGCACGCGCATCGGCTCCCTGGACGAATACCTGTCCGCCGCGCACGCCGCCGGACTGGAGCTGGAGGTCCGCGACGATGTGTCCGCGCGCGTGGTGGGCTTCTGGTCCCTCACGCTGGAGCTGCTCGCCCATGAGCGCTTCACGTCCTCCGGTCAGCCTCCGTCGCGCGTCCTCGCCCGAGGGGAGTCCCGCCGCGAGCACCTGCGACTCCAGCAGGCGTTGATGGATGGCGGACTGGAGTACGCGCTGCTCGTGCTGCGCCGCGAGGCCTGAGCACCGCGCCTGTCCTCCGGCCCGGGGCTGACGAGCAAGCAAGCACCCCGGGACACCATGCCCCGCGCGCGGTGCGGCCCCAGCCTTGGGCGAGCCTTAAAAAAGGGAGGAACGCGCGATGAGGACTTTCACGCGATGGCTGACGGTGGCGGCGGTGGCGGCGGCCCTGACGATGACGGGGTGCCGTGAGCGGAGCCGTGAGGACAACTCCGGGGCCATGGGTGGCTCTGGCAACAACAAGGGCGCCCTGGACCACCAGGGCACGGGCGGGTCCGGCAAGCCGATGAAGGGCACGGACGCGGGCACCGTGCGGTAGCGCCAACCACGCCAGGTGGGCTCCGGCTGTTATCGTGACGACTCGACGTCGTCGGACAGCCGGAGCACATCATGCGCGGGTGGAAGTGGGGGAGCGTCATCGCGGGGGTGCTCGCGCTCCTGGCGTGGTGGATGCTCGGAAGCACCGAGCCCATGGCGCCCGCGCGCGAAGTCGCTCCAGCGCCCCGGCGCGCCTCGGGGGATTCGCTTCCGCGCACGTCCGCGCCCACGCGGGCGGAGCAGGCGGGAGCGGGACTGTCCATTCGCGGCACCGTGGTGGACTCGCTGGGTCGGCCCGTGGCGGGCGCACGCGTCTCCGCGTCGTGGCCGGAGGCGGGCGAGACGTTGTCGGAGCTCCCCTGTCCGGAGGAGGTGCTTCCCTACTGGGAGGCGCTGGTCGATGCGTCCCAGGGTCGGCGCAAGCTCCCGTGGTGTCTGCCGCAGGTGGAGGACACGCTCACCGCGCTGCTGCTCGCGCGGCAGGGTGAAGCTCCCATCCACGCGGAGGCCGTGTCGGGCGACGACGGCGCCTTCGTATTGGAGGGACTGCCCGAGGGCCCTCAAGCCCTCCTCGCGCTCTCCGAGCGGGGCACCGCGCTGCGCCCCGCCGTTCCTTCTGGCAGCCAGGACGTGGAGCTGCTGCTGGAGCCGCCGTGGTTCGTGGCGGGCCAGGTCCACGGGGACGGCGAGCCATTGGCGGGCGTCGCGGTGACGGCGGTCAGCATGCACCACACCCGCTTCTTCGACACGAGCACGGATGACCAGGGCCGCTTCAGGCTGGGGCCCCTTCCCCGCCAGAGTTATCAGGTGCTCGCGACGAAGGAGGGCTGGCTGCCGACGCTCGCGCCGGAGCGGTACAGCGACCAGTTCCGGGAGGTGACGCTGTATCGGCCCCGCGCGCTCCATGGCCGGGTGTTGTCCGACGGAGCGCCCGTGCCAGGAGTGGAGGTCCGAGCGGCACGCGCCGACCTGGACGACGGGGCGCCGGTTCCCCGGACGAAGACGGACGCGGAGGGACGCTTCACGCTGGAGCTGAGCACGGGCAGGTACGCGCTCACAGTCGAGCAAGGGGGCCGGTACGCCTTCGCACGGGTGGTGCTGGGTTCAGCGCCTCCTCCCGAGGTGGTGTTGAAGCTGGGCGAGGCGCTCCAGGTCGAGGGCACGGTGTTCGATGATGCGCACGGCGCGGTGGAGGGCGCGCGTGTGAAGGCGCACTTCAGACAGGGCGGACGGGAGTCCCTGGAGGCAGTCACCGCGGCGAACGGCCACTACCGCCTGGGCCCCGTGGAGCCCGGCCCGTGGGAGTTCACCGTCGAGGCGAAAGGCCATGTGGACCTGACGGTGGGCCAGGAGCACGAGCTGGCTAGCGGCATGGGCCCTCGGGACTTCACGCTGAAGCGCACGCAGACCATCACCGGTCGCGTCGTGGACGGCGCGGGCCAGCCGATATCGGGCGTGCCCCTGGCGATGGAGCTGATGGGGACCGAAGGCCCCGAGGACTACGAGCCGCAGGAGCTGACCTTCTCCGACCGGGACGGACGCTTCGTGATGGATGCCACGCGTGCCGGCGGCTCCTACGAAATCACGGCGCGCAGTGACGACTACGTCCATGAGACCGTGGTGGCGACAGCCCCTGGCCCCGAGGTGACGCTCACATTGAGCACGGGCGCGACGGTGGAGGGAACGCTGACGGATGCGCGCGGCCTGCCGGTGGCGCGGTTCATGGTGAACGTGCTCCCACTGGACCACGACGACGAGCAGGAACGCCTGCTGGAGACCGAGGGCACGGACGACCAGGGACACTTCCGCCGCAAGGGCATCTACCCGGGGCGCTATCGCGTGGAGGCCAAGCAATGGGCGTCCAGCGTGGACCGGAGGGTCTGGGCCGACGTGGAGCTGCTGCCGGACACGGTGACGAAGGTGGAGCTGCGGCTCCAGGAGGAGCACTCGCTGGAGGGCATCGCCGTCGACACCGCCGGCCAGCCCGTCCAGGGCCTCTCCGTGCGAGCCCAGTCCCTGGCCAGGGTCGATGGTCCCAAGTTCATCGAAATCCACGGGGACCGGCACGAGAGACCGCGCGGTGTCCTCACGGACGCGGAGGGGCGCTTCGTCCTTCGCGGCCTGGGCCCCCTCGACCATGCGCTGTTCGCCATCAAGCCAGGTCATGAGCTGCTGCCGGAGCGTTGCTCGGGAATCGTCCGCGACGGCGAGGGCGTCCACTTCACCGCGGACACGAAGCAGGTGCGGCTGGTGTTCCGGCGCCACCCCCACATCCGGGGACGGCTCCTCGGACCAGACGGCGCGCCCCAGCACTCCTTCACCGTGGGACACACGCGGGTCCAGAGCGAGGACGGCACCTTCGCCGTCCCCCTCCACGAAGAGCCCATCACCCGTCAGTACCTCTTCAGCGTGTACGAGATGCCCACGGCGACGCGCGCGGTGAAGGGCGGCGTGGACGTGGCGGATGTCGACCTGGGGGACATCCGGCTGGAGGAGGGGCGCTACATCCAGGGGTTGGTGCTGGACGCGGAGACAGGCGCGCCGGTGAAGGGCGCCACGGTCGAACTCGACGCCGAGCCTGACGAGGACGGTGAGCGGGGCCAGCTCGCGGGCGCGCGCACGAACAGCGACGGCGAGTTCTATCTGGACAAGGTGGCCTCCGGTCCCCACACCCTCCGGATGAGCCACCCAGGCAACTACCGCGAGCTGCTCGTTCCAGTGGCCGCCACGCAGGAGAAGGTGACGGCGCGGATGGAGTCTGGCGCTCGCGTGAAGGTGACGGCGAGGGACCGCCAGGGCCGTCCGTTGGACGCGTTCATCAGCTACCAGGGAGCGGGCGACGAAGGCCTGGTCGAGATGGGCAAGGGCGTGAGCACGCTGCGCGGCCTGGAGCCCGGCCGCTATGCGCTCAAGTTGATTGCGCGGCACCGCAACGAGTCACTGCCGGACTTCCAGCCGTTGAGCGTGGACCTGCCCGAGCGCGGAGCGCTGACGGTGGCCTTCCTGCCCGCGACGGGAGGGGCCACGGTGAAGCTGCGCCTGCCCTCGCAAGTGGGCGTGGGCCTGGGACTGGTACCCGGCGTGGTGCCGCCTCCCAGCACCTCATCGGCGCTGCGCCACCTGATATTCCAGGGCCTGCCCTGGCAGTACAGGGAGGACAACCCGGAGGTCGTCTTCACCCATGTCCCCGAGGGCAGGGTCACCGTCTTCTTCCACACGTCCGACGTGCCCGGTCAGTTCCACATGGAGGAGCTGGACATCCCGGCGGGAGGGACGGTGTCAGTCATTCTACAGCCGTCCTGGCGGAGGCTCGACGTCGCGGCGAAGTGAGCGCCTCTCGCCTGCCTGACAGCGCGCGGGCGCTGCGGGGTGGAAAGCAGGCTCCTCGCCGTGCTTCGGGTACGGTGCGGGGCCCGACATGCACTTCAAGTTCGTCCACGCCGCCGACCTGCACCTGGACACTCCCTTCCGTGGCGTGGCCGCACAAGGACCCCTGCTGGGACGCTTCCAGGAGTCCACCTTTCGCGCGCTGTCGCGCATCGTCGACCTGTGCCTGCGCGAGCGCGTCGCCTTCCTGCTCCTGGCCGGAGACTTGTTCGAGGTGAAGGACCGCTCGGTGCGCGCTCGACTGGCGCTGCGGCGCGAGCTGGGGCGGCTGCACGACGCGGGCATCGAGTCCTTCATCGTCCACGGCAATCATGATCCGCTCAGCGGCGACACCGGGACGCTGGGGCTGCCTTCGTCGGTGAAGGTGTTCGGCCCGGACTGGGAAGAGGCGGAGGTGCGGCGCGAGGGACGTCGGCTGTGCCGCGTGCAGGGCATCTCCTATCCGGACGTGGAGGTGCGCGACGACTTGTCCGCGCGCTTCCGTCGCACCGGGGACGGCTTCAGCGTGGGCCTGCTGCACGCGAACCTGGGCGGCGCGGAGGGACACGCCAACTACGCGCCCTGCACCCCCGCGGGCCTGGGCGCGCGCGGGCTGGACTACTGGGCGCTGGGACACGTGCACACGCGCAGCGAGCTGACGCTGCCCGGTGGCGGCATGGCCGTGTACCCGGGCAATCCGCAGGGGCGGCACGCGTTGGAGACAGGGGAGCGCGGCTGCGTGCTGGTGGAGGTGGAGGACGGGGGCATGCGACGGCGCTTCGTGCCGGTGGACACGGTGCGCTGGCATCGGCTGGAGGTGCCGCTGACGGGCGTGGCCACGCTGGACGCGCTGCTGGGCACGGTGGGTGAAGGGGTGGACGCCGCGTGCGCGCGGGAGCTGGATGGCCACGCGGTGCGCCTGGTGCTCACGGGGCGCGGGCCGCTGCATCGCGAGCTCACGCGGCCCGGAGCGCTGGCGCAGTTGGAAGAGGACCTGCGCGCGCGGCTGGCGCGGGGGCATCCGCCGGTGCTGTTGGAGTCACTGCGGGATGGAAGTCGTCCGGAACTGGACTGGGAAGCGCTCCAGACGGAAGGCGGCTTCGCGCGCACCTTGCTGGAAGAGGCGCGCTTGCTGGAAGAAGACCCGGTCGCGCTGGCGCGACTGTGGGAGCAGGAAGCGCTGGGCAGTCTGGGCCAGCGGCTGAAGCGGCTGGGGGTGGATGTGCTGGAGATGCCACGGACGGAGTGGATCTCCCGCGCGAGCCTGCTGGGCGTGGAGGCGCTTCACGAGGAAGAGGAGGGGGCATGAAGCCAGGGTTGCGCATCGACACGGTACGGGTGCGGCGCTTCGGACACTTCTCGGACCTCACGTTGGAGCTGGGGCCTGGGCTGCATCTGCTCCACGGTCCCAACGAAGCGGGCAAGAGCACGCTGCTCGCCTTCCTGCGCGCCATGCTGTTCGGCTTCGAGCGCCGGGGGAATCCAGAGCGGTATGCGGCCATGGACGAGGACACGCCCATCGGCGGCGAGCTTCGACTCTTCACGGGAACGGGGCCGCTGCTCGTCCGGCGCATGGCGGCGCCTCGGGGGAGGAAGTCGGAGACGCTGACGGTGCTCGGTCCGGACGGCGAGCCGGTGTCCGAGGAGCGACTGAAGGACGCGCGCGGCCATGTCACGCGCGAGCTGTTCTTCGATGTCTTCGCCTTCCGACTGGAGGAACTGGCGGGGTTCGAGCAGTTCTCGAAGGAGCGCGGGGTGTCGGAGGCCCTGGTCGCCGCGAGCATGCAGGGCGCTCGGCGGCTGCCCGAGGCCATGTCCCAACTGAGCAAGAGCACCGAGCAGCTCTACAAGCCCACGGGCTCGAAGTCGGATTTGAACGTGAAGCTGCGCGAGCTGGAGGAGGTGCAGGAGCAGCTTCGCCAGGAGGGCAACCGGCCCGCGCTCTACTTCGCGAAGCGGGAGCATCTGGAGGCGCTGGGCGTCGAGCTGCGAGGCCTGGAGGCGCGCGTGCGGGAGGATGGCCGCGAGCTGGAGCGACTGGCGCGGCTGGAGTCGGCGCTGGGCGAGGTCGCCGCGCTGGCGGAGGCTCGGGCGGAGCTGGAGTCACTCCCTTCGTTGGAGACGTTTCCCGAGGGCGGGGAGGCACGGTTGGAGGATGCGCTCCAGCGGAGCACGACCTATCGCGGGGAGGTGGCTCGACTCGTGGAGCGGCTGGCCTCCGCGGAGACGGAGCTGGCGCGGCTGTCCGTTCCGTCGCCGGTGCGAGGGCGAGAGGAAGTGCTGCGAGCCGCGGTGGCGGCGTACTCGGAGCGCTCGGAGCTGGTGCGGGCCTTGCCGGCACGGCGTGCGGCGCTGGGGATGAAGCGGCGGCAGGTGGAGTCGGCGCTGGAAGAGCTGGGGCTCGGCGTGGATGGGCCGGGGCTCGTGGCGCTGGACCTGAGCGCGGGGGCTCGCGCGGGGCTGGAGGCGCTGTCGTCCCGGCTGGACGTGGAGGAGACGGGGCGGCGCGAGGTGGGTGGTGCGCTGGCTCGGGCTCGCTCGGAGCGCGAGCGGTTGGATGGCGTGCTGGCGCGCACGGAGACGGAGCTCGCGGAGCTTCCGGAGGTGCGGCCCGCGCAGGTGCGGCAGCAGCAGGCGGGACTCGCGCGGATGCGGGTCGCCCGTGGGGAACTGGAGCGACTGGGCGAGCAGAAGATGAATGCCCGGCGACTGCTCGAGGGTCTGCGCGGGCCGATGACGGAGCCTCCGACTTCGTCGAGCGCGGTGATTCCGGTGTGGTGGGTTCCGGTGGCCGCCGCCGTGGCGGTGGCGCTCGCGGTGGCGGCGTGGTTGCTCGGGGGCACGGTGGTGGGGG
>NZ_VIFM01000001.1 GCF_006636215.1 Myxococcus llanfairpwllgwyngyllgogerychwyrndrobwllllantysiliogogogochensis | reverse complement strand
GGCTCGAGGGTGGGGCGCGTCAGAGGGGAGCGTTAGGGTCCCCTCGCGCTGGGCGGTTCGTCCCGGCATCACTCCTCGTCGAGGTCTTCTGATGCGTTTGCCTGTCCTGATGCGCGAGCTGCGCACCGCCTCCGTTTGCCTCGTGGGGGCCTGCTCGCTGCTGACAGCCTGTGAATCCACCGACGTGCCGCCCCGGCCCATTCCTCGGGACACCTCGCCGCGCACGCTGACGCTGCTGCAGACGAGCGACCTGCACACGAACATCTTCCCGTGGGACTACTTCACCGGGAAGCCCGACGCGAAGCGCGGTGTCGCCAAGGTGGCCACGCTCATCAAGCAGGAGCGCGAGAAGAACCCGGACTGCACGCTGCTCGTCGACACCGGTGACACCATCCAGGGCACGCCACTCGGCACCTACTATGCCCTGGTGGACAACGCGCCCCGGCACCCCATGGCCGCCGCGATGAGCGAGCTGGGGTACGTGGCCATGGCCGTGGGCAACCACGAGTTCAACTACGGCCTCGACGTGCTCAACAAGTTCAAGAGCGAGGTCAACTTCCCCCTGCTCGGCGCCAACGTGCGCGACAGCGCGGACGGCTCCGAGGTCTTCACGCCCTACGTGCTCACCAAGGTCTGCGACGTGACGGTCGGCATCCTCGGCCTCGTGACGCCCGGCGTGGCGACGTGGGAGCGCGCGGAGAACATCCTCGGCCTGCGCTTCGATGACCCGCTGGAGACGGCGAAGACCTACGTGCCGAGGATGAAGCAGGCCGGCGCGGACGTGGTCGTGGTGGCCATCCACAGCGGCCCGGACAGGCAGCCCGTTGGCAGCGCGAGCAACCCCGACTCGTGGTTGGCCGACTACGCGGATGACTCGAAGTGGGCGGACCGGGGCAACCTCCCCGGCGAGAACGAGGCCGTGCAGATTGCCCAGGGCGTGCCCGACGTGGACGTGCTCCTCACCGGCCACACCCACCAGCCCATCCCGAAGATGCTGCTGAAGAACCCGCAAGGCCGCGAGGTCCTCCTCACCCAGCCCAACCGCTGGGGCAGCCACCTGGCGGACGTTCAGCTTCAGGTCACCTGGAACGGGGAGCGTTGGGGCGTGGACGCTCATGACGCCCGGCTTCACGTCGTGGACGACAAGGTCGCCGCGGATGCCGCCGTCACGCAGCTCACCCAGAACTACCACGACACCACCGTGGCTTACGTGAACCAGAAGATTGGCACCACCACCGCGCCGTTCCCGGGCGGCTTCGCGGGACGCTACGTCGACAGCCCCCTGGGGGACCTCATCAACATCGTCCAGGAAGAGGCCGCTCACGAGGCCGGCTTCGACGTGGACCTGTCCCTGGCCGCCCTCTTCACCAACGATGGGGCGCTGCCGGCCGGCGACGTCACCCTGCGCGACGCCTACAGCATCTACATCTACGACAACACGCTGTACGTGATGGAGATCAACGGCTCCATCCTCCGGCGCGCGCTGGAGATGAACACCCTCTATTTCGGCACGCTCGACGCGAGCAACCTGCCCGCGAGGCCCGAGGGCGCGAAGGCCACCTCGCCCGTGGTCGCCGACTACAACTGGGACCTCTACTCGCGCATCGACTACGGCTACGACCTGACGAAGCCCGCAGGCTCCCGGCTCACGCACCTGCGCTTCCAGGGCGCGGACGTCACCGACGACCAGGTCTTCATCGTCGCCATCAACAACTACCGCGCGGGTGGAGGAGGCGGGTACGCCATGTTCAAGGAGGGCCGCGTGCTCTGGACCTCCGCTGACGGCGTTCGCGACTACGTCGCCCGCTACATGCAGTCGCACCAGGGCCTGTCGCCGGAGGCGGTGAACACCTGCAACTTCTCCCTCGTGCCCGACCTCTACACGCCGTACTTCGCCTCCACGCTCGGCCCCGCGAAGTGCGGTCCCTCCGTTGGCCGCCAGGGGGGCGGCCTCCGAGGCCTCGGGCGGCTCCCCGGGCACCAGTAATCCCGGGCTGGCGGAGCTGGCAGACCGTTAGCAGGGGAAAACTTGGAACAGAGCGGACGTTGGCTCGCTGCGTTGCCCCGTCCAGAAGTGAAAGAAGGGGCAGAAGCGTCATGGGTGACGTGCGTGGGGGTGGACATCTTCCAAGGCAGATGCTTAGGCTGCACCGTCTTGTAGGGTTGATACTCTGTGGGGCCGGACGGCGACTCTCCCTGTCCGCGATGAAAGAAGAACAAGGCAATGGCAACCGGTACCGTGAAGTGGTTCAACGATGCGAAGGGCTTCGGCTTCATCACCCAGGACGGCGGGGGCGAGGACCTGTTCTGCCACCACACGTCGATCCAGGCGGACGGCTTCCGCTCGCTGGCCGAAGGCCAGAAGGTGGAGTTCGATGTCGCCCGGGGCCCCAAGGGCCTGCAGGCTCAGAACGTTCGCCCGATCTAAGCCCATCGTCATCCTGACGACTTCGTGATTCACCCAGAGGGTCCGATCCATTCGTGGGTCGGGCCTTCTGTATTTTCCGGGCCCCGCGGTGTCCGCCCCGCGTGAGGGCCGCCGGCTTCGGCAAGATTCCAACCCATTGGCAGCGAGAGCGCGTGCGCGGACCCGCCGGTTTATGTCCCCGCTCCGGCCCAGGTGCCGCGCTCCTCGAAGGGACTGCCATGAAGCTCGCCTCCTTGTTTCCTCCACCCCCATCGACGCTGGCCAGCACGGGGCTCCTGCTGCTCCGGGTCGTCGCCGGGGCCGCGTTCATGTTCCACGGCTGGTCGAAGATTCAGGACCCGTTCCACTGGATGGGGGCCGAGGCCTCCACGCCGGGCGTGCT
Source organism: Myxococcus llanfairpwllgwyngyllgogerychwyrndrobwllllantysiliogogogochensis (assembly GCF_006636215.1). GTDB lineage: Bacteria > Myxococcota > Myxococcia > Myxococcales > Myxococcaceae > Myxococcus > Myxococcus llanfairpwllgwyngyllgogerychwyrndrobwllllantysiliogogogochensis. The sequence continues at coordinate 144,768 of NZ_VIFM01000001.1, read as the reverse complement.
CCAGGCGCTGGCGGCGCTCTCCGAGTTCGGCGGCGGGCTCGCGTGGATTCTGGGGGCGCTGGTGCCCCTGGCCTCCTTGGGGCTCTTCTTCACGATGGCGGTCGCGGTGCACTTCCACGCGGTGATTCGGGGAGACCCCTTCGTCGGCCACACGGGCAGCTACGAGATAGCGCTCCTGTACCTCGTCATCGCGGTGGTGCTGCTGACCGTGGGGCCCGGGCGATTCTCGGTGGACGCCTGGCTGCGGAAGAGGCTCGCCAGCGCTTGAGCCGTGGCCGCTCAGGTCGGTGAGCGCGAAGGTGGGGGGCTCACCGGTGTTCCAGGTCCACGTCACGGAGACGTGCGACAGGGGCACACGACTGTTTCGATGAACTGGCTCAGCGCCGCCGCCATCTTCCGGTGCGTGGCGGCGGATGGGTGCCAATCCTCACCGACGCCGTCGAGCTCGGGGACCTGCTCGACCATCTCGTGGCGGTAGACCCGGGCATCCTCCTGTTGATGACGTTCCGCCACGAGGTCGGAAATCCATTGGCCGACATGCACCGACGGCGGCCCGCCAGCTCCTTCGGCGTCCTTGTGCCCGTCCGTCATGCTGCCCAGCGTGCAGACGATGTGCGCCCGTGGGTGCAGCGTCCGAAGTCGCTCGAGGAAGGCCCGGTAGGCGGCCTTGAAGGTCGCCTCATCGGGAAGGTACGCGTCGGTGCCACTGCCGGCGAAGGTGTCGTTGGTGCCGGCGTTGACGACAATCACGTCGGGCGACTCGTGCGAGAAGTCCCACGGGACGGCCTGGTCCGGGACGGCGAACTCGTAGATGGCGGGCAGCAGTCCCGACGTCGACGCGTCCAGGTTGCGATACACCCCCCGGCCGGAATAGCAGAGGAGGACGGGCTCCGCGCCCAGCGCCAGCGCCGTGAGCCAGGCGTAGCTCCGCTGGGGATTCTGGTGCTTCGAGGTGAAGGTCGGCGCGCTCCAGGGCGGTGGCTGGGGGATGACGGTGACGTCGTTGCCGTAGCCACAGGTGATGGAGTCTCCGATGAACTCCATCCGGAGCCCTTCGCGTGCGGGAGGCTCCTGAAGCTCGCCATGGACCTCCAGTGCCACCAGCTCGCTTGCGCCCACCGAGGACTCGGTGCGCTTGACGAGCTCCACCGTGTGCCGTCCCTCGTCCAGGCCGGTGGCGAGCTCATAGGTGAGCTGGCCGCGATGCACCGCGAGCTGCTGGGGCGGTGCTCCGTCAATCACGACATCGAAGAAGTTGGTCCCCACCTCGCCGCCCAGCCCCATGTCGTTGAGCTGCATTCGCACGGCGTCTCCCCAGAAGCTCGCGCGAATCGTGACTCCGGGGTGGGAGAAGACGACGCCGGTGGGGGCGCGGTAGGTCCGCCCGGTGTAGCGCACCCGAGGGTCCGTGGCGGGAATGGTCACCCACGTCAGGGACTGGGCGGGAGGCGCCGGCGGTCTGCACGCGGCCATCGTCAAGCCGAGGCCGAGGATGACTGCGATACCGCGCGGCGTATGCGGACTCATCCTCATGCCCTCGATGCGTACCACGGTGCGGGTGCAGGTGCGCTGCGGCCGCGCCGCGAGGCTCGACCCGCGCGACACGCGGGCCGAGGTTTCCTTGGGGCGACGCTGCTCAACAGTTCTCGGGGAGATACACGGCGAAGTCCGTCTTCTGGCCGACGACGCGCAGCGTGTGGCCACAGCTGCAGTCCCCATGACCGACCTGCACGCTGTAGGTCGCGTCGCTGTAGTACGTGACGAAGGAGAACCCTTCACAGAAGGGGAGCTCGTCCTCGCGCGTGCCCAACTGGGAGTCCTCACCCACGTTGTCGACACCGCCGCAGCCCGCCAGCATTCCAACCGCCAACAGCCCACCCATGATGCTCTTGCGCATGATGAGACCCTCGGAGAGAAATTCGGGGATGTGAAGCCTTCCTAGGATAGCGAGCTTCCGCCCGGAGGGCACGCGTGAGGAGCATTGGCTGCTGTGTCTTCCGCTTGGGGCATGCGGGGGGTGGTCATTGCCTGCGCACCCTTCGCTCCCCAGTCTCTTTTCTCCATGAAGAGGGGGGGCCTCGCATGACTTCCAGGAAACACAATCACTCCACGCCGGACCGCACCGTCCTGCCGCCCGAGCCGTCTGCCTTCGGTGGGAGGATTGGCGAGACCTACCAGGACTCCGTGCCCGACTGGACACCCGCGCTCCCCCTGGTCGCGCCGGAGGGTGCGCCGAACGTGCTCATCATCCTCCTGGACGATGTCGGCTTCGGGCAGTTGGGGTGTTACGGCGGCCCCATCGAGACGCCGAACCTCGACACGCTCGCGAGCACGGGGCTGCGGTACAACAACTTCCATACGACGGCGCTCTGTTCACCCTCGCGCGCGGCGTTGCTCACTGGTCGCAATCATCACTCCGTGGGGCTCGCCGCCATCACCGAGGCGGCCACGGGTTTTCCTGGCAGCTACGGGTCGATTCCGAAGAGCGCCGCCACGGTGGCTGAAGTACTGAAGCAGAATGGTTACAACACCATGGCCCTCGGGAAGTGGCATCTCACCCCGTATACCGCCTACACCGCCGCGGGGCCGTTCGACCGCTGGCCGGTCGCCATGGGCTTCGAGAAGTTCTACGGGTTCCTCGGAGGAGAGACCGACCAGTGGGCGCCGTTGCTGGTCCAGGACAATCAGTTCATCGAGACGCCCACGCGTCCGGGATATCACCTGACTGAAGACCTGGTGGACCGGACCATCACCTACATCCGGGACCAGCAACAGGCGAACACCGGGCGACCCTTCTTCACGTATCTCGCGCTCGGGGCCTGCCACTCACCGCTCCATGCGCCCCGGGAGTTCATCGACAAGTACCGGGGTCGGTTCGCGCAGGGCTGGGACAAGGTCCGCGAGGAGGTGCTCGCGAGGCAGAAGGCGCTGGGCATCCTTCCCGAGAGCGCGCGACTGACTCCGCGAGACCCCGCGGTCTCCGCCTGGAGCGACTTGAGCGAGGCGCAGAAGGCGGTGTACTGCCGGCTCCAGGAGGCCTTCGCCGGGATGCTCGACCATGCCGACCACCACATCGGTCGCCTGCTCGCCGCGCTCGACGAACTGGGGCTCCGTGACAACACGCTCATCCTGGTCGCCTCCGACAACGGGGCGTCTCAAGAAGGGTTGGAGCACGGCGTCACGAATACGGACCGGTATCGGAATTTCAACCCGGAGACCGTGGAGGAGATGACCCTGCTCCTGGACCAGGTGGGCGGTCCCGAGACGGACCCGCTGTATCCGATGGGCTGGTCCCTCGCGGGGAACGCGCCCTTCAAGAAGTGGAAGCAGGACACGCATATGGGGGGTAACACCGACGCGCTCATCATCTCCTGGCCCGCGAGGATTCGAGCGCGGGGAGCGATTCGCAATCAGTACCACCACATCATCGATATCGTTCCGACCCTGCTCGAAGTGGGCGGGCTTCCCGAGCCCACGTCAGTCAACGGCATCAAGCAGATGCCCGTTCAGGGGGTGAGCCTCGCCTATACGTTCGACGATGCGACGGCGAAGACGCGCAAGAAGGTGCAGTACTACGAGATGCTCGGCAGCAGGGCCCTGTGGTCGGACGGCTGGACGGCCGTGGCGTGGCACAAGAAGGGCACGTCCTGGGACGAGGACCGCTGGGAGCTCTACAACACCGACGTCGACACGACGGAGTTCGACGATGTCGCCGCGAAGCACCCCGAGAAGCTCCAGCAACTGATTGCGCTGTGGGAGGTCGAGGCCAGGAAGTACCAGGTCCGGCCGCTCGACGACCGGCGCTATGAGCGAGCCGCGGACCCAGGGCGCCCCGTCGCCGCACTGCCCAAGGAGCGCTATACGTTCTACACGGGCACGTCGAACCTGCACCCGCTGGCGGGGCCCTCGCTGCTGGGCAAGCCGCACACCGTCACCGCGTTTGCCTCCCTCCCTGACACTGGCGCGGAGGGGGTGCTGGCTTGTTTTGGCGGGGCGTTTGGTGGATGGACCCTGTTCGTCCAGGAGGGCCGGCTGCACTACGTCCACAACTACCTCAAGATCGAGGAGTACGCCGTGTCCTCGACCCGGGTGGTCCCGGCCGGGCAACACAGGCTGGGGGTGCGCTTCACGCCGACGGGAAAGCACCTCAAGCCGGACTTCTCCACGGGCGACGTGCTCCTGTTGATGGACGACGAGCAGGTCGGGGCGCTGAAGGGTATCAAGATGGGGGCGATGTACAGCGCCATGACGGGTTATGGGCTGCTGGTGGGGCGGAACACGGGCACGGCCGTCAGCTCTCGCTACCAGGTGCCGTTCGCCTTCACGGGGACGCTGGAGAAGCTGGTGGTGGACGTGAAGGGCGAGCGTGACGCGGAAGGGGAGCTGCGGCTCGCCTTCTCCCAGGAGTGAGGAGGAGGGCCCTCCCCATGGCGAAGTCAGTTCAGCGTTTGGGCTTGTAGCGCAGCCAGAGCAGGTCGCCGGTGCGCTTCTCGAAGGAGACCCGCTTGAGGTGGCGAGTGGGTCCCTTTCCCTCGCGTGCATCGAAGAGCGAGGGGGTGCCGATGGAACCATCGGCGATGGGCGCCACCAGCACGCTCAGCTCGTCGATTGAAATCCGGCCAATCATCCACGCAGGGGCGCTTCACTTCACGCATCTGCGGTGTCCTCGCGAAAAGGCCGGGTCGCTGCTCCCCGGAGTATTGCTGAGCGCCTGTGCTGGCGCGCGGGGCTCGGTGAGTCAGCGCCCTGTCGTCTTCTCCAACGCCTCCGGGTAGCGCGCACCCTGCACGGTGATTTTCGAGGCCGCGTCCCGGAGCTCGTGAAGGTCCTGCGCCGTCAGCTCGATGCGGGCCGCGCCGAGGTTCTCCTCGAGGCGGTGCAACTTCGTGGTGCCTGGGATGGGGACGATCCACGGCTTCTGGGCGAGCAGCCACGCGAGCGCAATCTGTGCCGGTGTCGCCTGTTTCCTGGCGGCGACCTGGGTCAGCAGGTCGACCAGCGCCTGGTTCGCCTTCCGGGCCTCGGCGGTGAAGCGCGGGACGATGTTGCGGAAGTCGTCCTTGGCGAAGGAGGTCGTCTCGTCGATCTTCCCCGTCAGGAAGCCCTTACCGAGCGGACTGAAGGCGACGAGGCCGATGCCCAGCTCCTCGAGGGTCGGCAGCACGTCCTCCTCCGGCCGTCTCCACCAGAGTGAGTACTCGTTCTGCAGCGCCGTGACGGGCTGGACCGCGTGCGCCCGACGGACGGTCTGCGCACCGGCTTCGGAGAGCCCGAAGTGCCTCACCTTGCCTTCACGAATCAGGTCCTTCACCGCGCCGGCGACGTCCTCGATGGGCACGTTCGGGTCCACACGGTGCTGGTAGAAGAGGTCGATGGTCTCGACCTTGAGCCGCTTGAGCGAGGCTTCGGCGACCTGCTTGATGTGCTCGGGCCGGCTGTCCATGCCGGCCTGCTTCCCGTTCTCATCGAGCCTGAACCCGAACTTGGTGGCGATGGCCACCTGCTTGCGGAAGGGCGCGAGCGCCTCGCCCACGAGCTCCTCGTTCGTGTAGGGACCATAGACTTCGGCGGTGTCGAAGAACGTGACGCCCTTCTCGACGGCCGCTCGGATGAGCGCAATCGCTTGCTGCCGGTCCATCGCCGGGCCGTAGCCGAAGCTCATACCCATGCAGCCAAGTCCGAGGGCTGATACTTCCAGGTCGCTCTTCCCGAGTCTGCGCTTCTTCATGGCTCTTCCTCCCGTGGGTCTTTCCGAGCCCCTGCCTGGCCGCCCGCTCGCGCGATGCCCGCGACGACGGCCTCGAGCCGGTCTGTCCGACGCGCGCCGAGGGTCAGTTCGGGTCTGCCTCACCCTGTTCACGAAGAAAGGTACGCCCCGGGTCCTGAGTGGACCAGGCGCGCCGAAGCCCATGGGCTTGTAAGGCCTGATTGAAAATGCGACGTGCGGTTGGGGCGCTTCAGTGGCCCAGCTTGCTCATGACCACGAGGAGCCCGAACGGAATGCCCAGCAGCCCCAGCGCCATTGCCATGGGCGGCAGGTAGCTCTCCCACCGTCCATGGAGCGGATCAGCGGACACCCGTGCGTCGTATTGGTTGGGGTCCTCTTCCACGCCCCCTTCAACGACGTTCTGATAGAGGGCGAGCGGCGTCCAGAACATGCCCCAGGGAATGCCCCACCAGCCGACCAGGGCGCTGCAGAGCGTGGCGGGAAGGGCGCGCAGCAGGGCATGGTGCCCGCATAAACGGTGGAACTCCCCCGTCCAGCGCGTCGTCACGACGAGCATGCTGACGCACCACACCGGTGCCACCACCCGGGCGTTGCTTTCGCCGCAAACCTCGCAGCCTCCCCAGCGGCTCGGACGGCGAGGTGCTTGCTTCGGCTCGGGAGTACTGCCCGCGAGTCGTGCCAGCAAAGGGGCTCTCCACTTCAGCATGGCGACAGAGACCATGACCGGTAGCGCCGCGAACACCGCGGTCTCGGCGAGCCCCATCGTGATGAAGCCGAGGCTCGTGAGGACTCCCAGCCCCCACAGCCCCTGCGCGACGTGCCACGACAGCGCGAACCAGGGCAGCAGCAGGTGACTCACCAGCATCAGGACCGCGTAGAGCCCCAGGAGCGCGGCGGAAAGCGGCTGGTCGTCGAGGTACAGCCCCACGGCGGCACCGGCGAGCGGCAGGGAGAGGGACGCGCCGAAGTTGCGGAGCGTGTCCAGCCAGGCATCGAGGATGGCGACCTCGGTGCCGTACGGCCGGTGCCGGACCGCGCGACACCACCGGCAGCGCGGCCATCGCGCGGCGACAGGGCGGGAACAGTCGTTACAGCGGAGCATCAGGCAAACCTTCCTCGGCGCGAAGCCAGATGGAGATCTGGAGTGCCTGTCTCGTGAGCGGGCGGGGAGGGGACATGCGACCTTGGGACCTCCCGGGAGTGTCATCTGTTCCAAGGGGTGGACGACGGCAGCATAGGGGGCTCGCCGTCTCCTCGTCAGCATGGGGGCGCGCCTTCCCGGGGAGACAACTCCACCATGCAGGGGTGGCACCACGGGCCGTGCATGCCGCGAAGCGGCACGTTTGAGCGCTGCACAGAACGCGAGGAAGGGCTGCCGGTTGGCACAGCGGTGGAGTACAAACGACGTGATGGGACGCTTGAGCGCAAGCCCCCTCCGTTGTGAGCCCCCCGCGCAGAAGGACCTCAAGACATGAACGCAACCCGGTGGTTCGGCCTCGCTTCCCTGACCCTGATGCTTGCCTCGAGTGCCCTGGCCGAGGACAAGGCCCCCGCTCCCGCCGCGACGAATGGCGCCGTCGGCAAGTGGACGACCATCGATGACGAGACCAAGAAGCCCAAGTCGGTCATCGTCATCTCCGAGGAGGACGGCAAGCTCGTCGGCAAGATTGAAAAGCTCTTCCGCGACCCCAAGGAAGAGCAGAACCCGGTCTGTGACAAGTGCCAGGGCTCGCTCAAGGACCAGCCCATCATCGGGATGACCATCCTGCGCGACCTGAAGAAGGACGACGACGAGTGGACCGGTGGCACCATCCTCGACCCGGCGAACGGCAAGACCTACAAGTGCAAGATCGCCCTCGAGGACGGCGGCAAGAAGCTGAAGGTCCGTGGCTACATCGGCATGTCGCTGCTGGGCCGCACCCAGCACTGGGTGCGCGCCGAGGAGTAGCGCGTCGCCGCGTGAGCCCGGGTGGACTCCCTGTTCGAGGGGAGTCCACGCCAGCACGGGATGCAGCGGCTCACGGCATCACCCGCCGTTGACGCCCGCTCCACTTCGCAGCAACAACGCCGCGCGTTTGATGGCGGCCCGGATGCGGACATAGGTGCCGCATCGACAGACGTTCTCGCTCATGGCCGCGTCGATGTCCGCGTCGGACGGGTGGGAGTTCTTCCTCAGCAGCGCGACGGCGGCCATGATCTGCCCCGGCTGACAGAAGCCACACTGGGCCACATCCTCGGTCACCCACGCCTGCTGCACGGGATGCAGCCCCTGGGCGCCCAGTCCCTCGATGGTCATCACCTCGCGGCCCGCCGTGCTTCCCACGGGGTGGATGCAGGGACGGAAGGCTTCTCCATCCAGGTGGCTGGTGCAGGCGCCGCACACGCCCACCCCGCAGCCATACTTGGGGCCGGTGACGCCCAGCACATCGCGGAGCACCCACAGCAGGGGCAGGTCCGCGGGCGTCTCCACCGTCACCGACTGACCATTGAGGATGAATTGATGGGCCACCATGGTCAGACTCCCTCGTCGAGGATGGGGAAGCGGGTGGGCATCGTGCCGGTCGCCCGGGCAATCGCGTTGGCCAGGGCCGCCGCGGCGCTGGGATAACCCAGCTCTCCCACACCGCCCACGCGGTCATCCGACCGGACCAGGTGCACCTGGATGTCGGATGGGACGTGCTTCATCCGCAGCCACCGGTAGTCCGCGAAGCTGCCCTCGCGCACCGCTCCCGCGTCGATGTGGAGGCCCGCGCTCAGGGTGGTGGACATCGCATCCACCGCCGCGCCCTGGAGCTGCGCCTCGATGCCCTTCGGGTTGATGGGCAGGCCGACATCCGCGGCGATGACCACGCGCAGCACCCGAGGCGTGCCTCCCGTGACGTCCACTTCGATGAGGTGCGCGATGGCGCTCTCCCACTCCTCGAGGACGGCGACGCCCTGGGCCACTCCGGGCGGCAGCGCTCGGCCCCACTGGCCCTCGGACACGACCTTCTCCAGGACCGCCTTGAGCCGGCTGGACGTGAGCCGCGAGCGCCTCAGGGCCACGGGGTCGACCTGGAGCTCGCGAGCCAACTGGTCGACGAAGACCTCGTTGGCGACTCCCACCTGACTGGTGAACACCGAGCGGAAGGAGGCGGTGGGAATCGGAATCGCGACCTCGCGCAGCTCGTGGCCCACCAGTCCGAACCGGTAGTGGAGGCGCTGGGAGAGGGCGAAGAACACCGCGCTCGTCACGTTGGGGAGGACTTCGCCCGCGAGCGCCGTGAGCACATCTCCAAAGCCGTGAGGGAGCTCCACGGTGGGAATGGCGGCGCGGTGGTTCCAGCCGAGGAGGCTTCCTCCCAGCCCCAGGTGGGCGAGGATGCGGTGGTGGCTGGCGGGCCGGAAGTGTCCGTGGCGCATGTCGTCGTTGCGGCTCCACATCAACTTCACCGGCCGGCCAATGGCGCGCGAGACGAGCGCGGCTTCCACCGCGACCTGATTGAAGAACCTGCGACCGAAGCCGCCACCGGCCCGGACGACGTGCACGGTGACTCGCTGCGGGGCGAGGTCCCAGCCGAGCGCCCTGGCGACCTCGCGCTGCGCGTACTTGGGGTCCTGCGCTCCGAGCCAGACCTCCGCTTGAGTCCCCTGCACCCGGGCCACGCAGCTCTGGGTCTCCATCGTCGCATGCGCGAGGTAGGGGAAGTCGAAGCGTCCTTCCACGGTCCGCGTCGTGAGCAGCGGGGGCAGGGGCCTGGGACCTATCGCGTCGCGCAGCCGTGCCCGGATGTCGACGTCGGACAGCGTGCTGGCCGGGCCCGCTGTCCAGGAGACCTGCAGGGCGTCACGCGCCGCGAACGCCTGCGCGAAGGTCTGGGCCACCACCGCCACACCCGAGGCCAGGGGCACCACGCCGACCACGCCTGGCATCGCTCGGGCCACGGCATCGTTGAAGGATTGGACGGTGCCTCGCAGCGTGGGAGGCCGCGCCACCACCGCCGGCAGTGCCCCGGGGACGTCGAGGTCCAGCGCATAGCGCGCCGCACCGGTGACGATGTCCAGCGCGTCGATGCGTCCCGTGGGTCGACCGACCACGGTGTACTCGCTCGGAGGCTTGGGCTGGGAGGAGACCGCGGGCAGCAGCACGTGCGCGGCGTCCTCCGCCAGCTCGCCATAGCCGACACGGCGGCCGTCGGGTGCGTGCACCTCACCGTTGGCGGTGGTGAGGGTGAAGGCGAGGGCCCGAAGGCGGAGCGCGGCGGCGGTGACGATCCGTGCCCGGGCCTCCGCCGCGGCGGAGCGAAGCGGCCCCGCCAGGTAGCGCATCGTCGAGGACAGCCCGGTGAGCTGGATGAGCCAGCGAGGGTCCGCGTCGGCGCTGCGCACGTCGACCGAGTCGAGCGCCACGTCGAGCTCTTCGGCGACCAGCATGGCCACGGCCGTGGTGATGCCCTGGCCCATCTCGGTACGCGGCAGCGTGGTGACGACACGCCCGTCCAACTGGATGGCGATGTAGAGGCTGAGCGGCGTCTGCGCCTCCGTCACGGGCGCTTCGGCTGCCGCCGCCTCGGGCACGTCCAGCCCCAGCCTGGCTGCAATCATCAACGTGGGAGAAGCCACCACCCACGTCAGGAACCGGCGGCGGTTCATCCCTCCTGGAGCCGCCGCGTCTGATTCGAGCGCATCCGCCATGGGCAAAGCATCGCACACGGCCACGGTGTGCCCAAGACGACGTGGCCGCCTGGTTCATCGGGCTGACAGGCCCTCCGTCCAGGCGAGGACATCCGTCCCGGTTTGTGTCGAAGGAACCGCACGCCTGGGCGAACATTCGAGTCGCGCGGTACGTCCGCTCCGGAGTTGAGCGCCACATGTGAGGGATTGTGGAGTGTCAGTCTCGCGCACGGGTATCACGCGCACGACGTTCTTGTTCTCCGTCGACAGCAGGACCTCTTCGCGGCTGGCCACGAGCCACCCTCCGCGGCGAGAGGCTGGCGCTGGATGGACGCCCGATGATGGACCTTGCTAGGGTTACAATTGAAACATCGATACTTGTCACAAGGAGTTCATGATGACGCTGTCCCGTTGGGTCGTTGGGATGTCCGCGCTGCTGGTCAGCGCTTGCGGTGGACCGCCCCCGGAGCAGTCCGAGGAGGCAACTCCCGCGGCCGAGGTGAGCACGGTGGAGCAGCACTCAGAGCCGCCCGGCGGAGAAGTTCGGTACGGCGAGCACCGGACCTATTACACCAGCGCGACCAAGACGACCTGGGCCGGGGCCTGGCACTACGACTGTGAGGGGTACATCACGGTGTCGGGCCAGGTGACGCCCTACTATACGGACATCCGTTTCATCTGCCCGTAGCCGTCCTGTTGAAGCTCGGAGTCGGCGGATGCGCGGTCGCCTCCGAGCAGGCACGAGGCGTTCCAGGGAGAGGCGCGAAGCGGGACACGCCCCTCCCCGGGCGCTGCTCACTCCTCTGGTTCGGGAGTGGTTCGCGGGCAGCTCGGTGACCCGGGGAACGGCGACCAGCCCCGTCCACAGGCCGTGGCGCTGAGCCTGGCGAGCCGAGACAGCACTTCAGGCGTTTGCATCGCGGGCAGGAGCTGCCCGTTGATCAACGCCGCCTTGAAGGCGGGCTCCGTCGCGGCGGGGATGAGCACCCCCCTCAGTCGAGCGAAGACCACCAGTTCGTCATAGACAGCGGAGAGCGTGGCGGCCGTGGTGCGGTCCTGCGGGCTGAGCTTGGAGAAGTCGACGCCAATCTCATACAGGTGCCGGAGGGAATGGAGCCCCTGGCCACATTCATGGCCCGTGAAGTCCTCGTGGAAGTTACCGTCGACGCCAACGGGGCCGACGAACTCCGCGCGGTCCGTGCAGACGTGGTGGGAGATGCGGTCCGCCAGCGCGTGCAGGTGGATGCCGAGCCGCGCATCCGCCACATGGGACGCGCTGCCACCCACCCAGGTGTCGAATTGATGGGAGAGCACGGGAGGCGTGCCGCTGTCGGAAGAGACGGAGATGACCTGCTCCCCCGTGGAGAGGGTGAAGGGAATCGCCAGGTCGTCGTACAGGCCGATGAGCCCCTTCACCTCCACCGACTCGCCGCCCTTGTCGGTGTAGCAGGCCGAGCCGGTCGCGAGGTCTCCCCGGGGGCTCGCCACCGTCAGGCCCGCGGTGCACAACGGCGCGGCGGCGCCCGCGCCCTCCATCGCCCATGCACGCGTGTGGGCGAGCATCACCTCGGTGTCCGCGTCATCGAGCTCGGGCGCGAGCCCATTCACCCCCGTGGGCGGCACCGCCAGCACGCCGTTGTAGGGCGCCAGGTAGTGGTAGAGCACGCCTCCCGTGCTGAGGTTGGTGCGCACCAGTCCACTGACGTCGACCGTGGTCAGGTCCGCCGCACCCGGCACGGGCTGCCCGTAAATGTCTCGCGGGATGAATTGACCGAGGTCGGTCGCCTCGTCGTAGGCCGCAATCCAATAGGCATCGGAGAAGGAGAAGCCCACAGCCCGCGCCATGAGGTAGGTGGCGTCGGAATGGACGACGCTCCGCCCTCCGTCGAACTTGTTCGGGGCCGAGAGGAGCACCTCCAGCGCCTCGGCGCGGCACCGGGGGCTCGTCGGCTCCCTGAGAGAGCAGCTCTTGGGCAACGTCGTGCAGTTCGCCACCGTCCCCGAGCCCTTCGGGTAGCACACGTCCTCGGCGAAGGCCCGCGCCGCTGCCGGCACCAGGACCGTCATCATCACCGCGGCCCCACACCACCATGATTGTCGATTCCGCATTGGCTGACCCCCCACGAAAGGTGAACTGAGATACCGAGGCTCGACGGGACGGGTCGCTCAACGTCCTCGTGGCGCGTCGGCGTCGGGATGTCGAACTGCTGGAAGTGTGTCAGGCCGCTCCGGCGGGGAGCCTGGCGTGCGAGGACTCGATGGGGCGCCCCTGTCCGCGGTCCTCGTCGAAGGGCTGCCTGCCATCCTTCGTGGAAATCGCGCCCATGCGAAGAGTCCTTGAAAGAGGTGAAGGGGACACCGGAATTGAAGCTCCGGCCCGCGAAGTCCTGAGGCAATCCTCCTGAAAGGCTTGCGGATGGCCGAGAGCCAACACTGGGTCCTGGAGCCCACTCCCCGCGAACCACTCCTTCCAGAGCGGGTGGGCCAGGAGGCTCTCCTCCTCGAGCCCCACCGCGTTCAACGGCTGCTCACACGCTGCTGGGAGCTCCTTCTCGGACGGTGCCGATGGAGGGACCTCGAACTGACGTCTGAGCGGGGGAGGAAGGTCCACTGGCCTGGCGGGCCGTGGTCAGACCAGCGGATGTCCACCATCCACGTGCAGCACCTCTCCCGTGGTGAACCCGTTGCTCATCAGGAACACCGCGGCATGGCCCGTGTCGGTGGTGGTGCCGATGCGTCCCACAGGGAGCCGGCGCGCGTGTTGTTCGAGGAGCGGGCCCTTGGCGTCCCCCGCGACCGCGTCCCAGACGGGGGTGTCAATCCAGCCGGGCGACAGGACGTTCACTCGCACCGGCGCGAGCTCCAAGGCCCAGGCTCGCACGGCGGACTCGATGGCGCCGTTCACCGCCGCGATGACAGAGCCGTTCTTCATGGGGCGCACCGAGGCGATTCCCGTGGTGAAGACGAGCGAGCCGCCGGGCTGGAGCCGCGCATGCTTCGCGACATGGAACGCGGCCATGAGCTTGGAGTCGATGATGCGGCGCGCGGCGGCGAAATCCATCTCCTTGATGGGAAGGTAGCGAGCCTCCACCGCCGTGACGACCACGTGGTTCACCGGGGGGAGCACTTCGAAGAGCCGGCGCACCGCGTCCTCCTCGGTTGCATCGGCTGAGACGGTGCGCACACGGTCCGGGCTCCCGAGCTGCTCGGCGGCTTGGGCCAGCTTTTCAGGGGAACGGCTCACGAGCGTCACACGAGCGCCTTGCTCCAGCGCCGCCTGGGCCACTCCGAGCCCGATGCCCGAGGAGCCTCCCACCACCACGACATGTTGTTGTTCGAGGGTCATGACGCATGACTAGCGCTCGAAGACGATTGCAACCACGGGATGAAATGAAAGACTCCATCCCATGGATGGGATGATGATGAGCGAGAACCTGCGACTCTTCGTGGCCGTGGCACGGCAGCTGAGCTTCGTGGAGGCCGCGAGGCGCCTGGGCATTCCCACCAGCACGGTGAGCCGTCGGGTGGCGCTCCTGGAGGAATCGCTTGGGACTCGGCTCCTCCAGCGCACCTCGCGGAGGGTCGGGTTGACGCTGGAGGGGGCTCGACTGCTGGAGCGCGCGGGACCGCTCCTGGACCAGCTGGGCGAAGTGCTCGACCAGACCATGGACCGGGAGGAGGAGCCCGCGGGCAGGTTGCGGATGACAGCGCCCGTGACGTCCGGAGCTCAGCGGATCGCCCCCTTGTTGTTCTCCTTCATGGCCCGGCATCCCCGTGTGGACGTGGAGCTGCTGCTCACCAATTCGAAGGTGGACCTGGTGGAGGAGGGTTTCGACATCGCCTTCCGAGTCGGCCCCATCCTCGACGCCGAGCTGGTGGCCCGACGGTTGTGGAGCATCGAGTCGGTGTTCGTGGCCTCCCCACGCTTCGTGCAAGATGTCTTGAAGGGGCGAACCCTGCTGACCCGGGAGGAGCTCCAGGACGTGCCAGCGGTGCTCTCGCAGCCTCAAGGTGTCTGGCGTCTGCGCCGCCGCGACGGCCGAGTCGAAGAAGTCCGACCCAGGGATGTTCGCGTCACGGTGAATGACCCCCGGGTGGCCCTGGCCGCTGCCCAGGAGGGGCTGGGCGTGGTCAGCGGAATCAGGGAGATGGTCGAGCAGCAAGGCACCGCGCTCGTGTCGCTCACCGTGAAGGGGCATACCCTGGAGCCGCGAGACGTCTTCGCGGTGTATCCCTCACGCCGGCAGCTCTCCACGCGGGCGCGCCGGGTGCTGGACTGGGTGATGAAGCACGGCTCGACGGCCCCGTCGGCGAAGCAGCGGGCAACCCGCGCTCACGAGTAGCTGATGACACGGGACATCAGGGGGATGAATGCCGTCATCGGGCTCCTCGGTGTCGAGCGGGCTGAGCTGTCGCGTGCGTCCGCCCCAAGTGCTTGATCTCCCACGAGGAGGAGCGCCACGCCCTTGGTGGGTGATGGGGCCGGCGGGGTGGCATGCGTCCTGCTCTATGCCCCCGCGTGCCTCGCCATGGCGGCCTGGGTGTCCTCCCTGGGCTTGCCCCCACTCTTCGGCTTCCCCGGGTCTGAAATGTCCATCTCGGTCCTCAATCGCTTCTGCTTCTCCCTTCCCCACGCGGGCACTTCCACCAGCCAGCCCGTCTCGGCTCCGGTCCAGGGAGTGGAGAGCACTGCCGCGCGCCAGCCGCGCAACGACGTGTGGCAGAAGCTCATGACGGACTCCTTCGAGCCGGCCCCGACCCGGCCAGGAAGCTCTCGCGCGGCGGGCGTGCCCTCGGGGGCTTCATCAACCAGTGACGCGGGGCCCGGCTTCGGCGCGCCCTCCGCTGGGTCCACGCAGCAGGCGAACCCGAGTGAGCCGTGGTTGAGCCGCAACAACGTCGGCTCACCCTACAACAGCAACATGCTGCTCATCGACCCGGGCCAGAAGAGCCAGTACAAGTACACGAACACGTTCACCAACAACACGGGCCAGCCGCAGACCGTCACCCTCTGGAACAAGGCGGGCGAGAACGGTGGCCCGAATGATGGGCAGAACTTCGACAAGAGCACGCCGAAGACCTTCACGCTGCAGCCCGGCCAGTCGCAGGTCGTGGCGTTCGACACCAACAGCAGCGTGGCGTGGTGCGTGTCCAGGGATGGTACGGCGAATCCCGGCGCGAACTCAGGTCAGACCTGGGGAGAGGCGACGTTCGCGAACGCGGGCACGGGCTGGAGCGGCTACGACACCAGTCAAATCAGCCCCGCGGGCCACAATGGAAACATGTCCATCAAGAACGACGCCGGGGGCGCGACCGTGACGCAGGCCAACGCCTGGCAGACGCCCTCGGATGACCCCGCGGGCCGCGATGTGGGCGTCCCCGCGGGTCCGTTGAACCTGACCACGACCTTCAGCTGACCTGGACGTCGTCGCTCGCTCCGGGCGAGTGCTCAGCGCGTTCCCGTCGCGCGCGGGCTCACCTCGACTGGCAGTTGCTCCGGCTCGCCCGGTTTGACCAGGTGGATGCTGGTGCCGGAGGCCGCGTGCCCGAGGCCGGGCTTGAGCACCTGCTGGGTGTCGTAGTGGCCACCGTTCTGCCTCCGGAACGGGATGACGTCATCGGTGAACAAGCCGTCCAGCCGCGCCTTGAACGCCGCCGCGATGGACGGCCACTGCTCTTCTGTCAGCCGGTCCACGTGATACGCCGTGAATGGCGGCAGGACCTCCATGCCGGGATAGAAGAGGACCCCGTGCTGGATGGGGAAGAGGAGGTCATCCAGGGCGCCGTTGACGCCTCGCTCGGTGTAGTGCGGCGCGCGCCCGCCAATCGTGACGGACAGCATGGCGCGGCGGCCCACCAGTGTGCCCTCGCCATAGCGGTCGCCCCAGCGCTCGCCTCCGTGTTCGCCCACGCCGTAGGCGAAACCGTAGGCGAAGACCCGGTCAATCCAACCCTTCAGGATGGCCGGCATCGAGAACCACCACATCGGGAACTGGAAGAGCACGGCATCGGCCCAGAGCAGCTTCTCCTGCTCGGCCTCGATGTCCGGGCTCTGAGAGCCGTTGGCGAAGGCGTGCTTCGACGCTCCCACATAGGACAGTCGCTCCCTGGCATCATGGTTCAGGAAATCAGCGCCATCGGCGACCGCCTTCCACCCCATGGCGTAGAGGTCGGAGACGCGGACCTCGTGACCCAGCGCGGTCAGGTGGTTCACGGCGAGGTCCTTCAGCGCCCCGTTGAGTGAACGCGGTTCGGGGTGGGCATAGACCAGCAGGACGTTCATGACGTCCTCCCGGCGCGGCTCACGACGACCTTGCCCAGGTGCTGGCCGCTCGCGAGGTGCTCCCAGGCGGCGCGGGCATCGTCGAAGCCGAACACGCGGTCGATGACGGGCCTGATGCGGGTGTGCTCGAGCGCCGCGACGAAGCGTTCGAACATCGAGACCGAGCCGACGTAGACGCCGTGCACGGTCTGCCGCCGGTAGAAGACCGAGTGCAGGTTCACCTCGCCCCGTCCGCCGGTGAGTACGCCGAGCATGCTCATCGTGCCGCCGTAGCGCAGCGCCGCGGAGGACTGGTCGAAGGTGGCCTGGCCACCGACGTCGACCACGAGGTCCACGCCGCGCCCGCCGGTGAGCGCCTTCGCCCGCTCGCCCCACTTCGCCTCGGCCCGGTAGTCGATGACCTCCTCGGCGCCGAGCTCGCGCAGCCTCGCCGCCTTGTCCGCGCTGCTCGATGTCATCAGCACGCGCGCGCCGGCGGCCTTCGCGAGCTGCAGCGCGAACACCGAGACGCCACCGGAGCCCTGGAGCAGCACCGTCTCACCCGGCCGGAGCGACGTGACCTCGAACAGCGCCTGCCACGCGGTGAGCCCGGCGCAGGGGAGCGTCGAGGCCTCCTCGAACGAGTACCCCGCTGGGATTCGCACCCAGCTGTGCTCCGGCAGCACCACCTCTTCGCGAAGCATGCCGTCCACCCCGCTGCCGCCGAGCGCGCTGGCGTGGTGCGCGTCGCTCAGCTCGCCGTCGACCCAGTGAGGGAAGAAGTTGGCCATCACCCGGTCGCCTGCCTTCCAGCGCGTGACGCCAGGACCCACCTCGATGACCTCGCCGGCGCCATCGGAGGTGGGCACGCGCGGTGACTTGAGGTTCTTCTCGGCGCCCTTCGCGATGAGCACGTCGCGGTAGTTGAGCGACACCGCCTCCACGCGCACCTTCACCTCACCCGCGCCCACGCTGGGCGAGGGGCGCTCGGCCCGCGTGAGTGCATCAAACCCCGGCTTCGGCTGCAGCTCCCATGTCTTCATGGTGAAGACGTACGATTCAGGTTATTTCTTCGCAAGTACGCACAAGTTTGGTGAGTACGCACAAAAAGGGAACCATGGCCCGGAAACGCGACGACGACTCGAAGACCAACTGCGCGGTGGAGGCGTCCCTGGGCGTCATCGGCGGGCGCTGGAAGGGCGTGGTGCTGTACTGGTTGTTGAAGGGCACGCACCGCTTCGGCGAGCTGCGCAAGCGGCTGCCGAACTGCAGCCAGCGGATGCTCACCTTGCAGTTGCGCGAGCTCGAGGAAGACGGACTGGTGAAGCGCACCGTCTACGCGGAGGTGCCGCCGCGCGTGGAGTACGAACTCACCGCCTTCGGGCGCTCCCTGGAGCCGGTGCTGATGGGGCTGCGGGAGTGGGGTGAGAAGTACAAGCGCCGGTTGCAGCGCGCGGCCTGAGCGCATCGGGCCTGCCCACCCGACTCGCGACGAGTACCGGGCGCATCATCGAGTCCAGCCCGACGCTACAGTGCCACCCGGTGCTCGGCGTCCGGCCTCCGGATGATGAGCTCCGAGAGCTCCACCAGCCGAGGCTCCGGCCCCGCGAGGAACCGGCCGCGCACGACGGCGGGGTCGTTGTAGTACCAGGGGCCCCCCACGTAGGCGGACACGACCTGGAAGCAGCGGTCCTCGATGTTCGGGTACTCCAGCCGGATTCGGGGCCGCTCGGGCGTCAGCTCCAGCGACTCTCGCGGCGCGCTGATGAACGCCTTGGAGAACATCGCGATGAACTGTCCCTCCACGGCGACGGGCTGACCGTCGTACCGCTGGGCTTGTGCGAGGAGCGCCTCGACCGAGATGGGAGTTTCCATGGGGTTCGTCAGTACCAGTGGAGCACCTTGACGGCCTGACCGGTGAAGATTTGCGAGAACTCCGCTTCCGACTGGAAGTACTGGATGCCCCAGGGGTTTCGCACCGCCACCACCTTGACCCCACTTCTGACGGTGACGCCGTCGATGACCACCGCATGCAGTGGATGGGTGGGATTGTTGGTCTTGATGACGGCGATGGCCGGGTTGCCACCCTGTGTCGCCGACGCGAGGTCCGCCACCTTCCAGCCTGTCTTGGCCTCGGCGGCGACCCTGTTCCACTTCAGCATCTCCACCATCTTCTCGATGGTGGTGCCCGAGGGGCCCGCCCCCTTGAGCATGTCCTTGAGGAGGGTCGGACTGACGGGCCCGCCCATGCTGGCAATCATCTCGCAGGAGACCGGGCCGCAGGTCGGCGCCGGCCCCTGGAAGGAGAGGGGCCTGCCGGGCGAAGCGGCCCTCGGCGTGACGCCCTGGATGCCCTGGTCGGGGAGCTGGGCCAGCTTCGTGGGCTTGGAGCCCAAGAGCGCGGCGTCCGTGAGGACTCCCTCCGCGAGCAGCTCGCCATCCTTCCCGAGCACGACGACCCGGGGGCTGCCTCCCCCGAGCTCGGAGATCTTGACCGTGCCGCCGTTCTGCAGCTGAGCCTCGATGGCCACCGCCGCGCCCACGGTCTTCTCGCCGGTGCGCGCGCCACGGATGATGGTGACCGCCCGGATGCCCGTCGTCCCCAGTGACAGGGCCGACAAGCCTACCGACACCAGGCCCATGGCCATCATCGTGTCGGCCGCCTTCTGCTGCGCCGGGTCGACGACGTTGTTCGCGCCCTGGGTCAGCGAGAGCATCGAGCCCTCCTGATACATCTTGAGGCCGCTGACGGCGCCATACGTCGCGAGCGACGTCTCCAGCGCGATGACTCCGGCGACACCCACCGCCGAGGTGGGCGGGAAGATGGTGAGCACCAGCAGGCCAACCGTCGCCGCGCCCATGACGATGGCCTGGGCGATTTCCCACCGCTGCGCGGAGGCAATCTCGTCGAGGACCTGCTGCTGGACCTCCGGCGTCGCCAGCACCATCAGGTCCTGGCCGATGGGACGCAGGAGCAGGTAGTCGAAGTCCGCCGAGTCGATCTTCGTCTTGAAGAGGTCGTAGTCGGCCTGACGCTTGTCGATGCTGGAGATGATTCTCGCCAGCAACGCCGCGGGTGACCGGTTCGTCGAGAAGATGTCGAGCGGCAGGATGTCGTACCGGGCCGGGCCCAGCTCATCCAGATAGGGCCTGAGAGTCTTGACGGCCTGCATCGCCTGCTGGGCGGATTCGTAGCCCGTGAACTTGTTCGGGTCGGCGACCGTGCTCTCCGCGTCGGGCCCCTCGTGGAGCCGGGGGGCGGGGTTCGCGGACTCCGCCTGGGCGTGTTCCTGGAGCGATGAGACAGGGCTGCGCGCCGGCGCGACGAACGCGGGGCGGTTGCGCCACCGGTCCTCTGCCTGCACCAGGGCGTGGCACCCGGTGCAGGCGCGGTACCGGCCTTCAATCTGCTGCTCGTAGACCCAGCCGAGCAGCGGGTTGTCCGTCCTGGCCCACTTGTCGAAGGTGAGCATGGTCATGCCCCCCTCGCTGGCCGCCAGCATCCCCAGTTCGTTGGCCCGGCTGGCCATCACCTGGCCCTGGACCTGATTGGCGCTGAGTTTCTCGGTGAAGAACTTCTTCCACTCCTCCAGGCGGGCCTTGTTGCTGTCCATCCGCAGCTTGCCCGCCTCCTTCACGCGCTGCTTGAACTCCGCCAGCGACGTCGCCGCCGTCAGCGTCGTCATGCCGCTCTTCGCGGAGAGCTTGACCGTCTTCTGGCCGCGAAAGAGGGTGACGGGGTTCAGCTGGCCGGGGGCGATGGAGAAGCCGAACTGGAAGGCCTCGGCGGCGACCTCGTTCGATTCGATGTCGAAGCGGACGCTGTTGCTCGCCGCGTCGATGACGACGTTGGCATCGAACTCGCCGTCGACGATGTCGCACTGGGTGAGCTGGTAGGAGACCGGCCCCGTGCTGGCGTGGAACGTAATCGTGTTGTCCGCGCAGGCGATCTCCACGAGCGACACGCCGGACGCGGGCGCGCCCCCCTTCCTCCGCAGCGTGTGCCCCGCACCGCCCTGTTGCGCGACATGCGCCAATTCGTGCGCGAGCAGATGCCGGCCCGCGCGCGTGCCCGGGTTGTACTCGCCTTGATTGAAGTAGATGTGGGTTCCGTGGGTGAAGGCGCGCGCTCCCAGGGAGCTGTTCATCCGGGCCGCGTGGTCATCCGTGTGGATGCGGACCCGGTCGAACGGGGTGCCCATCGCCGCGCCCAGCTGTCCTCCGAGAGTTGTCGGGAGCTGCTGCCCTCCCGACGACCCGCTCAGCTGGCTCTGCACGTCGGGGGCGGACGCGGTGGCTCCGGAGTCCGCCTTGCGCTGAAGGGTTCCTTCCGTCTCCTCTTCCGCGCACTTGCCGCACTTGCGCTGGATGAGAGGCGAGGGTCCTTCCTCGTCCTCGCACGTCGAGCACTTGCGCTGGATGCGGTCTCGCATCGTGGGCTGGGGAGAGGCTTGTGCGTCGCCTCCCCCCACCACGCGGTCCGCCACGGCGTCAGCCTCGCGCTCCAGGGCATCATCGGGGGCTCCGATGCGAAGCTTGGGCTGGATTCGCGGCGTCGGGGGCATGACGCTGATGCGGGCGAAGTCGAACCGGGGCACTGTGTCCGTCGGCTCCGCCTGTCGTGCCTGGGAGGAGCGCCGCGGCTCGGTCTTCGCGGCGGGAGCCCGAGCCGCGGACGGCTGGGGCTTACGGTCGAACGCGAACATGAGGCCCTCCAGGAAGGCTCATGCCAATTCTACTCACTCTCCGAGTGAATTCATACGGAGCCTGTCTGGGACCTCACCCTGGAGGTGAGATGGGGAGGGCGCGCTCATTCCCATCCAGGTGAAGAGGCGCTCCAGCGCGAGCGTCCGCTCGGGCTCGGCGAGGCGGCTGATGCTGGAGCCGTGGTTGCCTTGCGGGGCGAAGTAGCGGAACGAGTCGTTCCTCGCGCGCACGGAGAAGGCCGCCGCGGAGTAGGGGTCATTCTCCCCGTAGATGAAGAGCATCCGCTCGCCGTGGTTGCGGACCCAGTGCTCCACGCGGAGCATGGCGCCCCAATCGAACGGCTCCGTCACGGGGAAGCTCAAGTACAGGTCCGGCGTGTTCTCCCCGGGATAGCGCAACAGCCCGCGCAGGTGTCGGGTGGGGAAGCGTGACCAGCCAATCTGCGTCGCGGCCTGGTAGTAGGCGTACTCGAGTGGCGCGATGAAGCGGTCCGAGTAGGTGTAGGCCACGCCGACGACGGCGTTCAGGAAGGCGAAGGTCTGCGCCGCCGGCGCGCCTGGCGCGGGAATGCGCGGGCACGCGGTGGACGCCGTGCCGTATTGCCAGAAGTAGAAGGACGTCTCGACCGCGGAGAACTCCAGCGCGCGGTCCGCGCCGCCGACCACCGTGAAGGTGGTGTTGAACTGCGTGGCCAGCGCCTCCACGAAGGGGAGCAGCTCCTCGCGGCGTCGCAGCACATCCACCTGGAAGGCCTCCAGCTTCGCGCGGCAGGCTTCATCCCCCACCTGTGCGAGGAAGTGGACATAGCGACCGTCGCGCAGCCCGTGGCTGCTGGGCGCGACGTACGGCACGGTGGCGTCCACGTCATCTGGGTAGAGGTAGCGGTGATACACGGCCGCGACGCCGCCCTTGCTTCCACCCGTGGAGAGCCAGCGCGCGGGGTACAGGGGCTTGAAGGCCTGGACGGCGCGGTGACTGTCGCTCGCGGCCTGGGAGAGGGTGAGCATCCGCAAGTCCCGGGACTCGGGTAGCGAGACACCCATGAAGCGGTGTTCCACGGAGAGCTGGTTGGCGCCGAGCAGCGCGGTGGGCTCCGCCTGCGAGGGTGTGCTTGCGACGATGTAGCCCTCGGTGGAGAGCACCATGGGCGCGTCCACCGAGCGGTGCAGGAGCGTCATCCGGAGCTGGAAGCGCTCCCCGAGCGGGCGCTCGTGGTCCAGGGGCTGCTCGAAGCTCAGCAGGAAGAAACGTGTGCCTGGGAAGGAAGAGGGCTGCTCGAGGACGACGGTGAGCCCGGGGATGGACTGGAGCTGGGTGAGGATGTCCTCGGATTGCCCCGTGGCCTCCTGAGTGGCCGACGCCTGCTCCGCTGGCTCCGGGGCGTCAGGCTCCGCGAGAGATGAATCACCACACGCGTGTAGCAACACGCTCATGGCCAGCAGCCATGGCGTCCTATGAATCTTCATCATGCGATGCACCTGGGGGGTCGAGGTGCCGTTCAAATGCCTCGCGGATGTCCCCATATCGGACCCGCTGGATATCGCGTCCGGCGAAGGCGGTGCTGGCTCAGGAGAGGGAGCCGCGTCGCGTTGCTTTCCGAGGGCGCCAGCTTGCACACCGCGTCACTCATCGCGCGGCGAGGGGCTCGGGCTCATGGGCTCCGGAGGTGGCGGTCGTGTCTCGGTATTCGCCAGTCGCTGGAGTGGCAGGACGAGTGACCGGGCCCCATGGGTCAGCACGGGCAGGGCCACGAAGGGGTGGAGGACCGCTCCCAATCCGGTCTGGAGATGGAGCACCCGGTTGAACCGGCGATGGACGCCCGCGTCGGTCGATGAGCGCTCCATCAACTGACGGATGTACCAATGCAGCGCGCCCAGGCCAGGGGCCCGTTCGCCCGTGGCCTGTGGATACTGGAGGTCCATGCTCGTGCTCATGAACCAGGGCAGCCGGATGACTTCGGGAAGTCGCCGCCGGAAGTGCTGGGCGAGGCCGGTGAGGTCACCGCGGTGGGCCTGCTCGCGCAGGCAGGTGTCCAGCAACTCCGCGCCCAGTCCCGCCACGGACATGCCCTGGCCGAAGAGCGGATTGAAGGCACAGGCGGCGTCTCCCAGGACCACCAGTCCCTCGGGAAACCGGGCCAGCCGCTCGTAGTGCCGCCAGCGGGTGTCCTTCACCTTGTGCGTGGAGAGGGGCCCCAGGGGCCTGGCGTCGCGCAGGTAGTCGTACAGGTCCGGACGGCTCAACGAGCGGGCGAACTCGAGGAAGCCCTCGGGCTCGGTGGGCGCGTGGTCTCCGAAGTAGCCATTGAGGGTGACCAGCCACCTGCCACCCTCCACGCTGGAGATGAAGCCCGCGCGCCAGGTCGAGGGAGGGCGGGGGTACTGCATGAGCGCCTTCCATTCGCGGTGGAAGCGGGGAGGGGGCGCGTAGAGACCCGAGGTATAGGCGAGGTCCACCTGGACCTGCTCCTCTTCCGGACGCGCATGGCCGAGTGCCTCCAGCCATTGAGGCATGCGCGAGCCCCGACCGCTCGCATCCACGACGAGGTCCGCCTCCCAGGACTCATCGCCCTGGGCTGTCTTCACGCGGATGCCCGTGACGCGACCGCCGCGCTCGTCGGCGAGCAGGCCCTCGACGGAGCACCCCTCGCGGAACTCCACGTTGGGCCGCTCCTTCACCCGGCGCAGCACGTTCCACTCGAGGAGGGTTCGCGTGCAGAGCAACAGGGGGATGCCGCTGGTGTAGCGCTTTTTCCAGACGCCGAAGTGGTGCCAGGCGACGTCGCGGCTCGAATCGATGAGCTCGGCTCCCTGTTCCTGGAGCTGCTCGAAGAGGCCTGGAAAGGACTGGTCGAGGATGCGACGGCCCGTATCCAGCAGTACGTGGAGGTGCACCCCCTGCGGGAGGCCCTTCCGGGGGACAGGCCCCTCCGCTCGGAGGTCCCGCTCCACGAGGATGACCTTCTCGAAGTGGTCCGCGAGCACCCGTGCGGCGAGCAGTCCCGCCATGCTGCCGCCGATGACCACGGCACCGCCCAATCCGCGCCCCGCCATGTTCATGCTCCTGTTGTGAGAGGATATCTCTCCGGTCCAAGTCCTGGCCCGAGGCATTCCACGTCGGTGGTCTGACATCCGGGCAGTGGGTGGAGGTGCTACCGGAGGATGTCTGCTTCGAGGAGCCGCGTGCGCGGTTTCGCCGCGATGTGTGTCATGTCCAGCAGGGTGTTGGTGAGCTGACGGAGGGCGCTCTCCGTCTCCAGGGGGTTCACATCATGAAGCGTGTCATTCCGAGTACCGCCATTCTCCTGCTGCTCATGGGTGGCATGGGCGCGTGCAAGTGCGGGGAGCCTTCGGACCTGTCCAGGGCCGGGCTCCGGGAAGCCCAGGTCTGTTCCACGCCTGGGGAGGGCGGGGCCCTCTCCGCGTGTCCCCGGCTCTGCGACGCCGTGGGACAGCTGCCCGCGCCGCCACCTCGGGAGGGGCTGACGCGCGACCTCATCGCGACGGCGCTGGACGTGAAGCTGGGCGCGATGCGCGGCACGGCCACGCTCCAGGTGGGTGAGTCGAAGGAGCCGGGGCTGTCGTTGATGGTGGGCACGCTGAACATCACCGGTGTGCGGGGGCGCTGCGGCGACCTGAAGTACACCGTGAAGGACGGGCGGCTCGACATCGGTGTGCCGGAGTGGGCGACCACCGTGGTCGTCGACTACACGTTCACCTCGACGGAGAAGACCGACGGGTACCGGCGCACGGGGACCACGTACACGTGGCCGGCCTTCTGCGGGAACCTGTTTCCCTGCCATCCGTCACCCGACGACGGCGTGAAGTTCTCGCTGCGGCTCGGAGACCTGCCGGAGGGGCAGGTGGCGGTGTATCCGAAGCAGGTCGCGGGCGATGTCCCGGCGTACATGCTGGGGTGGGCCGTGGGGGCCTATACGGAGCGACCGCTGGGCGCCACGCGCGCGGGGACGCAGGTGTCCGTCTGGTATCTGCCGGGCGAGGAAGAGGCCGCGCTGGCGGGCACGCGCCACCTGCGGGACGCGATGGACTTCTTCGAGACGCGGTATGGGCCGTATACCTTTGGCGACAAGGTCGGCTCGGTGTCGGCGAACTGGGGGCCCAAGGCCAAGGGGGGCATGGAGCACCATCCGTTCTGGCATCTGGCTTCGGAGTCGATGGGGGACAGTCTGGTGCATCACCATGAGGCGGCGCATGGCTGGTATGGGAATGGCGTGCGCATCCAGTGCTGGGAGGACTTCGTGCTCTCGGAGGGGACGACGGACTACCTCACGGCCCGCGCGGTGCGCGCCACCGAGGGCGAGGAAGCGGAGGCGAAGCTGTGGGAGTCGAGGCGCAAGACGCTCGAGGCGCTGGTGGTCCGGCGCGACACGGTGGTCCTGCCTGACGCCACGTGCAATGCGATTGACATGAGCACGCACCCGCTCGCCTCTGGGCTGCCCTATCTGAAAGGAAGCCTCTTCTTCCATGAGCTGGAGAAGCAGGTGGGCACCGCCGCGCTGGACAGCGTCCTGGCGCGCTTCTACCAGCTCCACGTGGGCAAGGCCGCGCGCATGCAGCAACTGCTCGACTTCGTGAAATCAGAGACGGGCCATGACCCCGGGCCGCTCGCGCAGGGCTGGCTGCGAGGGCTGGGCGTCCCCGCCACGTCGCCCATCACGTCGGGGCCCAAGCCGTGACGTGCGCCTCGCTACAGCTCCGGGAACTTCGCCTGGCACAGGGCCTTTGTCTCCGCGACCAGTTTCTCCAGGGCGTGAAGGCGAGGCCGCAAGTGACTGGCGTCCGCCCCAAGGGACGCGAGGACTTCAGTGACGATGGCTGAGAAGTGCGCGGGAGCGACCGGGAAGTCAGCAACCAACGGGACCGAGCGCTTCTCGTTGATGCAGTAGCGGGCGTTGAGGGCAAACAACGCCTGGACCATCATGGCGACGGAGCGAAAGAAGCATCCGGAGACGTAGAAGACGTCACCGCGCCCGATGGCCTTGTGGCTCGTCTCCAGCGCGAAGCCGGCTTCCCAGACAGCACGCTGGAGGATGGATTTCATCAGCGCCTCGGGATACGGCGTCGTCAGCGCTTGGAGTCTGGCGAAGGCTCCGTGAGGGTCGAAAAGGGGCCGCGCGAGGTGCGCTTCTCCCATGTAGATGTGGCTGTGGAAGGCATGGGGATGGCCCGGCTGATAGTGCGAGGTCCAGATGCCTTGCCGGCAGTCCGCGACGACCTGCTCCACCTTCGATACATCCCGGTAGAGCCAGTCCACGCGAACGCCTCGGATGTCGAGCCAGGCGCCCCCATTGATCCACGGGCCCCAGCCACCCAGGTCGGTGACGGCATCAGCACGGTGGTGGTCGTCCACTTCCAGGGCGAGCGCGCGCAGCTCGAGCAGGGAGGGAGGACGCTCCGGGTGGTAGTAGATGCCCAGGTCGATGTCGGACGTCGCGTCCGCGTCTCCCCGTGCCTGGGAGCCTCCGAGCACAACGGCGAGGACGCCGTTGATTCGCCCAAGACGCTCCGCGACTTCACGTGCGAGTTCTCGCGGGTCCTGCATGAGGCCTACTCTCCTTCCGTGCATGCGGAGGATGTCTTGGCGAGCTAGGGACGAGGCGGTGCCCAGATGGCGCTGTGGGCCTCTGGTGCGTCGGGGGATTCCTGCGCGGTGTAGAAGTAGGCCGCGACCGCGGCGCGCCCCCGGCCCTCGGGACATTCCAGTGGGGCGGGGTGGCCGTGCCAGTGCGTGTCGCCATGGGCCATCACGACCAAGCGGTCCAGGAGCGGCGCGATGCGCGTCTCGCATCGGGAGAGGTCGGCACTCCACAACTCGAGGTCGCCGCCCCACGCGGACTCCCAGCCGGGGTTCAAGTAGTAGAGGACGGTGAGTCGCCGTGAGAGCGCGCGGAAGCGGTCGCGGTTGAAGTCGGCATGCAGCGCGAGGTGGCCCCCGCGCAACGTGAGGTGCAGCCCGGCGCCCCGGAAGTGTGGGTCCGCGATGAGCCCCTGCACGCCGGTGAGGGTCTCCAGGAAGTCGATGAACGACATGCTGGAGAACTCCGAGAGCAGATGCCGGAGCGCACCGGGCACGTCCTCGAACGCCTTGCGCTGAAGCTGTCCCAGGCGAGCCGCCTGTTCCGGGTGGTCCCGGCGCTTCCAGGTGGCCTCGGTTGCTCCCGGGAAGACGTCGGCCAGTCCGGTCGCCAGCGGCTCTCCGAGGAAGCCGTCGATGACGACGTGGGGATGGGGTCGAGCACCGCCGTAGCGGTCCCGATGGGCCAGCGCGAGCGCTCGGAGGGCTGTCCGGCTGAGAAAGAAGCTGGGCCCTCGCAGGGGGCCTTCATCGAGGGTCGCGACGCTCACGGATGCTCCTCCACTACCACAGGCCTCGAGCGCCGACGCGCCACCTGCCAGGCGACCAGGATTCCCGCTCTCCAAGCAAGGATGCGAGCGCGCCCGTTCGCTGCACGCCGGAGCCCGTTGGCTGCTCCCGCTCGGACGTGGTCCCGGTTCGAGCGTAGAATCCACTGGCCGTGGAATCCACCTCTCCCGTCGCGAGTCCCGTCCTGTTGTCCGCTGCCGCGACACGCCGGCCGGCTCCCTCCGCGTCCGCGCTGCCCGCGCTGCGCGAGCTGGTGCGCAGCCTGCCGTGGTTGATGCTCATCTTCGCCGTGCCGGGCATCATCACCGCCAGCCACACGTGGTTCTACGCTCAGGCCAAGGACCCCACGTACCCCTTTACCCGGGCGCTGGTGATGCAGGTGCCGCCCTGGCAGTACTGGGCGTTCGTCACTCCGCTCATCCTCGCGCTCGGACGGCGGTTTCGCCTGGAGCGCGGCGTGTGGCACCGGAGTCTCGCGGTCCATCTGACTTCCCTCGCCGCGGTCATGGTTCCCTACGCGACGCTCATCTACTTCCTCTCCCGGGCCGTGGGAGAGAGGTTGATCAGCGACGGCACACTGGGCCAGCTGCTGCCACTGCTGATGGCCAAGTACGTTGTCACGAGCCTGCTCATCTACGGAGGTATCGTCGCCATCGGCTCCGCCGTCGAGTACCACCGCCGCTACCGCGAGGGCGAACTGGCCCAGTCCCAGCTCGAGACGCGACTGGTCCATGCGCAGCTCGACGCGTTGCGCGCCCAGCTCCATCCGCACTTCCTATTCAACACGCTCAACGCCATCTCCGTCCTCGTGCGCAAGCAGGACACCACGGGCTCCATCCGCATGCTCACCGGCGTCAGCGAGCTGCTGCGCATGGCGCTCAACAGCACGGGCCGCCAGCTCGTTCCCTTCCACGAGGACGTCGACTTCCTGGAGCGCTATCTCGACATCGAGCAGACGCGCTTCCAGGACCGGCTCCAGGTGGTGCGCGCCATCGACCCCGCCACGCTCAGTGCGCTCGTGCCGAGCCTCATTCTCCAGCCACTGGTGGAGAACGCCATCAAGCATGGACTCGCCACCCGCTCCGGCGCGGGACGCGTGGAGCTGCGTGCCTCGCGCGAGGGTTCGCGGCTGGTGCTGGAGGTGCTTGATGACGGCCCCGGGCTGGCTCCTGGCTGGGACCAGCATGACGGATGCATCGGGGTCGCCAATGTGCGCGCCCGCCTGCATCAGCTCTACGGCGAAGGTCATGTCTTCACGCTGGAGAACCGCTCCGGAGGCGGCGTGCGCGCCCGTCTGGAGCTGCCCTTCCAGGCCGCTTCGTCAGAGGCGCTCGCGTCATGAACGCGGCCGCCGCCATTCGCACGCTCGTCGTGGATGACGAGCCCCTGGCTCGCGAGGGCCTGCGCCTGTTGCTGGCAACGGACCCCGACGTCAGCGTGGTGGGCGAGGCCGGTAACGGCCCGGAGGCCGTGCGTCTCATCCGCGAGCAGCGGCCGGACCTGGTCCTGCTCGATGTGCAGATGCCCGAGCTCAACGGCTTCGAGGTGCTCTCCCATCTGGGGCCTGGCGAGGTGCCCGCGGTCATCTTCGTCACCGCGTATGACCGTTATGCCCTGCGCGCCTTCGACATCCACGCGCTCGACTACCTCCTCAAGCCCTTCCGAGACGACCGCTTCCACGACGCCATTGGCCGCGCCAAGGCCCAGATTCGCCTGACGCGGATGTCCGACCTCAGTCAGCGGCTGATGTCCGTGCTCTCCACCTACGGCGAGCGTGAGGGCACTCCCGTCCCTGCGCCCAATCTCGCGCCCCCCGAGCGGTGGGTGCGCCGACTCGCCATCCGCGACTCGGGACGCGTGGTGTTCCTCGACGTGGACGAAATCGAATACATCGAAGCCGCCGACTACTACGTGCAGATTCACGCGGGCGGGAAGGCCTACCTCCATCGCGAGACGATGCAGGGCCTGGAGGCGCGCCTGGACCCGGAGCGCTTCATGCGCATCCACCGCTCGGCCATCGTCAACTCGAGTCGCATCCGTGAGCTGCGCAGCGAGGGCCGCAGGGACTTGGTCGTGGTGCTCACCGGCGGCACGGAGTTGCGCGTCGCTCGCAGTCACCGCGAGAAGTTCCAACACCTGCGCTGAGCCACGCTGCTCGCGGCACGGCCCCCCTCGCCCTGCTTGCGAGCCGCGTTGCTCGTTCGCCGCCGGCCGTCATGTGTCGCGACTCGTCGGTGCGTCGTTGTCCTGCGCGAGAGCCGCGCTGCCCGTTCGCCGCCTGCCCTCATGTGCCGCGACTCGTCGGTGCGTCGTTGTCCTGCGCGAGAGCCGCGTTGCCCGTTCGCCGCCTGCCCTCATGTGCCGCGACTCGTCAGTGCGTCGTCTCCCTGCGCATGAGCCGCGTTGATCGTTCGCCCCGCTGTCATGCGTCGCGACTCGTCGGCGCGTCGTCTCCCTGCGCGATCGCCGAACGGCGACTCGTCGGTGCGTAGTCGCCCGACACGTGGCCCGTTCACCGCAACTCCATCGAGTGTCGTGACTCACGGGGGCGTCGTCGCGCCCCGCATGTGGCCCGTTCGCCGCACGGTGGTGCCGGTTCGCCGCATGTTCGTCCCCACCGGCTGAACACTCCGGCCGAGCGGCGCTCGCGCGGGCACTGTGCCGTCCGTCACCCAGTCACCCACGGAGGCACCCCATGCCGCGCAGGTCCTTTGTTTCCTCGTTGCTCGCCCTTGGTCTGACGTTCGCTCCTGCCCTCGCAAGCGCTGGCGAAGGTGCCGAATGCGCCCAGGGCAAGCTGTCGCTCCAGTCCGTCGTCGACAAGCACCTCCAGGCCATGGGCGGCAAGGCGCGCCTCAAGGCCGCGAAGACCTACCAGTTCACCGTCGTCGCCACGGAGGGCAGCACCGTCACGACCACGAACGTGCGGCGTGCCCGCCCCAACCTCATGCGCCACGACACGGACAAGAACGGCACATCCTTCACCAAGATGTTCGACGGCAATCAGGGCTGGACGGTGGAGGGCTCGGCCGCGCCACAGCGGCTGGACAAGGAGAAGAACACGGCGCTGGCCGAGGGCGCGCACTTCGATGACGCGCTGCTGGACCCGAAGGCCCAGGGCGTCTCGCTGGCGATGGACGGCGCGGACGACGTGAACGGCACTCCCACGTTCAAGCTGGTCCTCACCCGTGGCACCACCACCCAGGTTCGCTTCATCGACCAGAAGTCCTTCCTGGAGGTGCGCCGCACCTACGCCGGAATCCATGAGGGCAAGGCGTACAACAAGGCCATCACCTTCTCCGACTTCCGCAGCGTGGACGGCATCATGGTGAGCCACCGCGTGAAGTGGGAGGGCGACGGCCAGCAGGGCGAGAAGGTCATCCAGGGCGCTCGCTATGACGCGCCCATCGAAGCCTCCGTCTTCAAGCTGTCGCCCCCGCGCAGCTAGCTGTTCCCCATGCCCGTGCTCCCGAGGGTGCTCAGCGCGCCCTCGGGAGCGCCCGGTCTGGGCACTCCACCTCCCTCATCCATGTCTGGCGTATGGCCACTTCTTCCGTCCTCCTTCTCGCGCTCGTCGCCACGTCCGTTCAGTCCGAGCTCCCTCCTGTCGCCGCGCCATCCAGGGTGGAGGACGCGATGCTCGCCCCTGTTCCACCCGCCGCGCAGCAGGTGAAGACCTGGGACGAAGCGCTGGCCCTGGTGCGTGAGCGGTCCACGGACCTGCGCGGCGTGGAGGCTGGGGTGCGGCGTGCGAGTGGCCGGTGGCGCCAGGCGCTGTCGGTGCTGCTGCCCAACGCACGCCTCCAGGCCAGCGTGGCCCTGGACGTGCTCAACCCCGACACTCCCGCGGTGAACCCGGGACAGGGGACGGGGGCTGGCGTGAGCGGGCGCACGCCCACGGTGCCGCTGGGGACCGTCTCCGCGACGCTGACGCAGTCGCTGGTGGACCTGAGCGCGTGGCGAGGGCTGTCGTCGGCCCGGGCCTCGGAGGCGGGCGCGGTGGCGAGCCTCCAGGACGTCCGGCGTCGCCTCACGCTGGGCCTGGCCCAGGCGCTGGTGGCCACTGTCACCGCCGAGCGCGCCGCCGAAATCAACAGCGTGGGCCTGCGGCGGGCCCTGGAGAGCGAGGCCCTCACCCAGCGCATCTTCGAACTGGGCGCGGGCACTCCCTTGGACGTGGTGCGCGTGAGTCAGGACGTGGCGGTGGCGAGGAGCGTGCTCATCGCCGGTGACGAGCAGCTGCGACAGGCCCGCGAGTCGCTGGGGCTCTCACTGGGCTTCGGCCACGCGGTGGGGGTCGACCCGACCTTCAACCTCCAGGGGTTGGTGGAGCAGACACGCCAGGACTGCGCGCCGCTGGAGCGCCTGGACGCGCGCGCGGATGTGTTGGCGGCGCGGGCACAGGTGGAATCCGCGCGCGACAGCAGGCGTCAGGCCTCCGCGGGCTACCTGCCCACGCTGGGCGTCTCCAGCACCCTCTTCGGTCTCACCACGGACCCGGGCTTCGGTCGGTTCGCTACCTGGAATGTCGCCGCCGTGCTGTCGGTGCCCCTCTGGGAGGGAGGCGGACGCGAGGGCCTGGTGCGTGAGCGCACGGGCATAGAGGAGCAGTCCGCCGCGGTGCTGGAGGGCGCGCACCGCGACGTGGCCCTGGAAGTGGCCCAGGCACGGCGCGGTGTGGAGGTCGCCGAGGCGCTGGTGAAGACGGCTGTCGAGTCGAGAGCGCTCGCGGAGCGGACTGACACGCTCACCCGCCGTTCTTTTGAAGTGGGCCGTGGCAGCAGCCTCGAGCTGGTGCAGAGCGGAGCGGCCCTCCGCCAGGCGGAGCTGAACCTGGTGCTGCGTGAATTCGAGCGAGTCCAGGCACGCCTGGCCGCATTCCTGACGGAGGCCCGGTGCGACTGGTGAAGTGGGTGCGACCCCTCGGGGCGCTGAAGAAGTCGATGTGGCGTGTGGTGGTGCTGTCGGCGGTGGCGGGCTGCTCGGGTCAGAAGGTGGCTCCGGCGGCGCCTCCGCCTCGCGAGGTGGCGGTGGTGGTGGTGGCGCCCCAGGAGGTGCGGGACACCAGCGAGTACCTGGGCTCACTGCTGTCGCGGCGAAGCGTGACGGTGCTGCCGCAGGTGGCGGGCTCCGTGCGCCGCATCCCCGTGCGCCCTGGACAGCAGGTCGCGGAAGGCGCGCCACTGGTGGAGGTGGACGCGAGAGAGGAGTCGGCGGCGCTCGACAGCGCCCAGGCCCAGCTCAGCGCGTCACAGGTGAACCTGGAGCTGTCGCGCCGCACGCTGGCCCGTACGGAGGCGCTCCATGGGGAGGGCCTCGCGAGTGTGCAGGAGTTGGAGGGCGCCCGGGCCCAGGTGCAGGCCGCCGAGGCCGCCGCGCGCTCCTCCGTCGCGCAGGTGACGCAGCGTCAGGTGCAGCTCCAGCTCAACGTGGTGCGGGCCCCCTTCGCCGGCACCGTGGGTGACGTGCTGGTGCGCGTGGGAGACTTCGTCAGCGCCTCGACGGAGTTGACCAGCGTGGCGCAGGCGGACGTCCTCGAGGTGAGCGTCTCCGTGCCGTCGTCCCGCGCGCGCTCGATGAAGCCGGACACGGTGTTGGAGGTCCTCGACGCCCAGGGCAGGGTGGTGCTCACCAGCTCCGTCTTCTTCATCGCGCCCCAGGCCGACCCGCGCACCCAACTGGTGGAGGTGAAGGCGGCCTTCCGCAACACCGTCGGCCTGCGCCCCAGCGAGCTGGTGCGCACGCGCATCGTCTACTCTCACCGTGACGCCCTGCAGATTCCGGCGCTCGCGGTGGTGCGCCAGAGCGGCCAGCCCTTCGCGCTGGTGGTTCAGGAGCAGGAGGGCCGGACGGTGGTGGCGCGCCGGCCCATCACCCTCGGTGCGCTGGGGGACAGGACCTACGTCGTGGAAGGAGGCCTCAAGGCGGGAGACCTCGTGGCCGTCTCGGCCATCCAGGCCCTGCGCGACGGCATGCCCGTGACGGTGAAGGCCACCGCATCCGCACCGCGCGCGGAGGCCGTGAAGAACGACCTTCGCGAGAGCCGTCGCTGAACCCAGGGGACTCAAGCGCACCATGTTCATCGACTTCTTCATCCGCAGGCCCGTCTTCGCCATCGTCTGCTCCATCCTGCTGACGCTGGTGGGTGCCATCGCCATCCCGACGCTGCCCATCGCTCAATACCCGGACCTGGCACCCCCGCAGGTGACGGTGACGGCCAACTATGTCGGCGCCAGCGCCGAGGTCGTGGAGAGCGCCGTCACCATCCCGCTGGAGCAGGAGCTCAACGGCGTGGAGGGCATGCGCTACATCACCTCCACCAGCAGCAACGACGGCTCCAGCCAGATAGTCATCACCTTCGAGTCCACGCGCGACATCGAGGTGGCCGCCGTCGACGTGCAGAACCGGGTCAGCCGCGCGGCCTCGCGCCTGCCCTCGCAGGTGAACCAGACGGGCATCGTCGTCAACAAGGCCTCCAGCCAGATTCTGCTGTCCGTGGCGCTCTTCAGCCCGGACGACCGCTACGACGTGAAGTTCCTCAGCAACTACGCCGACGTGAATCTCAAGGACGCCATCAAGCGCGTGCGAGGCGTCGGTGAAGTCCGCATCTTCGGCGAGCGCAAGTTCTCCATGCGCCTGTGGTTGGACCCCACGGAGCTGGCGCGGCGCAAGCTCACCCCGCAGGACGTGACGCGTGCGTTGCAGGAGCAGAACCTCCAGGTGGCCGCGGGCCAGGTGGGCCAGCCTCCGTCCGCGGCGGACCAGCCCTACCAGCTCTCTGTGCGGGCCCGAGGACGACTGGTGGAGCCGGAGGAGTTCGGTGACATCGTCCTGCTGCGCCAGCATGACGGCAAGAGCGTCCGGGTGAAGGACGTGGGCCGCGTGGAGATGGGCGCGGAGAACTACAGCACGCTCTTGCGCTTCGACGGGAAGCAGGCGGTGGGAATCGTCACCTTCCAGTTGCCCACCGCCAATGCCCTGGACGTGCGTGACGCCGTCTTCAAGGAACTGGAGCGGTTGTCCACGCAGTTCCCTCCGGGCATGACGTACCGGACGGGCACGGACACCACGCTCGCGGTGCGCGCCACCGTCCATGAGGTGCTCCGGACCTTGGTGGAGGCGATTGTCCTCGTCATCCTCGTCATCTTCCTGTTCCTGCATGGCTGGCGCAGCGTGCTCATCACCGCCCTCACGCTTCCCGTCTCGCTGGTGGGCACCTTCGCCTTCGTGCGGTTGATGGACTTCTCCATCAACACCCTCACCTTGTTCGGCCTCACCCTGGCCACGGGCCTCGTCGTCGATGACGCCATCGTGGTCATCGAGAACATCGAGCGGCTCATGGTGGAGCGGAAGCTGTCGGCCGCGGAGGCCGCTCGCGAGGGTATGAAGGAGGTGGCGGGCGCGGTCATCGCCATCTCCATCGTGCTGGTGGCGGTGTTCGTCCCGGTGGCGCTCTTTCCCGGCACCACGGGCGCCATCTACCGCCAGTTCGCGCTGACCATCGCCGCCTCGGTGGCGCTCTCCACCTTCTGCGCCTGCACGCTCACCCCCGCCTTGAGCGCGCGGATGCTCGTGCACCACACGGGGGAGAAGTGGTGGCTCTTCCGGCAGGTGGACACGGTGCTCGACGCGATTCGAGTCGCCTATGGCCGGAACCTGCGAAGGCTGCTGAAGCGCCCGGTCATCATCCTGGTGGCGTTCTTCCTGTGCCTCGGCGCCACGTTGGCGCTCGTGCGAGCCACGCCCAAGGGCTTCATTCCCGACGAGGACCAGGGCTACCTCCTGGTCTCCGTGCAGGGGCCGGAGGGGACGTCGCTGGCCGAGACGGAGAAGGTGATGGAGCAGGTGGAGGCGGTGCTGAAGGCGCAGCCCGAGGTGCGCGCCATCTTCGCCAACGGTGGTTTCTCCTCTCAGGGCACGGGCCCCAACATGGCCAGCATCTTCGTCCCGCTGAAGCCGTGGGACGAGCGGCCGGGGAAGGACCAGTCCGTGGCCGCGCTGGTGGAGCGGCTGCGCGGGCCGTTCGGGCGCATCGACGGCGCGCGGGTGATGCCCTTCCAGCCTCCGGCCATCCGGGGCGTGGGCAGCGTCGGCGGCTTCCAGTTCATGGTCGAGGACGTCGCCGGCACCTCCTCGCTGGACCAGCTCGCCGCCACGGTCCAGGAGTTGATGGCGAAGGGCAACGAGGAGGGCCGGTTGCGCGGCGTCTTCACGGGCTTCAACGCGGACACACCGCTGCTGGACGTGGAGGTGGACCGGCAGATGGCCAAGGCGCTGGGGGTCCCCATCGAGCAGATCTTCAGCACGATGCAGGTCTACATGGGCAGCCAGTACGTCAACGACTTCAACTACGCGAACCGCTCGTACCGCGTCTATGTCCAGGCCGAGCAACAGTTCCGCGACAGCCCGAATGACATTGGCGCCTTCTACGTGCGCAGCGACAGCGGAGAGATGATTCCGCTGGAGTCACTGGTGAAGGTGGCGCCCACGGTCTCCGCGCAGGGCATCCGCCACTACAACCTCTTCCGCGCGGTGGAGTTGAGCGGTCAGGCCGCCCCAGGGGTGTCCTCCGGTCAGGCCATGGATGCGATGGAGTCACTGGCCGCGCAGGTCCTTCCGCAGGGGATGAGCGCGGAGTGGACGGGCATCAGCCTGGAGCAGCGGCAGAGCGGTGGGGAGACGCTGGTCATGTTCGGACTGGGGCTGCTG
Organism: Myxococcus llanfairpwllgwyngyllgogerychwyrndrobwllllantysiliogogogochensis; assembly: GCF_006636215.1. Classification (GTDB taxonomy): domain Bacteria; phylum Myxococcota; class Myxococcia; order Myxococcales; family Myxococcaceae; genus Myxococcus; species Myxococcus llanfairpwllgwyngyllgogerychwyrndrobwllllantysiliogogogochensis. The sequence goes on along the minus strand of NZ_VIFM01000001.1, from coordinate 108,325 downwards.
TTCGTGTTCCTCGTGCTCGCGGCGCAATACGAGAGCTTCACCCTTCCGCTGGTCATCATCCTCTCGGTGCCATTGGCCATCCTGGGGGCACTGGGGTTGCAGTGGATGCGAGGGTTCGCCAACGACGTGTTCTGTCAGTTGGGGCTCGTCATGCTGGTGGGCCTGGCAAGCAAGAACGCCATCCTCATCGTGGAGTTCGCGGAGCAGCTGCGCGAGAGCGGCAAGAGCGCCGTCGACGCGGTGGTGGAGGCGGCGGAGGTCCGTCTGCGCCCCATCCTCATGACGTCGTTGGCCTTCCTGCTGGGCGTGGTGCCGCTGATGACCGCCGAGGGCGCGGGCGCCGCCTCGCGCAACTCGCTGGGGACGGCAGTGTTCGGAGGCATGCTCGTGTCCACGGTGGTGAACTTCGCCTTCATCCCCGGCCTCTATGTGCTGATGCAGAAGCTGCGCGGCGAAGCGCGGCGTCCCGTCGGGGCTCCCGGTGACGGGGCTCGGCGGGAGACGAGGTTGGCCGAGGGCCAGGGCTGACCGTTCACGCATCGCCCGCGCCTTCTTCAAATCAGCGTCGCGCTGCACTAGAACGTCACGACTCCCAGGAGTCCCCACGCGTGCAGCCCACTGCCCCCCGACGTCGAGAGCCGCTGGAGCCGCACCGCTCATGGTGGTCGCGGTTCCTGGACTTCATGGAGCTGGACTCGCCCGAGGGGCGGTGGGGACTGGGGCTCGTGGTCGGCCTGCTCATCATCGGCTTCTGGCCGCTGCTGCTGCTGGCGGTCCTCGACGTGAGCGGCACACCCCGCAAGGTGCTGGTGGCCCTGGGGCCCGCATCCATCTGCCTGGGCCTGGCCCTCCTCATCCTGGTGTGCGGCCACCGGTATGGCGAGTCGCTCCGGTGGTCGCGCGGCCAGACGTGGGGGCTCGCGGCGCTGTTCCTGGGACTGGGCCTGCTCGGCGGCGTGGGCCTCTGGTTCAGCGAGAGCTGAGGACGCGCGAAAGACGCCTCAGCCCTGCTCCGCGCCCTCGAAGGTGAGCTTCGCCTTGTTCATCACGTGCTCCACGGCGAGCAGGTACCAGGCCAGCTCGGTCAGTCGCTTCGTCGTCTCCGGCGACTCGCGCAGGGCGGCGTGGGTGTCCTCCGCGGTGAGCCCGAAGGGCGCCGTGTGGTCGCGGATCAACTGCTCCAGCTTCTCCGGCGTGAGCTGAAGCTTCTCCGCCTCGGTGACGGCCTTCAGCACGATGCCGATGTGCAGCCGGCGCTCGGCGTCCGCGCGCGTGGTGGGGTCCGTCAGCCAGCCCTGGAGCGCCTCCCGCTGCTCGTCGACGTCGAACTGGTGCTCGACCAGGGACTGTCCCTCGGCCTGGACCCAGCGGCGGCGCAGCTCCTCGTCCACCAGCGCGCGGGGCAGCTCCACCGGCGCGCGCCGGGCCACCTCGTCCAGCACCATGTCCCGGGCTCGCACCCAGAGCTCCGCCGCGCCCTCGTCCTCCAACTTGTCACGGAGGTGGAGCAGCACCTCTTCCAGGGTGCCGCCCATCCCGAGCTGCTCGAGGAACTCCGGGCTGCTCTCCGGCGGCATCGTCACCTGATGCGCGCCGACGACGTCCACGAGGAAGCGCGCGGGCTTGCCGCGCAGGGCCTCCACTGGATAGGTGTCCGACAGCTCCAGGGCGATCTGCATGGACTCGCCCACCTTCCCGCCCTCCTCCACGGCCTCGCAGAACCCGGGCAGCGCCTCGATGGGCGCCAGCTCCGTCTTCATGCCGAAGCGCGCGGAGAAGGGGATGAGGTGCCCATCGCAGTACCCCACGATGTTGAGCTGCACCTCGTCGCCCATCTCCAGCGATTCGCCCGGTTGACGCTCGCGCGTGGTGGCCAGGGCGCGGCGCTTCTCGTGGAAGGCGCGCAGGAGGTCTTCTTGCGTCAGGTCGTCCGGGGTGGGGACGAGCACCGAGATTCCCTCCAGGGAGGGGGCCGCCACGCTGGGAAGGGTGAGGGCCTCCTCGGAGACGGTGCTCACCACCGGGCTCATCTTGAGAAGCCGCTCGACTCCCCGACCAGGTCCTTGAGTCCGTTGCTTGCTGCTCACGAATGCTCCCGGGAGATAGGCGTGCCAGCGTCCGCGCCAATGGGGGGAAAAGCGACGGCTCGGCATGGACCAGGGCATAGTCCAGCCGAGCCGCTCTGACAAACCCCGAAGGGCGGGGCGCTGATTAGAAGAACGCGCCCACGATGCTGGACACCGTGGAGACCGCGGCGCCGACCTGGCTGACAATCGGGATGTTGGTGGCCGCGGCGATGGAGCCCACGGCGGTGATGACGGACGTCACCTTCTTGCCCGTGCTCGCGTTCTTGTCCATCAGCGTCGCGCCCGCGTTGGCCACGTCGACCGCGGCGATGGCCACGTTGACGCCCGGAGCGAACCGGCCCAGCGCCTTGGCGGCGGTGGTGCCAGCGGCCTTCGCGCCCTGCTTGAGGGCGGCCTCACCGACCTCCGTGCCAACCTCCTTCAGCGCGGCCTTGGCGGCCTGGCGCGTGCCGCTGCCCAGGATGCCCTCGGCCAGCGTGCCGCCCGTCTTCGCCACGTCCGCGGCGACGTTCTTGGCGGCCTTGGTGATGCCGCTCGCCGTGGCGCCCTCGAAGACGCCCTTGGTGGCGACGTTCTTGACGGCCTTGAGCACGTCGTCGCTGGCGTTGGGGAGCTTGCTCTTGAAGGCGTCGACGGCCTTCTTGCCGGCCTCCAGCTTGTCCTTGAAGACGGTGCCGCCGAGCACGCCGCCCATCACCTTGCCACCGACGATGCCACCCGTCGCGGCGGTGAGGCCGGCCTTGGTCGCGTCCAGCGTCGAGCGCGTGGCGCTGATGATGTCGTCCTTGCTACCGGTGCGGATGGCCTGGCGGATGTCCTTGACGGCCGTGGAGCCGGCCATGACCGCGCCGGGGATGCCCGCGTAGCGCGCGAAGGCCTTCATGTTCGCGCCCAGCTTGGTCAGGCCCTTGAACTCGCCCTTGGCGTAGGTGGGGTTGCTGACGAAGTCGAGGTTCTTGCCCGTCAGCAGGCCCTCGGCGCCCTTCTTGATGTTCTTGATCTGCTGGAAGGCGTCCTTGCCGAAGCCGAAGGCCTTCGCGCTCTGGGTCGCGACCGCGGTCCCGCCCTTGATGAGCTCCTTGTTCTCCTGGACGGTCTTCTGCACGTCCTGGACGGTCTTCTGGACGTTGGTGCGGACGGTGTTGAGCGTCTTGCGGATGTCGAAACCCATGGGGGGCCTCACGATAAATTGGATGGAACCTGCAGGGATTATCGGGATCACCGGGCAAGAGTTGCGTCGGTCGGGCCTTCATCGCGAACCCCGCGAACGCGGTGGGCCCGAGTCCGCAGACCCTTGGAATCATTGAACTCTTGAGCAGGCCATGGGGGGTGGACATCACCCCATTGACGAGGAAAGACCCGTCGAATATTGAACGCGTTCAAGTTTGAACGGGTTCAATATGTCCCTGCGTGAGCGAGCCAAGAGCGACAAGTGGGAGCGGATCCGCGCCGCGGCGAAGCGGCTGTTCGTGGAGCGCGGGTACGCGGGCACGACGGTGCGAGCCATCGCCGAGGAGGCGGGCGTCGCGACGGGCACGGTGCTGGTGTACGGCGAGACGAAGGACGCGCTCCTGCACGAGCTGTGGCGCGCGGAGGCGATGCCGCTGGTCGAGCAGGCGGTGTCGTCCCTGCCGGACGGCGCCTTCGTGGACCGGTGCATGCACCTGTTCACACCGCTCCTGGCGCACTACGCCTCGCAGCCCGAGCTGGCCCGCGCCGTGGTGAAGGAGCTGCCGTGGCTCACGGGCGCCGCCGAGTCGCTGCACCGGCCCGCGCTGGCGAGGTTGGTCGGCGCGCTGGCGCGAATCGTGGACGAGGCGAAGGCGCGCGGAGAGCTGCGAGCGGACGTGGAGCTCCAACTGGCGGCGGAGCTTGTCTTCTCCGTGTACCACGCGGCGGTGCTGCGCATGCTCTCGCCGCTGACGAACTCGACCGTGGCCGAAGCGACGGACGTCCTGCGCCGCACCCTGGCCACGCTGCTCGTCGGACTGGGCTCCAGGAGGTCGTCGTGAAGGTGCTGATTGTCGGCGGTGGAATCGGTGGGCTCGCGCTGGGCGCGGCCCTGGCGCGTCGTGACGTGGAGGCCGACCTCGTCGAGCGGCGGCCCTCCTACGAGGACGAGGGCGCGGGCATCGTGCTCGGCCCCAATGTGATGTCGGTGATGAAGGGGCTCGCGTTGCACGAGGCCGTCGTCGCCGCCGGGCATCTGGTGGGCCTGGCCCGAATCACGGACGCCTCTGGCCGCGTGCTCCAGCAGACGGCGTACGCGATGCCGGACATGCCGCTCCCGGCCACGGCCATCCACCGCAACGAGCTGCTTCGGGTCCTGCGTGCCGCGTCCCCCGCGCCGCGACACGGCGTGACGGTCGCGAGCCTGGAGCGCGGCGCGGACGGCGTGGACGTGGTGTTCTCCGACGGCACGGCGGGTCGCTATGACGTCGTGGTCGGCGCGGACGGCATCCGCTCCACTGTGCGGGCCCAGGTCCCCGGCGCCGACGTGCCCTCGCGCTACTCCGGCTACACGTGCTGGCGCCTCGTGGTCGACGGGCACTTCGGGGACGGCGTGGTCGAGATGTGGGGCCGGGGAAAGCGCGCGGGCGTGGTGCCGCTGGGAGCGGGGAAATCGTACGTGTTCCTCACGCTCAATGCTCCGCGTCGCGCGCCTCCGCCGTGGAAGGACCTCGCCGGCTTCCGGGCCCTGTATGCCGAGTTCGCGGACCCGGCCCGCTCCGCGCTGGCTGCGTTCGAGCGGCTGGAGGGGCTGCGGCACAACGACATCGAGGATTGCTCCGCGCCGCGCTGGTGGAGTCCCCGCGTCGTGCTGCTCGGGGATGCCGCCCACGCCGTGACGCCCAACCTGGGGCAGGGCGCGGGGCTCGCCATCGAGGACGCCGCCGCGCTCGCGCAGCTCCTCGTGACGCAGGGCCCCACGGACGCGGCGCTGGCCCGCTACGAGAGCCTCCGTCGCCCGCGCGCGGAGCGGATCCGCGACCGCTCGTGGATGCTCGGGAAGGTCGCCCAGTGGGAGAGCGGCCTCGCACGAAGCCTGCGCGACGTGGCGATGGCGTGGACGCCGGAGTCGGTGGCCCGCGCGGAGCTCGAGAAGGTCGTCCGCGACATGCCTGGCGTGCCCGTCGGCTGAGGCGTGGGCCCTTCCGCGGCCGTGGTGGTTCACGCCCACCCTTGCAGGACCGCAGTTCAATGCCTAACTCCCTCCGGCGATCCAGGAACCTGGATCTTCGTACCGTGAGCGGGAGGCATTTTTGTCGAATCGCGACCCCGAAGAGCTTCTGACGCCGAGCGAAGCCGGGCATGTCCTGGGCCTTTCGCCCGACACGGTGCGCGTGCTCTGCGACAAGGGCCGCCTGCCGGCGCTGCGCACCATGAGCGGGCGACGGCTCGTGCGCCGAGGCGACGTCGAGCGTCTGGCGGAAGAGCGTCAGCGCAATGCGCGGCCCAAGGCTCGGGGCCGCGAAGTGTGACGCCCTGCTTCTCGTCACCTCATGGGATGGCGGGACGAGGACGCCGAAGCGAGTGACAGCGGATTGGCTTGGGGCTGCTCGCATGCGCCCGGACTGGATGGCCCGTGACCGAGAAGCGTGAGCAGCCTCAGAGAACCGAGACCGTCCATCCGCCCGACTGTGAGGCGGCGGTGCTCTTCGAGGTCCTCTGGTCGGCGTTGGCCGACCTGCTGGGAACGCCGGCCACGGCGACCCTCATTCGTCGCAGCTTGAAGCACGCCGCGAGAACCGTGCCCGAACTCCAAGGCATCTCCGTCAGCCGGGAGCGCTTCGAGTACCACCTGTTCCTTCCCCCCGAATGGAAGGCCGGCACCGCCGGAACGCTGGACGGCCTGCGCGAAGTCGCGCGCGAGCTGCAGCCGCTTCTGCGGGAGCTCACGGGCCCCGTGGTCCTGCGCAGGCTCCGCGGGATTCCCGAAATCGAGCGCTGTCGTCTGTTTCCTCCAGAGGATGAGTCATGATCGCCAAGAAGACCTCTCTCGAGTCCGAGACCACGGGTGACGTGGCGCTGGACCGGATTCTCGGAGGCGGGATTCCCGCCCGTTCCATGGTGGTCATCGCCGGCGAGCCGGGGTCCGGAAAGACGGTCCTGACGCTCCAGATGCTCTTCCATGCGGCGCGTCAGGGAAAGAAGTGCCTCTACTTCACCACGCTCTCCGAGCCGGCCCTCAAGGTCATCCGCTACATGCAGTTGTTCGACTTCTTCGATGTCGAGCTGCTCGACAAGCAGGTCATCTTCGTCGACCTCGGTGCATGCGTGCGCCAGGGGGCGGAGCGGACGCTCGCGGAGATAGAGGCGCGCGTCGAGAAGCATGAGCCGGACTTCGTGGCCATCGACAGCTTTCGCGCCATCGGCGAACTCCTCCAGAACCAGGGTGGGGGGGCGCGTCCGTTCATCTATGACCTCGCGGTCCAGACGGCGAGCTGGGGCGCGACGACGCTGCTCGTCGGCGAATACACGCGGGAGGAGTTCCCCGTCTTCGCCGAGTTCGCGGTGGCCGATGGCATCATCCGTCTGGGCAGCGAGCGGCAGGAGCTCACCTCGGTGCGCGAGCTGGAGGTGCTCAAGCTGCGGGGCGCGGGCTACACGTCGGGCCGGCACTTCTTCGACATCAGCAAGGCGGGCGTCTCGTTCTACCCTCGCGTGAGCACTCCTTCGGACACCCAGGTCCAGCCCAGCGCGGACCCGGGGGCGCGCGCCACCATGGGCGTCGAGGGCCTGGATGACCTGCTGGGTGGCGGACTCCCGAGCGGGAGCGCGACGGTGATTCAGGGCGGAACGGGCAGCGGAAAGACGCTGCTCAGTCTCCAGTTCCTCATCGAGGGGGCTCAGCGGGGTGAGAAAGGCGTCCTCTTCACGCTCGAGGAGACTCCCGACCAGCTCCGCTCGATTGCGCGCAGCGTGGGTTGGGATCTGGCCGCGCTCGAGGAGCAGGGGAAGCTGGTCATCAAGTACACGTCACCCGTGGAGCTGTCGACGGACCGCTTCCTCTATGAGGCTCGCAAGGAGGTGAGCGCGCTGGGGGCCACCCGAGCGGTGTTCGACAGCCTGACCACCATGTCCCTGGGGGTGCCCTCGGACCGTCGCTACAAGGAGATGGTCTACGCCATCGCGAAACACATGCGCGGCGCGGGCGTCACGCTCCTGATGACCGTCGAATCCGAGCAGCTGCTGGGCACCGCGGTCATCTCGGGGCACGGGGTTTCCTTCATCGCCGACAACCTCATCCAGCTGCGCTACGTGGAGATTGGCAACAAGCTGGAGCGGGCCATCTCGGTGCTCAAGGCGCGCGGCATCAAGCACAACTCCGAGCTTCGGTCGATGACCGTGGGCTCGGACGGCTTGAAGGTGACCTCGGGGCGCTTCAAGGACCTGCGCGGTGTTCTCACCGGCCTTCCCACCCGGGAGCCGAGGGAGAGCCCATGAGCGCGGAGTACGACGCCGAGCTTGGTCGCATCGCGCGGACCCTCTCCGAGATTGCGCGCACGCTCGAATCGGCCGACAGGGCGGATGAGCGGGTCCAGCGCACGCTGGAGCTGACGCGGGTGCTCATTCCCTACCGGCGATGTGCGCTCTTGAAGGCGTTCTCGGGCACTTCGTACACGCTGGTCGTGGTGCCGGAGCCGCCTGCCTCGGAGCGGGGGGCGCTGCTGTCGACCCTCACCCGGCTCTTCCGCCTCATCGCGCACGCCGACGAGATTGGCCGCTCGTCCGATGCGCATCCTCACCTGACCTTGCCCTTGATGGGATTGGACGAGGTCATCGGCCTGGTTCGCATGGAGCCCTCCGAGGACATCTCCTACGACGTGCAGCATCTCCGGTTGCTCTCGGTCATCACGGCGCAGCTCGGCGCCTACCTGACCATGATCAAGCTTCGCGACGAGGACGCGCAGCGGACGCGGGAGCTCGCCGCGGCCCATGACTTCCAGCAGATCCTCGTGGGGGTCGTCAGCCATGACCTGCGCAATCCGCTCTCGGTCATCACCACCGTGGCCTCCCACCTCCTGCGCAAGACGGAAGACCCCCAGCGGGCGAAGGCCATCGAGCGCGCCCTGCGGAGCGCGGAGAGAGCCAACCTCATCATCAACGACCTCCTGGATGTCACCCATGCTCGAGTGACCAGTCACCTGCCCGTGTCCCGGCAGCGCATCGACCTCCTGGCGCTCCTCAAGGAGGCCCTTGACGACCTGGGCCTGTCCCATCCCGGGCGGGAGATTCAGTTGGTGGCGACGGAGGTGGTCGTCCTCGGCGACTGGGACCCTGGCCGCCTCACGCAGGTGGCCACCAACCTCATCACCAACGCCCTGCAGTACGGAGCGGAGCGAGCGCCCGTCCGCGTCACACTCCGGGCGGAGGCTGACGAGGTCGTCTTCGCGGTGCACAACCGGGGACCCGTGATTCCGGATGACCTGGTGCCGGTGCTTTTCAATCCCTTCCGACAGGGCCAGCACGCGCAGCGGCGCGTGGCGGGCGGAGGGTTGGGCCTCGGGCTCTACATCGTCGAGCAGATTGTTCGAAGCCACGGAGGAACGGTCTCCGTGCGTTCTTCTGAAGCAGAGGGGACGACCTTCACGGTGGTGCTCCCCCGGTCGATGACGAGTCAGCGTGCGAGTGAGGATGCTCCCGCGCGGAGCGCGAGTCATGGGCAGGAGCTTGCGTCCATGGAGCGTGGGAACGCCGGTTCAACCACGGTGATGGTCGTCGAGGACGAGGACGAGGTCCGGCTCGGTATCTCGGAGATTCTGGAGGGCAGGGACTACAAGGTGGTTCCCGCGTCGAACGGCCAGGTGGCGCTCGAGCTGCTCCGACAGGGCCTGCGCCCCGGTCTCATCCTCCTGGACATCCGGATGCCCGTCATGGATGGCGAGACGTTCTACAACGCCTGTCGTGAAGACCCCGCGCTCTCCTCGATTCCGCTGCTGATTCTCTCCGCGGATGCCGCCACCGCCGTGAAGCTGACTCGGGGTGGGGCCTCGGGCTTTCTGGCCAAGCCCGTCCAGCCGGAGACGCTGCTCCGCGCCATCGAGACCTTCTCGCAATAGCTGTCGCGAGAGGTGGCGCGCGCCCTTCGAGGCTCTCTCGAAGGGCGGCACTCTCCTCCAAGGTGCCTACTGCTGCGGCGCGACGGCGGAGGGGTCCATCCAGAAGCTCTCCCACTGGTGCCCGTCCAGGTCCTCGAAGCTGCGCTGGTACATGAAGCCCTGGTCCATCTTCTCCTTGGACTCCTTGGCGCCCGCCGCGAGCGCCTTCTCCAGCAGCGAGTCGACGGCGGCCCGGCTGTCCACGGTCAGGGCGATGATGACCTGGGTCGTCTTCGTGGCATCCGCGACCTCCTTCTTGATGAAGCCCTTGAAGTAGGGCTTCACCAGCAGCATCGCGTAGATGTCCTCGCTGATGACCATGCACGTCGCGTTGGCGTCGGTGAACTGGGGGTTGAACGTGTAGCCCAGCTTCGTGAAGAAACCGACGGCGCGGTCCAGCGACTCGACGGGGAGGTTGACGAAGATCTTGGTGCCCATGGTGCGTCTCCTTCAGAGGGTTGGATGAGGTGAGCGTCGCCTTCATCCTCACGACGAACGTATTTCGGGGAGATCGACACGGGATTTATTTTTGCCGGAGGGCGGCGGCGAGGAGGCGCCAGGTCGGACCCTCCGTCCGCGCGCGCCCTCCCCGCGAGTGCAGGCAAGAAAACTAGAAAATATTGATAAGCAGAGAATCCGGGGATAGGTTCGCTTGGGTACCCCTCGACTCGGAGTCTCTGGATGAAGAAGTCATTTTTGACAGGGTGGATGACCCTGGCCGTGCTCGCGCCCCTGCATGCCAGCGCGCAGAGTGCCATCGTCGCGTTCGGCGACAGCCTGAGCGACAACGGAAACAACGGGGTCTCCACCAGCGGTCCGAACACTCAACCGGCCAGTCAGATTTACGGGGTGTGGGTCAAACAGCTCGCCACCGCGCTCGGGTTGCCGCTCACGGCCTCCGACGACGGCGGGACGAACTACGCACGAGGCGGGGCGCTTACGAGCGGAATGACGACCCAGGTGAACTCCTACCTGAACAAGGCTCCGCTCATCACCCCCACGACGCTGTTTACGTTGTGGGGCGGCGCCAACGACATCAGCCGGAAGGTGGAAGACAACCCGCTGAACTCGACGGCCATCAAGGCCGCGGCGGCCCAGGCGGCTTCGAACGTCGAGGCGCAGATTCGTAAGTTGGTGGCCGCGGGCGCCAAGAAGATTGTCTGGGTGAACCTTCCCCCCTTGGAGAAGACGCCGAAGGCGCGAATCATTCCGGGCGGCCTGGGGACGTACGTGTTCGCGCCTCCTGTGACACATTTCAACAGCCTGTGGGCTCAGGCGCTGAAGCGGCTGCGCATCGACTACCCGACCGTGACCTTCTATGGCGTGGACGCTCACAAGCACCTCAACCTCATCATCGCGTCTCCGTCCACGTATGGGCTGACGAATGTGAAGGACTCGTGCGAAGGCAAGTCAGTCAACCCGGACAAGTACCTGTTCTGGGACCTCGCGCACCCGACCAGCTACGGGCACAGCATCTTCGCGGACCTCGTCTATGACCTGGTCTCCGACATCCCCGGCTTCGGTGCGCCATTCCCGATGGACCCGTCCGTGATGGCACCCGAGAGCACCTTGTAGGTCGCTTGTTCGCTGCTCGTGCCATTCCGCGGAGCCGCGCGGCGGAATGGCACGGGCTGTCACGGCCCCCTGGCTCGAAGACACCGCGAACCGGCGGCTACGGCGGCTCCGGGTAGTGGAGCACGCGACCGTCTCCGACAATCCAGAAGTTCGCCGCCGTCTCCATCGCGAGGTCGTGCAAGGGCTTGTTCGTCAGGTGCTCGGGAAGGGCTGGCCCCTTGGCCCAGCCCTTCCCGGTCAGCCGATGCAGCCTGCCATTGTTGCTCTTGTCCACGATGTAGCAGTCATCGTTCGACAACATCACCACACTGCTGAAGTCGACCGCCCCAGCAGGGGGCGCCGATTTCCGCGCCCACTTGTCCGCTTCAATCTTCCGCCAGACGCCTCCCCGGTCACCGACCGCGCATGCCGTGGTGGAGGACCTTGCCCACACCGCATTCATGGCTCCGCTGATGTCGCCAGGATTGTCCAGAGGCTGCACATGCAGGCTGTCGTTCCTCGTGAAATAGCTCAAGACCGCTTGCTTGCCTCCCGTGACCGCCGACACACACAGTTCTTCATTATCGTCTTGAGTGAGGTCCGCGGAGAAGCCGTGCAGCCCCGTGTAGCGGTGCCCCTCCCGAGAGCTGTCGGGGGTTGATTGGGGAGGCCTCCCGAGGTTCCATTCAAAGGTCCTCCAGTAGAAGAGCTGGCCCGCGTCGGTGGCCATGTACACGATGGTGTCGGAGCCATTCTCGAAGCCCACCATTCCCACCACCGTGTCATTGACGGGAAGTTGCGACGCGAAGGCGCACGTCTCCCCGTCATGGATCGCCACCCGGCCGGACGCTCCGCCCAGGTAGACAGCCCCCTCGGAATCAACCCACGAGGCATACCAACCGTAGTTGCCGCAATGGTTCGGACTGGCCGGCGGACTCCCATCTGGAGGCGGCGTCGTCGTCGAGGCTCCAAAGCTGAAGCTCTCGAACCGCTCGTTCGCCGCCTTGCGCACGACCAGTTGTCCCCCGAGGCCGGCGATCCACACGGGATACCCGCCATTCGCTGGGGACATCGCCACCGTCCTCCAGGGGGCGTCGCCACCCGGACCTTGGAGATGAAAGTCGGCGACCTCTCGCAGCGTGCCCCCGCAGTCCCCCACCTCGTCCACCCCTCCCTTGCAGTTGTTGTCGATGGCGTCGCACACCTCCGCCGCCGTCGTCTTCACTCCAGGGTCCGAGTCATCGCAGTCCCGGCCGTTCGCCACGAACTCCGGGGGCGGTAAGGCGCCTTCGCAGGACGGCTTGGACGAATCACCCTCTCCATCACCATCTCCGTCGGGATAGAGGACGGTGAATCCCTCGTTGAGTACCTGGTCGCAGTCATTGTCCACGGCGTCACACACTTCGGTGTGGCCAGGAAAGGCACTCGCGCCCGTTTCGATGCTGTCGTCGCAGTCCGTGCCGCCGTTCGCGAGGGGGACGTAGCCATCCGCGTCCATGTCCGGCGTCTCCAGCATCACTGACTGCTCGTCCTCGACTCCCGCCGCGAAGACGACCACCTGACGGTCCACCTCCGGCCCATTACAAGTCTGCTCGTGCGCGGTGACGGTAAGACTTACGTCCCCGCCCCAATGGGGCTTGCGCAGAAGCACCCACTTCAATGGGGGGGAAATGGAGGCCAGGTTCGAGGCTGTCTCCTCCATCCTTGTCGTGGCGTCCTGTGCCCCCTGCGCCACCACACGGATACAGCCCGTCGTGAAGCTCGCCGTGTAATGGATGGAAACAGGGAGGGCGCGCCCTCGTTTGAGTTCCTCCAGTCCTGGCACGCTGCAGCCCGCGAGGACAGACAGCCACACTCCGAGCCACGGGGCCAGATACCTCATCGTCCCTCCCTCGACCCGTCCTGCTCCCAGTTGGAAATTGGCATGGGCTTGGGCAGGCCACGAGCTTATCGATTTCCCTCCACCCACCAAGTCCGGCCGCCCATCTGGCAAGGAGTTTGGGAGCCGGGTTGTCTCACTCGAAGAGGGACAGCTCCGCGATGGAGGTCACCTCTATCTCCTGGGCCTCGTACCACAAGGACAGCAGGCGGACGTACCGGACCCGGGGGCCTCCAGGCAGGGCAATGTCGAGGAAGGCGTAGTCATGGCCCGGGAACGGTGGGTCCCATGGACTGTCCGCGTCGCTCACGTCGCGAAAGAGCCGGCTGTTCCCTGTCGTGGGTGCTTCGGCGAGCGGTCGCCTGGCGAGCTCGGACCATTGCACTCCGTCCTCGCTGCCTTCGATGACCACCTCCTGTCCATATGTCCTCAGGCCTCGGATGACCACGCGCGAGAGCTGGGCTGGCGTCTCCAATTGCACGCCCACGCGCCGTGGGCTGGAGGAGGGCTCCCCCCTTGGCCACAGCTCGGAGAGGCGCTGTTCGGCGAGCAGCCCATCCGTGAACGGGCAGGGCACGTCAGTCACCGGATGGCACCGGGCCCCCCGGCTGAGTGGGCGCAACGCACCCGCCGGCAATGGCAGTCGCTCGCTGCGCCATTCGAGTCGGAAGTGGAGCCAGGCCTCGTCGCTGGTGAGGGCATCGCGGCGCCAGGCGCCCGCGCTCACCACTCGCACCTGGGCCTCCAGTGTGGCGAAGTCCTCGAGCAGCCAGGGTGACAGGAGCCTCGGCGAGGTGACGGCTTCTTCGTTCCAGACGAGGCCCTCCTTCGTGTGGAGCTGAAACACGGGCCGCGGAATCGAGGGGTCCTCCAGGTCACCACTCGGGCTTCCGGGTTGCGGTGTGGTGTCGTCGAGATCGACCACCACGCCTCGGGGCGCCTCGGGCGCGGACGGTGGCGGTGCGAAGGTCAGCCACCTTCCGGTGGGGGCATCGCTCCAGGCGAGGTCCGCATCCCAGACACGCAGCACCGGCAGCTCGGAGTCTCCTCCTCCGTTGACCTGGGTGAACGAGACGAACGCCGCCGGGCCGTCCTCCAGGGGCGTCGCCACCCGGAAACGGGCGCGGGCGTTCGGTCTTGGCGCGGAGCCGCTGACCGTCGCGATGGACCCGATGTCTCCCGAGAGGATTTCCAGCACGAAGGCGCCATTGTCGCGCGTGGTGGTCATGCCATACGGCGAGAAGTCGAGCGGGTCGCCGTAGAGCTTGCCGTGTCGTCCCCCGTCCAGTGGCAACGCTGTCGCGTGGAAAGGGGAGCCGTCGGCCCTCAGGGCCATGCCGTAGAAGAAGATGGGGGAGTCGGGAAAGGGCTCGCAGCCCGCGCTACCCAGGCTCACCAAGAGGAGGCCCGCGAGAAGGGTGAGGCGCATGTCAGTACGTTCCTTTCAGCCCCAGCATGGGGAGGACGATGGGGAAGCCCCGTGCCTTGCGCACGAGAGAGGATTTGTCCGTGCCCGCTGGCTCCGAGGTGTATTCGTAGAAGAGGACCTCCGTCTGGAAGGAGGCGTTCAGCAGGTCGAGGGAGGCCTCGAGCACGAGGTCATCCAGGGCCCACGCCTTGGCGGCGCGCAGGTCCACGCGCCAGAAGGAGGGCAGGCGCCCCGCCTGGCTCCGCTCCTGCCGCACCCACTGGGGATTGCCCTCGCTGTCCTGGGAGGCGCGCATGGGCTGCGGCGTGAGCTCCCCCGTTTCGGGGCGGCCCGTGTTGAAGTGGACGACGGCCCCCACGGTGTAGCCATTGCCGAACTTGCGGCTGAGGGCCGCGTTGAAGACATGCGCCTGTTCGAAGGCGAAGGGCACGGTGGCGTGGTCGGTGCCCAGCAACTGGTTCTGGTCATCGTAGCGCTCGATGCGCACCCGGCGCCGGCTCTGGAGGAAGCTGTAGGACGCCCAACCGAACCAGTCTCCGCCGAGCGCGTGGCGGGCCATCAGCTCGAGGCCATACGCGTGGCCGCTGCCGGCCGGGTCCGACGCCGCGACGCCACCCCTCCGCCGCAGGTCGAGGAGTTGCTGGAGGCTGAACTCCACCGTGCGACGCAAGGGATTGTAGAAGGCGTCGGCGCTCAGCTCCCATGCGGGATGGGGCCTCCACTCGGCGCCCAGGTCGAACTGCAGGCCTTCCTGCAGCCCGAAGCGAAGGCCGGACGCCTCCATCACCGGGAGCTGGAGCAGCACGGTGGGGGGCTGGTGGAACAGGCCCGCGCCCCCCTTGAGGACGACGGCCTCCGTGAGGGCGTGGCGCACCGTCAGCCGGGGTTCGAGCGCCGTGCGAGTGACTTCCCCGAGCAGTTGATAGACGTCCGCGCGCACGCCAGGGACGACCTTCCAGCGCGGTGACGGGCTCCACTGCAGCTCGACGTAGGCGCCGCTGGTGCGGGCGTCCGACGTGGGGCGGGTGAGCGGGTCGTCCTCGGAGAAGTACTGGGAGCCGGCGGGGGCCTCGCTCCCGGTGGCGACCACCGTCCCCCGGCGCTGCTCCACGTCCGCGCCCACGGTGAGCTGCATCGTCGACCCCAGCTCCCGCTTCCAGCGCAGGCGCCCCGCGAGGCTCTTCTGCCGCAGGGTGAACTCACCGATTCGGACGCGGGGAGGGCCTCGCTCGGAGAAGATGCCCACCGTGTCGATGCCCGCCGTGAGGCCCACCTCCAGCTCCCCGTCGGCGAGAGGGTGGAGGCCGCGGAGGTCCATCCGGTGAAAGCGCGTGATTCCGCCGCCGCCATTCGTGGGGTCCTTGGGCATGCCAGGCATGCCCGGTATCTCCCCCTCCTCCTCGGGAGCGTAGGACGCCAGGACATCGGAGCTCCCGAGGGCCAGGAGACGCAGCCGCCCTTGCCCCACCTTCTGGTCGACGCGAGCCTGGTAGTCCCAGAACTCGGCGCCGACGGCGTTCGAGCCTGGCTTGGAGAGACTGTTGACCAGGAGCGAGCTCAGCAGGCCCGTGTAGCTCATCCGGCCGCCCACGCTGATGCTGGTGCCGGTGGACGCGAACGGCACCTCCAGGAAGGCGGCGCTGTTGATGAGGTCCAGGGTGGCCGAGGCGTGGACCCGGTCCTCGCGCGGGCGGGAGACGCGGCCCTCGACGATGCCGCCGAGCAGTCGCCCGTACTGGACGGGCGGTGTCCCGGGGAAGAAGTCGATGGCGTCGATGAACTCGGGCTGCACCACGGCCGGCCCGAGCATCAAGTGATAGAGCATGGGGAGGCGGACCCCATCGACGAAGAAGCCCGTGGAGGCCGGCTGACTGCCTCGCACCACGGGATAGCCGAGGCCGGAGGCGAGGCTCGCCACGCCCGGCATCACCATGATGACGCGGAAGGGGTCTCCCTGCGTCCCGGGCACCTCGCGAACCTCCTGCGCGTGCAGTCGGATGCGAGTCACCTCGGTGCGCGGCCGGTCCTCCCTCACCACCGTCTCGTAGGGGCTCACCTTCAAGGGGTCGAGCCGGTAGATGACCTCGACCTGCTGGCCCTGGCTGACAGTCTCCAGGAAGGTGGTGGGCTTGTGGCCGGGGGCACGCACCTCGATGGAGTGGGTGCCGGCTGGGAGTTGGAGCACGAAGCGGCCTTCCGCGTCGGGCCGCACCACCTCCGACACTCCGGACACCTGGAGGGCGGCGTCGGCCAGGGGGCGGCGCGTGCCCCGGGCGCGCACCGTGCCCCGCACCTGTCCCTCTCGCGGTGCCTCGGGAGGCGCCTGTGCCAGCGGGGCGTGGGGCGCGAGCAGGAGCCCCAGGGTGAAGGCCCACCTGGCCAGGTGCAACGGCAGTCGAGACATGAATCCCTCCGGTCCGCCAGAACAACGGGGCGGGGGCTCGGAACCGGCCAGGCCTTCGTCCGGAGATTCGTCGCGAGATTTCCTGTCCGCTTTTCTGGCCCCTGTTCGTTTCCCTCGGAGAATCCCTCCGGAGCCTCCCAGAGCCTTGGACACCGACATCCAGAGCGCCTACCTGCGCTACTTCCCGCTCATCCGGGAGAAGTGCCGCCGGATGCTGGGGGACTCCGACGAGGCGCAGGACGTCGCGCAGGAGACCTTCATCCGGCTGTGGCGGACGGGGCTCCCCAAGGACGCCCGCCATGCGACCGCGTGGATCTACCGGACCAGCACGAACCTGGCCGTGGACCGGCTCCGCCAGCGCCCGAGCAGCGCATCCGCCCATCGTTCGGAGGAGCTGTCGGATGAGCGCTCCGCCGAGGCGACTTTGTGGCGGCGTCAGGAGTTGGAAGCCTATGCGCGGCACCTGCCCGCGGATGCGCTGGAGGCCGCCTTGCTGAGCCGGCTGGATGGATTGACGCAGCAGGAGATATCCGAGGTGCTCCAGGTGTCGGAGCGCACCGTGCGGCGACTCCTCCAGCGGCTCGATGAGCAGGTGGAGCACCTGAGGAGGACGCTCGGACCATGACGACGACCCCACGGCATCCTTCCTTCCTCGAACTGGACCGCGCGGCGCTCGGCCCGCCAGCACCGTCGCTCGCGCGGCACCTGGAGACCTGCGCCGAATGTGACTCCTACCTCCAGCGCGTGAAGCAGCCTGAGTCCGTGCCCGCGTGGGTGCGGACGCTTGGGACAGCGCCGCCCCGTGGGACGTGGCGTCTGGAGTGGAGGCGATGGGGTTTGCCCCTCGTCGCCACCGCCGCGCTGGCCTGTCTGGTGTTCGTGGTCGTCCCGGGGACGCCGTACGTGGCCCCCAAGGGTGCGCCCGCTGTCGCTGTTCATCTCAAGCGCGGCGAGCAGGTCTTCCTCTGGGATGGGCAGACGCCGCTCGTGCCCGAGGACCGCATCCGGTTGCAGGTGTCATCGGAGTCGTACCGGTACGTCGCCGTGGCCGCGCGCGCGCCGTCGGGGTGGGCGGTGCTCTTCGCGGGGCCGCTCTCCGAGGGGCCAGACATGGCGCTGCCCGCGAGCTGGCGGGTGGACGAGGCGGGGGGCGAAGAGGTCCTGCGCGTCCTCTTCAGCCGCGAGCCGCTGCCCACGTCCCAGACCGAGGCGCTCTTCTCCGACGCGCCCAGGACTGAGAAGCTGTGGACCACCGAGCTGCGTCTGCCCAAGGGTCCTCCGCCATGAATGGATTCACCCGCGCGTGCCTCGTCGTCCTGCTCTCGTGGCTGATGGCCGCCACGGCCCGGGCCGAGGAGGCGCGTGCCACGCCCCCCGCGTCGAGGCGGATGGCCGTCATCGTGGGCTCCAACGCGGCGGTGCCCGGCCGGGCCGCCCTGCGCTATGCGCACGATGATGCGAGGCGGGTGGCGGACGTCCTCGTGCAGGTGGGAGAGGTCCGCGCGGAGGATGTCGCGCTGCTCCTGGACCCCACCCCCGCGGCGGTGCTCGCGGCGCTCGACGGGCAGCTTGCGCGCCTGCGCTCGACGCCCGGGGACACGATGTTGCTTTTCTACTACTCCGGGCACGCGGACCAGCAGGCCCTGTATCCCCAGGGTGCACCGCTCCTGCTCGCCGCGTTGAAGCAGCGGATCGAAAGCCCGGATGCCACGGTGCGGGTGGGCATCATCGACGCGTGCCGTGGTGGAGGGTGGACGCAGGCCAAGGGGCTTCACGCGGAGGCGCCGTTCGCGCTGGAGGTGCCCCTCCATGTGCAGAGCACGGGCTCGGTGCTCATCGCCTCCAGCTCCGGCCTGGAGAACGCGCACGAGACGCAGGCCCTGGAGGGCTCGTTCTTCACCCATCATCTGGTGGCGGGGCTGCGCGGCGCCGCCGACATCGCCGGAGATGGCGAGGTGTCGCTCGTCGAGGCCTTCACCTATGCGAAGCAGCTCACCATCCGCGACACGTCGGTGTTCGTGGAGCGCCTGCAGCACCCCAGCTTCGACATGAACCTCCGGGGGCGCGATGACCTGGCCCTCACCCGTGTGGACTCGGGCGACAGTGTCGTCGTGCTCGTCCAGCGCCGGGGACCGCTGGAGGTGGTGCTCACGTCGACGGGGCAAAGCGTCATCGAGACCCCCGCTGGCGAGCGGCAGATGAAGGTGGCACTTCGCCCGGGGCGCTACCTGCTGGTGCGCAAGGGCCCGGACCGCCCGGCCGTGCGCGAGTTCAGCATCCAGGCGGCGCAGTCGCTCCAGCTCGACGAGGAGGACATGGTGCCGGCGAGCTTCGCCCCCATCGTGACCAAGGGGGCCGAGGACCCCGCCACGACCTGGGCCCAGGTCACGCCGCACCGGATGGTGTTGCTCCACCCCTTGGCACTCGCGTTCGCGGTGACGTTCCGGATGGAGTACGCCCACGCCCTCACCCCGTACTGGGCGTTCACGCTCGAGCCCTCGTACTGGCAGGAGACCAGCGTCACGAGCTACACGATGGGCGGGTTCGACGCGGGCGCCCGCTACCATCTCTTCGGCAATGCCCCGGAGGGGCTCTTCGTCGGAGGGAAGCTGGGCATCAGCATCCTGGGGGTCAAGGATGATGGGGCCAACAGGACCATCTTCACGCTGCACCAGGCGCTCGAGGTGGGCTACTCGCTCTTCCTCTGGAACCGGCTCGTGCTGTCCCTGGGCGTGGGCGTGGGCAACGCCTTCTCGACGGCACGGGACGTCAATGAGGATGGCATGTGGCACCCCATCGTCATCGACATGGGCCCGCGCAGGCCTCAGCTGGGGCTCTCCGCGGACTATCGGGTCGCTGTCGGCGTCGCGTTCTGACGCCGCTGCTCCCCGAGCCTGGGGCACGCCTCACTGGAAGGAGAACTTCGAGCGCAACTCCGGAGGCGCGAGCAGGTTGCTGTGTCCCGTGTTTGCGATTTCCGCCATGGTCTGCAACATCCGATGAATCACCCCGCACAGGGTGTCGCAATTCATGATGAAGGTCTGCTTCTTGGTCTTCTTGACCTTCTTCTTGCTGTCCAGCTTGTCCAGCTTCCCCTTGTAGGGTTTGAAGTAGTCCTGCACGTCGCGCAATGGGACGTTCTCGCCTTTCGCCGCCCTCGCGCAGAGCTCCTCCAATAGGTTGAACTTGGGCTGGACATGTTTCGCGAAGTCGAAGCCCGCGTCCTCGAGGTTGATCTGCGAGATTCGCAGGATGCAGAAGGTGAGGCGTTCGACTGACATCACGGGGCCGTAATCCACGTACGGGAGCGCCCTGGCTTTCGCCCATTTGCTTTGCGCGATTCGCTCTTGGGAGTTCGTGTCGACCGTCTGGTCGAAGATCGTCACGACCGTCGGCTCCTCGAGGCTGAGGATGCACGGCACCCGGATTTCGGTGCGGAAGAACGTCTTGAGGGTCTTGTGGAGGAGGGTGAGCACGGAGGCATCCTCCGGACTCTCGAGCGTGGCGGAAGCGACTGACAGGTCCTTGATGAGCATCCCGAGCAGGTCGACCTTGCCTTGATAGCGGCGCAGCTCGCGAATGAGGGAGAGCGCGAGCGCCGCCCGGCAGCCCCAGTTCCCGTAGAACACCTCGAAGAGGAAGCAGTTGTAGTGTTTGGTCTTGCCGTAGACCTGGGTCCACTCGCTGCAGTGTTTTTCCTTGAAGTCGATCACCCTGACCGGCTCGTCGTACAAGATGCTCTTGTGGGTGTTCTCGTTGTCGAAGGGGATGCCCTGGTCATGAAGGGAGATGCACAGCTCCGGTCCGATCTCATCGAAGTTCATGCACAGGACGATGTCGCCGTAGCGAGAGCCGCCCGTCATGGCGTTGTACGTGAACTCCAGTCGGCCGAACACGTATTCGATGTGGCCGAACTTGGCGTCCATCGTCTTGCTGGTGTACTTCGCGCTCTGGTTGCCGACCGTCGGTGACATCAGCGAGTGGCTGCTCTTGATGGCCTCGGTCTCGGTGCCGTGCTTGAAGTACATCGGCAGCTTGATGAAGTGCTCGTAGAGCATCCACTCCGCGCACGTCAGGACGATTTCCCGTGTGTCCTCCTCCACGGACAGGCGGGTATAGGTCTTCTTGACCTCCATGGGGTCGATCTTCCAGGCCGAGTACCCTGACTCCGCGTAGATCTCCCCGCTGTACAGCAATTGATAGAACTTCTTCTTGGTGACGCAGGCCCCCTCCTTGGGCGGGAGCTTCGTATTCAACTCTTGAATGACGAAGAAGAGGTTGCACTCGCTCAGCTCGATGAGGGTCGCCGGCAGCGAACCGCACGACACCGCCAGCACGTGCTGCTGCTTCAGTCTCTCCATGGCGAGCGTGTATGCTTTTCCGTGCTTGTGGATGTACTCCTGGTAGATCTTCTCCTGGATTGTATTCGTCCACACCTTGCGCTGCTCGACGCGCCACTTGTCCATCAGGCTGATGGATTGAGTCGTCGAGGACGACGAGGGGGACTCCCCTCGTTCGTGGAGGTGGAGCAGGTACTTCAGCGTGTGCAGGCGGTCCAGGAAGATTCGCCGGAACAGCAGGTCGAAGTCATTCGGGTTGACGCTCAGGAGCCCCTGCGTCTGCGCGAGGAGGGTGACCTTGCGAAGCGCCTGATGGAATATATCCAGCTCGCCCTGCTTGTTGCTGAAGGGGATGGGGCGCGCGAGCGTTTTCAACAGACAGTCGACCACCACGACGAGGTCGCAGGAGTTCGACTCGAGGTATTTCTTCGTCAACTCGAATGACTGGAGCTCGTAACCCTTCCAGAAGTCATAGGTGTTGATCCATCGGTCAATCAGCGAGAGGACGAGCTCCAGCGAGAGCGTGCCGGGGCCTTGCCTGGTGTTCTTGGGTTTGGGCTGATGCAGCTTGAATCCGCAATCAGGACACCAGCCGTCATCGAACGAAACGGGCCCCTTGCAGTTGGAGCAGAGCGACGGCGCCTGACCGAAGATCAGCAGGTTCGACTGCGGGCCCCCCTGGCTCGGCCCGCCACGAGAGCTGTTCGACTTCTTCCCACAACCCATGCAGAGCCCGTCCTCGGATTCTCGACGGAACGAGTGGCACGAGATGCAGAGGTTTCGCTTGCAGGGCGCGCATGGGTCGCCCCGGAAGTCGACGACGTTGCGCTTGCAGAGCACGCAGTAATGCGTCAGGTCCATGGGCTCCTCCTGAAGGGGAGAGGGTGGGGAGACGGCCTGTGCTTCTTCATCAGGAGGGCGGGAACCCGGACCTCGCCGAACTCGAAGTCCCAGGGGCCCTGTTCGACATATCCCGCGGCTCGGTAGAAGGGGACGGCGCACAGGGACGCGGTGACGTCCAGGGCCTCCATGCCCAGATTCCAGGCGGTGCGTTCCAGGCATCGCAAGAGGCTTTGCCCCAGTCCTCGTCGCATGTGGCCAGGCGCGGCATACAGGGCCTCGATACGGGCCCTGCGGGGATGGAGCTGGCCAAAGGCAACCACCCGGCCCTCCTGCTCCGCGACAAGCAACTCGCGGACGGACTGCGCGTCGCGGCGGTATGTCGGATGGAGCGCCTGGCACCAGGCCTGTATCTGGGTGCCATCGTAGTACTCACGCCAGGCGGAGTGGATGGAGGCCAGCTCCAACCGGTACATCGCGTCTCCATCCCTGGGTTCCGCCCGGCGGATGTGCGGTTCGATGACCCGGGGTAGGGAAGGAGCACCAGGGAGCAATGCGGGGCGCGGCACCATGCCGTATGCCTATTGCAAGGCAGGCGCCGGGCCGGCGGGCCTCTCGCTTGGGTTGTGTGGGGTGCCAGTGCGCGGCAGTTCCGGCGTGCCATCGGAACGCGGCTGCGTCCTGGAGGAACGAGTCCCCCATGGGTTCGTTGCCCGCACGTTGATGGCTGTCACCTCCCTCCTTGCAGCCTGAGCCATGACAGGGCCTGGAGCGAGGCGAACCAGGCGCCCGCGACCAGGAGGTGGCGCAGGTGGTTCAGCCGGGCCCAGAGCACCGCGCTCTCCACGGACGCCGACGTGTCTGACGCCTGCATCAGCCGCATCATCGTGGGGATGAAGTAAGAGAAGGTGAGGAGCCTGTCCACGAGCGCCACCACGGCGGCCGCGAGCCACCAGGTGCGCAGCGGCCCCGTGGCGCGCGTGGCGAAGAAGAGGCTCGCCAGGGTGAGCAGCGTCAGTGGTCCCGTGCTGACGAAGGCCCAGAAGCGCAGCCCCACGTTGTCCTGGCGCGCCGCCTCCGCGAACCAGTGCGCGCCCGTGGCGTCGAGCCATCGGGGAAGCACGATGCGGTGCTCATAGAGCCCCGCGCCGAGGGAGACGCCCAGGTTGAGCACGAAGAGCCACAGGAAGATTTCCGCCGCCGAAGGCTTCAGGTTCATCATGCGGGCAGGATGCGTCCGGGGCCCGCGAGCGTCTTTCGTGCCCTTGTGCTGTTTTTCTGATTCCTGCGGTGTTCCTCATGGGTCCCCGACACTCTCTCCTCGAGCAGATTGGCGCCGACATCGTCCGCTTCCAGGAGGCCACCGCGGAGTTCGACGCGGCCGTCGGGGAAGTGCTCGCGCTCGGCCGCGCGGAGCTGGTGTGTCTGGCGCAATTGCACTTCGGCGGACCCACGCCCTTGAGCGCCGTCGCCCGGGGAACAGACGTGGCGCGGCTGGAGCTCGCGGGCTATGTGCGACGGGAGTCGGCGGGAAGTGGCACGCGGCTGGTGCTCACCGGACACGCGCGCGAATGGATTGAGACCCTCTGGGGACCCTTTCGCACGGATGGGTTCCAGCTGATGTCGTCCCTGCCGGACGCGGACCTGAAGGTCATCGCGGGCTTCCTGACCTCGGCACGGGCGGTCCAGGACCGCCATGCATCCCGTGTGGCGAAGCTGCTCCAGGCCCCCGGAGGCTCCAGGGCGGCGCGGCGGCGTGGAGGCCTCTCCGCCGCCGCGCTCCATCGCGTGCAGTTGTTCATCGAGGCGCACCTCGCGCGGACGATTCGCGTGGAGGAGCTGGCCCAGCGCTCGGGGTTGAGCGTCTTCTACTTCACCCGCGCCTTCCGGCAGTCCACGGGGATGACGCCGCACGCCTTCGTGCAGCAGCGGCGGGTGGAGCGGGCCCGCGAGTTGTTGCTTCGCACCTCCCGCTCCCTCGGGGACATCGCGCTGGAGGTGGGCTTCAGCTCGCAGAGCCACTTCACCACCGTCTTCCGCCGACTCACGGGGCTGACTCCCGCTGTCCTCCGGCGCGGAGGCGGGTGAGACTCTCCGGCGCTGGAGTGCCTGCGTAGACGGAGCCCTGCCATGTCGCAATCGACCATCCTGTTCGGCGAAGCGTTCTCGCCCTGGACCCAGAAGGCGCGCTGGGCCCTGGAGCATTGCGGCGTTGCATTCGTGTATCGGGAGTACACGCCGACGCTGAGCGAGCCGGCGCTGCGTTGGCGCATGCGGCAATGGTCGGGCAAGGTGTCGGTGCCGGTGCTGCTGGCTGGTGCGCAGGTCGTGCGCGGTTCCTGGGACATCGCCCGTTATGCGGCGCAATGGGCCGGTGACGGGCGGCTGGGTGACTTCGAGGTGATTGCCCCCTGGAATGAATTGAGTGAAGCGGCGCTCGCCGAGGCGCGGACGCGCGTGGTGCGCTCCGTGTTGGCCGACCCGGAGGCGCTCGACGAAGCCGCCGCCTCGGTGCTGCCCCGGCCGCTGCGCCGCCCCCTGCGTTTTGTCGCACGCGATGCCGCGCGTCGACTCGACCGCAAGTATCGGCATCTGGTGGTCCCGGGCTCGTTGCGACAAGCGCTGGAGCGAACCCGCGCCGGGTTGCGCGCGTCGGGCGGTGAGTACCTGCTCGGGCGCTTCAGCTATGCGGATGTCACCATGGCCGTGGTGCTGGAGGGCATTGCCCCAGCCGCGCGGATAGAGCCGCCCTTGGGCCCCGCGACGCGTCGCTGCTGGAGCGACGAAGCCCTCGCGGGCGAATTCGACGACTTGCTCCAATGGCGCGCACGTCTGGTGGCGACACACTCGGCTCGGTAGGCGCAAGGTCGCTGGCTGCTGCCGCGGCGGCTCGGCGCTCAGTCTCCGCTCCGACTGACAGAACCACTCTGCCCATGGCCGCTCTCCGCGCGGCTTCCGTCCCGCGCGGGCACGACGGAAGCCGGCCGCGCCGGAAGGGGAGTGCCTTCGCGACGCGGCCAGCCTGGGTCAGAAGTTCATGAACGAATCAGGGACTCGCCTGACAGAGGTGGCCCCTGCATTTGTTGGGGCACCCTGGGCTCCCTGCTCAGGGCGTGTCGGGCCTCGTCGCTGACACCGGCTCCTCCTGGGTGTGCTGCCGCTGTCGGAGGTGCCGCAGGGCGGTCAACGTCACCAGGGCCATGACCGAGGCGTACCCCACCAGCGGCCACGCGGTGTCGCCGTCGAGCAGGACAACCATCAGCGTACCGAGGACGCCGACGATGAGGCTCTGGATGCAGAAGTAGAGCGCGACCGCAGTTCCCGCCATGGCGCCAAAGGCCTGGAGTGCGCCATTGGCGGTGACGGACGCGGCGAACACGATACCGGCCGCGATGACCCACATCGGCACGACGAACGTCCAGAAGGACGGGGCCGCGAGGAGCTGCCCGGCTGTCAGCAACGCCGCGCCGAGCAACAACAGGAGCATGCCGCGGGTGAGGCTTCCTGCGAGCCCCCAGGTCGCCACGAAGCGCTTCGCGAAGCGTGTCGTGAGAATCATCGCGAGCGCGGCGGTGGCGAAGGCCAGGCTGAACCCGAGCTCCGAGAAGCCGGCCTGTCCGATGAGGACGCGAGGCGCCGTGGAGAAGAACACGAAGAAGGCGCCCATGGCCGCGCTGAAGCCCAGCGTGTACGTCCAGAACGCTGTGCTGCGCACGATGGGCCGGAACGCCACGCGGTGGTGTGTCCCGCCGGAGGGGCGCGTCTCGTGCCATCTCGGAACGGCGTTCAGCAAGGCCGCCGCCGCCAGGATGCCGAGCGTGGTGAAGATGGCTCGCCATCCCAGCTGTTTGGCGAGCAAGGCCCCGGCGATGGGACCGAGCGCGGGCACGAAGGCCAGCATGGCGCTGAACAGGCTGTAGATGACCGCGCTCTCGGGTCGGTCCGCATAGACATCACGGACCGTCGCGAACGTGGCGACGAGGGCCGCCGACGCCCCCACGGCTTGCAGGAGCCGCAGGCCGACGAACATCGCGGCATCGGAGGTGCCCGCGAGCAGGAACGAGGCGGTCGCGAACAACAGCGCGCCTCCCAGCAGGACTGGACGCCGGCCGATGCGGTCCGAGACCGGGCCGAACACCACCTGACCGAGCCCGAGCACGGCCATGTAGAGGCTCAGCGTGAGCTGGATGATGGCGGGGGAAGTGTTGAGGATTCCGGTCATCGCCGGAACCACGGGGAGGTAGATGTCCATGGCCAGTGAGGCCAGGAGGTCGAACGGGGCCATCAGCCACAGCGCTGCTGGCACCGAGTGCTTCCACGACAGGGTTTTAGGGTCAGGCACGATTGCATCCGCACAAATGAGGAACATCTGGCGGCGCTCTGCCTCTCCACGGGTACCGGGATGAGCTGGGACAGAGGGCCGCGGCAACGGTTGACGTGTCGCCGCGGCTCACTCATCTGCGGATTTGGTGGTGCTCATCCGGCTGGCTCCTACGGGCGTCGTGTCTGCGCACGAAGGCCACGGGCGGGTATAGCAACCGCGCCGGTGTCGCTCAATCCTCCGGCAGTGGTCGGACGGTTGCTTCCAGGGGCTCAGCCACACCACAGGGGCGCGCAACGACCGCTCCGGCAGAATCTGGTCGGACCACATTCCCTGCTCTCCCCACAAATATCGCCTGCCGGAGCAGGGGGCAGACACACGATGGACGCGCCGCTGTTTCCACAGCGGGACTCCAGACAGGAGACGAACTCCCCGCTCAAGCCACCGAGCCAGCCACAAGGGGCGCTACTGCCCGGCGCCGGGCGACAGCTCCGAGACCCCACGTCGCAATAGGAGAGCGGCGCACAATCCAGCGCGCCCGGCTCACACGCCTCTCCCAGTGCCTTCACGGGGCGGCACTCCTTGGGCGAGTCGTTGCCCAGGGGGGGCTGCGTCCTGGCGCATCGATATCGGAGCGAGCACTGCTCGTCTCCCACACAAGGGCCCTCCGTCCTGCGCGCGATGCACCGACCATTTTCGCAGTGCGTATCCGAGCCCGACGAACACTTCACTCCCAAGATGCAGCGTCCGTCCGACTCCACGTCGAGGAGACAGTGTCCCCCCGAGCAGGATGAGCCCTTCTCACACCGGTCCTGGCTGGTACACGTCGCGCTGACGGGGATGTACGCACGGCACATGCCGGAACACCCTTCCGTAATATCGCACCACCCGCCCTGGCAGTCGGCGGTGTTGGCACACGTGCCTCCCGTGGCCACGTGGGGCTCGAAGGCCGGGCAATCCTTCAAGAGTGTTCCCTGTGCGAACGCATCGAGGCGCCGCTCTCCCTCGCGGTTCGTCTCATCGAGGCTCAGCTCCCCACAGGGCTTACTCCGGAGTTTACGCAAGCAGGCGCCAAACTCCTCCGGCCGGAACACCTGTCGCCCCGCCGCCACGCTCGACTCGACCGACGTGCAAACGTCATTCGGGCCCAGCAGCCGCCCGAAGGCTTCCACGGACCCGCCGAGGCACTCGCTCGCATGGGCCGCGACGCTCCATATCGCCGCGCGGCAGGACTCCCCCACCATCTGTGCTGTTCGCACCCCCTCCACGCACACCGCTTCTGTCCCGCAGTGCTGCGATTCGAGGCAGTGGAGGTCGTCCTGACAGGGCACCGGCGTGAGCGTCACGGAGCAGCCCAGCCACAGCACACCCAGCAGCATCCAGGTCGCGCGCATGTCAGAAGCTCCCTTCGATGAAGAAGAGGGTGACGCTCGTGGCCGCGGCCACGCCCGCCACGCCATACAGGATGTTCGCCGCGCGTGACTTGCCTTGCGCCGAGTCTCGCAGCCGCCGGACGTCGGCCCCGTCGTGCGGACGGGTGGTCAGCTCCCGGGCATCGGCTCGCGCGATGCTCCCGAGCAGCACCGCCCCCACCGTCGCGGCCCCCGTGGCCCCAGCGGCCACCCAGGTCCAGGTCCGCCCTCGCGAAGGGGCTTCCTCCGTGACGACGGGCACGATGTCGGGCACGGGGGCGGCGGCCATCACCGGCGTCGGTGCGAGCACCAGTCGAAGCTGGATGGGCTCGCCCGCGCGCACTTCCAGCCCCCGCTTCAGGGACAGGTGGTCCGGCAGGGTCAGCTCCAGCTCATGCGCGCCCACCTCCACCGGCTCGCTCCAAGGGGTCTGCCCGCGGGCCTGACCATCCAGGAGCACCTGGGCTCCCGAGGGCTCGCTGTCCACCGTCACCCGAGGCCGACGCGCAGCCTCGAGCCGCGTCTCCAGGTTGGTGATGCGGTTCTGGACGCCCTCGCGGTCCTTCGCCTTGGGCACCAGCCGCAGGTACTCACGATAGGAGGTCAGCGCCTTGTCCAGCTCACCGAGCTTCTCGTAACACTGGCCCAGGTTGTAGAGGACCACGCCGTTGGGCACCCGGCGATACGCCTGCTCGAAGGCAGTCGCTGCCTCTGCGTAGCGGGCCTCGTCGTAGAGGCGGGTTCCTCGCTCGAAGGCGCGCCGCGCCTCGGTCCGAGCGGCGGCATTGGCTGCGACCGCCGTCGTGCCCGTCAGGGTCAGCACCAGCGCGAGGAGAAGGGGAGACGTGGCTCGAGGGGGGCGGATCATCATCGTCTCAAAAGGGGTTGGGCTTCAGCTCCCGCACCTTCTTCAACTCGGAGGCGGGCGGTTTCGGGACACGCGGCGCGGGCAGCTTCGTCAACGTCACTTCCACCCGCCCGCTCGGCGGCAGAAATTCCACGGATGCCGGAGCATGCCCCGCGAGCGAGAGAACCCACGGTCCTCCGTCATCCGAACGGTCCAGCTCCAGCGGCGTCGTCCCGAGGACCTGCCCCTTCGCGCTCACCGTGGCGCCCGGGGGCTCGGAGACGATGGACACGCGGAGCCGGGGCGCTGGAGTCGGAGTCCGCACGGGGGCAGGGGACGCGGCCACCTGGGCTGTCGCCGGAGGCTCGCGTTCAGAGAGCAGTCCGGCCAGGACGATGAGCAAGGTCAGCACGCCACCCGCCACCCCCCACCGTACGCCTCGCTTCGAGGGCAAGGCGCGCGGGGGCGTCACCGCCGGGCTCACGGAGACCGGTGCCGACCTGGCGATGGGAGTGGGGAAGGGTGTCGTGGCCCGTGCCGTCACCAACCCGCCCGGCAGGTGCCCCGAGGCGAGCGCCTCCAACTCCTCGCGAAAGCGCGCCATGGAGGGACGCGCATGCGGCTCCTTGGCGAGCGCCCGCACCACCAGCGCATCCAGTTCGGCGGGCAGGCCCAGCTCCGGGCGCCGCTGGCCGGGGGGCTCCACCGTCGCTTCCAGGTGCTGGAGCATGGTGGCGAAGGAGTTCTCCCCATGGAAGGGCGGCGTGCCGGTGAGCAGCTTGTAGGTGAGCGCGCCCACCGCGTAGACGTCCGCGCGCGCGTCCACCGCGCCGCCCGACACCTGCTCGGGGGCCATGTAGTCCGCGGTGCCGAGGATGGCGCCCGTCTGCGTGAGCTTCTCGCCCTCCAGGTGGTTCATCTTGGAGATGCCGAAGTCCACCACCTTGACGAAGTCCGGCCTCCCCCCGCGCGACACCAGCATCACGTTCTGCGACTTCACATCGCGATGGATGATTCCGCGCGCATGTGCCGCCTCCAACGCCCGGCACACCTGCACGAGAATGGGAACGGCCCTCGCCAGCGGCAGGACGCGCTCACGCCGCAGCAGCGTGCCCAGGCTCTGGCCGTCCAACAACTCCATCACGTAGAACAGCTCGCCGTGGGCGGTGCGCCCCAGGTCCGTCACGTCGACGATGTTCTCGTGGCCAATCTGGCTGGCGGCAATGGCTTCCAGCTCGAAGCGACGACAGAAGGTCGAATCGCGCGACAGCTCACCCCGCAGCACCTTCACCGCGACGCGCTTGCCCAGCCCCATGTGCTCGGCCAGGTAGACCACTCCCATGGCCCCTTCGCCCAGGAGAGACAGGAGCCGGTAGCGCCCCTCGAGCACCATGGGCAGCAATGCCTCGCCATCCTGGGCGCAGTAGACAACTCCCTCTGCATACTCGCTCTGGCACCTCGAGCACCGCGGCATCGTGGGGCGAGAGGTTAGCACGCGGACATTCCTGGCATGCGCCTCAGCGCACCGCGTGTTTGCGCAAGAGCTTGATGACGTGGGCCCGGTCCACTTCGGCTTCGCGCGCCATCTGACTCACATTGCCGCCCGCGGAGTTCAAACGCTGGCGCAGGTAGGTCTCCTCGAAGTGGTCCAGCCAGGCTTCCTTTGCATCCTTGTACGAAAGATCCACGCGCACCGAGGGAAGGCTCGGCACGGAGCCCGGCGTGGGAGTGCCCTGGACGAACGCCGCGTCCAGCGCTCCGGACATGGCCACGCTGCGCTCCACGAAGTTGCGCAGCTCGCGCACATTGCCTCGCCAGGGAAGCGACATGAGCTGGCGAAGCGTCTCCGCGCCCGGGGGCGTGTACGGTCGCGGCGGCAGCCCGAGCGAGCGGAAGGTCTCCTCCCACAGATGTCGGAGCAGCAGCGAGAGGTCCTCCAGGTGGGCCCGCAGCGGGGGCACGCTCACCATGCCCACCGCGAGCCGGAAGTAGAGGTCCTCCCGGAACTCCCCCCGGTTGACGCCCGCGCGCAGGTCCCGATGGGTGGCGGCCACGAAGCGCACGTCCACGGGCCGGAAGGCATCCGCGCCCACGCGCTTGACCTGTCGGCGCTCCAGGGCGCGCAGCAGACGGGGCTGCACCGCCAGGGGGAGCTCGCCAATCTCGTCGAGGAAGAGCGTCCCTCCATGGGCGGCCTCGAAGGCCCCGCGCCGCTCGTGGGTGGCGCCGGTGAAGGAGCCCTTCTCATGGCCGAACAGCTCGCTCTCCACCAGCTCCGGCGGAATGGAGCCGCAGTCCACCACCACGAAGGGGCCGGAGGCGCGGGGGCTCCGTTGATGGAGCGCCTCCGCCACGAGCTCCTTTCCCGTGCCGCTCTCTCCTTCGATGAGCACGGTGGCATCCGTGACGGCCAGCCGCGCGAGCCGCGCGAACAAGGCCCGCATCACCGCGCCCTCGCCGACCAGCTTGCCAAAGTGCGGCTCGGAGTGGAGCGGCACCACGTCCTGCTCGGCCACCCACGTGAAGCGCACCGTGGTGTTGCCGAAGGCCAGCGTGGAGCCATCCACCACGAAGGCGTCCGTCACCCGGACGTGGTCCACCCGCGTGCCGTTGGTGCTCTCCAGGTCTCGCAACCGGTAGCCCCCAGGCTTCCTCTCGAGCTCGGCGTGGAAGCGGGACACGGTGGGGTCGCTCAGCACCAAAGCGTTTCCGGGCGCGCTGCCGATGGTGAGCCTCTCCGAGGAAGAGGACACCTCGATGTTCGTGTCCGGGCCCGTGGAGACCTGGAGTCGCACTCGCCGGACAGACAGCCCACCTGGCGTGTCCTGAAGGGAGATGACCTCGGTATGCTCTGACATGCTCGCGCTCATCCCCTCGTCATGGCGCGGAGCCTGTCCGACGCCCGATGGACCCGCCGCTTCATGAATCGTCCTCGCGCAGCTCGAGCAGGGCCGCCGAGAACGGACCGCGGTTTCCGGCCCCCCGAGAGGCGGCGGGCGCCGTGCCCTCCGAGGTGAGCGTGTCCGCCACCACCTCCGCCACGCGCCAGGGCTGCTCGCTCTCCCCCGTGCCGTCCACGGCCGCCAGCGCCCGCGCCATCTCTCCCGCGGTGGCATAGCGCTCCGAGGGGTGACGTCGCAGGGCTCGAAGCAGCACGTCCGCCAGGGCGGGGCCGGCCGTGCGCCGCAGGTCCTCGGTGGGTGCCAGCCGCGCGTCGCGCACGGCGAGCAGCAGCTGCGCGTCATTGGTGGCGGAGAACGGACCCTGGCCCACCACCGCCTCGTAGAGGAGCACCGCGAGCGAGAAGAGGTCCGCGCGGCCATCCAGCGGCCCTCCCTGGACCTGCTCGGGGGACATGTAGCGGAGCCTGCCTCGCGTGCTGCCCGGCGCGGTGTGCGAGGGCGTCCGCAGCCCCTTGGCGATACCGAAGTCCGTCAGCTTCACATTCCCGGTGCGGCCGAGCAGCACGTTGGCCGGGCTGATGTCCCGATGGACGATGCCGAGCAGCTCGCCCCGCGCGTCTCGCAAGCCATGCACGTGCTCCAACGCATGCAGCAGGCTCAGTCCCACATAGCGCACCAGCGGTGGCGGCAACGTGCGCCTCGCGCCCAGGACGCGCCCCAGGTCCACGCCATCCACGTACTCCAGCACCAGGTATGGGCTGTCCTGCTCCACGCCGAAGTCCAGCGCGGAGACGACATGTGCGTGCCCGAAGGTGGCCATGAGCCGGGCCTCCTGGGCGAACATCTGCCGGTAGGTCTCCTGCGCGGCGAGCCTCGGCAACATGCGCTTGATGACCACGGGCTTCTCGAAGCCCTCGGCCCCGGGGAGCACCGCGAGGAACAGCTCCGCCATCCCTCCACTCGCCAGCCGCGAGCGCAGCCGGTACCGGCCGAGCATCCCCAACTCAGTCGCGAGCGTCATGGCACCGGACCTGCCTTTGAACGCGGGCGCCGACGGTCCGGGAGGCTCGTCCCACACATGTCCCGTTGCTCTCCAGGCTTTGCCACGCCCGCAGCATACCCGGGGGATTCGCGGACTCCCACTTTCGTCGCCTGGTGGAACAACTTCCGTCCACCCTCATTGCGTCCAGAACACTCCCACGAGCGCGCGCGAGCGCGGCCTTGTCTTCCATTGGAGACGGGGGCACAGGAGTTCCCCATGGTCCGTCTGGAAGACGCTCGTCGCATCATCGCCGCAGCCGAGAAGAAGGCCCAGGAGCTGGGTCAACCCATGAACATCGCCGTCGCCGACGAAGGCGGCAATCTGGTCGCGCATGTGCGCATGGATGGGGCGTGGCTGGGCAGCGTGGACATCTCCATCAAGAAGGCCTTCACCTCGCGGGCCTTCGACATCACCACGCAGGAACTGGCGAAGCACTCCCAGCCGGGGGGGCCGTTCTATGGCATCCACGCGTCCAACGACGGCAAGGTGATGATTTTCGCGGGCGGTGTCCCGCTGAAGAAGAACGGCAAGGTCGTGGGCGCCGTCGGCGTCAGCGGTGGCTCCGGCGACCAGGACCATGCCGTCGCC
Source organism: Myxococcus llanfairpwllgwyngyllgogerychwyrndrobwllllantysiliogogogochensis (assembly GCF_006636215.1). Classification (GTDB taxonomy): domain Bacteria; phylum Myxococcota; class Myxococcia; order Myxococcales; family Myxococcaceae; genus Myxococcus; species Myxococcus llanfairpwllgwyngyllgogerychwyrndrobwllllantysiliogogogochensis. The sequence continues at coordinate 75,576 of NZ_VIFM01000001.1, read as the reverse complement.
ACCGCGGGCGCGTCCGCCTTCTAGAAATAGTCGCCCAGGGTGAGCTTGCGCTTGCCGCCGTCCTTCATCGTGAGCACCACCGTCTGGCCCGCGGCGCGATACCGCCAGCGCGACAGCTGCGTGCTGGAGTAGTCGGGCCCGATGGCCTGTCCATCGATGGCGACAATCTCCTCGCCGGGCTTCCAGCCCGTGGCCGCGGCGGGGCTCCCGGGGGCGACCAGCTTCACCACGAGCCGACCCTCCGAGGGGAGGGCAATCAGTCCGGACCGGTCCTTGCGGAACGGCTGCCGCAGCGCGCGGGCATCGGGGACCAGCATCAGCGTGTCCGTCGAATAGTCCGTAATCATCCGGAAGCGTCCGAGGACGTCGAGCCCCACGTTGCCCATGACCCGGTCCGAGGCGGACATGCTCTTGCCCGCGTCGTCGAACACCGTGGGCACGTTCTTCAGGGTGACGCCCGCGAACTGGATGTGCTTCAGCGTCGCCACGTCTCGCTCCCGCATGCCGCCCACCGCGCCGGACAGCGTCTTGGAGCTGCGCCGTCCCGCGAGCAGCCCCGCCTGCTGCCAGTATGAGGGGAAGAGCGAGAGCGCCCCTCCATTGCCCACGTCGAACAGCACCTCGATGGCGGGCCGGTCCTCGATGGAGAGCTGGACCGCGCGCTGCCCGCCCGCGGACTCGACCAGGGGGATGCGCACCGCTCGCGGCGGAGCCTTGAAGCTTCGCGGCTCGTGGAAGGCGACGCGCCGGTTGGGGAAGTCCACGTCCACGACGAGCTGGTTGAAGGCCTCCTTGCCCAGGATGACGGGCAGCGAGTGACCGAGATGCCGCGCGACCTCCGCCAGGTCGATGACGGCGACGGTCAGCCCCGTCAGTCGCAGGTTGCCCACGGTGATGTCCACGCCGCCGGCGAACTGGGCCTGCGCCTGTCCGCCGCTGCCGACCGCCGCGAGCTGCCCCTGCGTCTTCAGCCCCAGCTCGCGGGCATACGCCGTGTCGACCACCGTCATCTCCGCGCCGCTGTCCAGCAGCACCTGCGTCGCACGGCCGTTCACCTGGGCCGGAATGTAGACGCGGTTCTCGTTGAAGAACTCGAAGGGGATGAAGCCCGTGCTGTGTCGGCCGTTCGCGAAGGTCGCCTTGCGGACGTCCTCGGGCCGTTCGAGGACGGCGGGCGGAATGGGCACGTTCAGCTCCAGCGTCTCCACCACCGTGCGCGAGTCGGAGTCCGGGTTGTCGGTGAGCTCCTCCTCCAGGAAGGGCATGCGCACGCCCTGCACCTGACGCCAGTCTCCCAGCCGCACGAAGCGGGTGACGTTGTCCTCGCGGATGAGCACGCCGTGGAGGGCTCCGTCGGCGTCATGGAGGAACAGGTCATAGAGGTCTTCGTCGCCGAACGTGACGCGCACCACCTTCCAGGTGCGGCCGTCGCGCTGCGCGTCGGGTTGCAGGGCGATTTTCGCCCCGGCACCGCCCCGCAGCGCCGTTCCGAAGTCGAGCGCCACCCGGTGCAGCGCATCGCGCGCGTCGGTGGGTGACGCGTCTTCGACCTGGCCGCTGGTGTTCACCTTCCAGCCGCCCTTGGGGGTGACGGCCATCGCTTCGCGCACCACGCCATAATCCGCGTTCATGCGGACGCGTCCGTCCCGATGTCTCCAGGACTCCATCGGGCCCTGGAGCCCGCCCGTCGCCGTCTTCCCCTGGGCGTGGATGCTCTCCAGTCGCGTGAAGGCGTCCCCGCCACGCCATGCGAGGTGCTTGTCGACGAGCGACCGCAGCGCGTCCGCCCTGGATGCGACGGGAGTGAGCACGAGGGTCAGGGCCATCAGGCCCGGGAGGAGGAATCTCATGGAGTGTCTCCGCGCTTGGAAGTGGAAGAGGTCTGGCCCACGAGCTGGCGCAGGCCGGGTGGGCTCGAGGCAATGAGGGAGAAGGACCGCGCCAGCCGTGCGCGCGCGGACTGGGGCGCGTTCAGCCGGACCTCCGCGGACAGCCCGCTGTGCTGCAGGCAGGAGAGATAGCCGCTGTCGCTCCAGATGGCCTGCTTGACGCCGGTGCCATCCGGGGTGAGCAGCGCCACCAGGAACTCGCGGGCATCGACCACGAGCGTGAGCTGCGCGCCCGGCCAGCGCTCCCGCACGAAGTCCGCCTCGGACGAGCGCACGCAGTCGAAGGGCACCTTGGGAGTCTCGTCGTAGACGAGCCCCGCGATGGCCACGCGCCGGGAGCTCGCTTCGGTGAGCGCCTGGGTGAGGGATGCGAAGGGGGGAGGGAAGAGGTCGAAGAGCAGCCGCTCGGTGGCGCCGGCAATCATCGTCCGTGCGCGCTCCATCACCTGCGCGGTGCTCTTGAGGTGGTAGATGCGGTCGTCCTGCACCGGGGCGTGGAGCTTGCGCAGCGCGTTCGCGGCCTCGCGGCTGCGTGTCTCGAAGCCCCGCTGGAGCGCCGCGAGCACCTCGTCCGGAGGCACGGGCCGGAAGGAGCGGGGCTCACCCTCTTCGACGAGCACGGCCCCCTTGTGTTCGAGCGAAGCGAGCGCCTGGTAGATGCTCGGCGGCGCCTTCCCCAGCGCCTGCGCGAGCCGGTACCCGGTGGCGGGCGCTCCCTTGAGCAGCTCGCAATACACCCGCGCCTCGACCTCGGTGAACCCAAGGGCCACGAGCCCTTCATCCGCGTTCATGGACGCTGTTATTACTCGCGAATAATAATAGTCAAGCCGAAGCGTCGTGAACCGGTGCCCCGACCTCCGGAGGGCTCCATGGGGCAGGCGACCGTCCGAGGCCGTGCCCCGAGCGCCGCCCTGTGCTAATCCGCGCTGACCGCACAGCGACTTTTCACCCTCCAGCCCGAAAGAACTCCATGGCAGGCAGCAGTCTGATTGCGCTCATCGACGATATCGCGACCATCCTGGATGACGTCTCCATCCTGACGAAGGTGGCGGCGAAGAAGACGGCGGGTGTGCTCGGAGACGACCTGGCGCTCAACGCTCAGCAGGTGACGGGCGTGAACGCGGACCGCGAGCTGCCGGTGGTGTGGGCGGTGGCGAAGGGCTCGCTGGTCAACAAGGCCATCCTGGTCCCCGCGGCGCTGGCCATCAGCGCGCTGGCGCCCTGGCTGGTGACCCCCCTGCTGATGGTGGGCGGCGCCTTCCTCTGCTTCGAGGGCTTCGAGAAGCTCGCGCACAAGTTCCTCCACAGCGAGGAGGAGGACACCGCGCACCGCGCCGAGCTGCGCGAGGCGCTGGTGAACCCGAGCGTGGACCTGGTGGCGCTGGAGAAGGACAAAATCAAGGGCGCGGTGCGCACCGACTTCATCCTCTCCGCGGAAATCATCGCCATCACGCTGGGCACCGTGGCGACGGTGAGCTTCGCCACCCGCGTCTCGGTCCTGGTGGGCATCGCCCTCATCATGACCGTGGGCGTGTACGGGCTCGTGGCGGGCATCGTGAAGCTGGACGACGCGGGGCTGTATCTCAGCCGCCAGTCCGGGGCCTTCCAGCGCAGCCTGGGCGCGGGCATCCTCCGCGCCGCGCCGTGGTTGATGAAGTTCCTCTCCGTGGCGGGGACGGCGGCCATGTTCCTGGTGGGCGGCGGCATCCTCGTGCACGGCGTCTCCCTCCTGCACCACGCGGAGACGTCCTTCACCGATTGGGTCACCACCGTGCCGGGTGTGGGCCGCCTCCTGGGGGGGCTTGCCCCCATGCTGCTCAATGCCGCGGTGGGTCTGGGCGCCGGAGCCGTGCTGGTCCTGCTCGTCGTCCTGGGCAAGAAGGTGATGAAGGGGAAGGCCGCGAAGAAGTAGCGCGGAGCGAGCGCGGGACCCCCGCCTCGATTCCTCCCTCCTGGCCAGCGCCTCTTGAAGGTGCCCAGGAGGGAGCTGTCGAGGCGACTGGATGGACCGTCATTCCAGCGCTCAGCGCTTCAGCGGGTCGCCGTGCTTCTGGTTGAGCGCCAAGGCCTCGTGCACCAGCGCCGCGAGCGAAGCCGGGAGCCGCTGGCCCGACTGGATTCTCACGTACCGCATCCCGTCGCTGTCACCCTCCAGGATGCCGTCCGCATCGCGCATCTGCCCGCCACGCCAGAACCCGAGGGTGACATGCGCCTTGGCCGCCTTCACCAGCGCGAAGGGGCCCGCATGGTCCCACACGGGGTGTCCCCACTTGATGTAGGCCGAGGCGCCGGGCGCCTCCTTCGCGATGAGCGCCGCGAGCGGGCGCACGATGTCCTGCTGCCAACCCTCCATCCTGGCGACAAAGGCGTCCACCGCCGACCCCTGCGCCGATGACGTCTGGGGGGTGACCTGCGCCGGCGCGAGCTTCGGTACGGGGCGCTCGGACCTGTCCTTCGACGAGGACTTCCGCGCCGTGGGGGCCTTCTTCGGGGGCGCGACCTTCTTGGGCGCTTCGTGCTTCTTCGACGTGGCGGTCTTCGAGGTGGAGTTCTTCATCGCCGCCTTTCGGGGCGCGGACTTCTTCGCGGTAGCCATCGGGTGGTGCCCTCCCTATTGGGTTCGGTTCGCTGCTTCACCCTGGCGACGAATGACCCACTGGGAGATCGACACACCCCTGCTTTTCTTGTCGGGCCCCTCCAAGCGGCTGGAGTTCCCGCGCCACCCTGACGCCCGTCGCCGTGGCGGGTTCTAGGGCACTGCGAAGTGGCGGTGGCACCCGCGTAAGGGGCGCGCCACGACGGCCTTGTCCGGAAAGGACAGGCCCGGGCTCGCGTCCTCAGAGGGAGCCGGGCCGTGCACCAGTCTTGCACTGACAGCGCGACTCACAAGTGAAGGAGGTTCTCATGCGATGGACGCGCACGTTGTCCCTGGGTGTGCTGGTGATGTTGGGGGGCTGTACCGAGAGCAAGGTGGATGCGGACCAGGAGATCGCCCTGAGTGGGCGATTCATCGACGAGGCCGGCGCACCGCTCCCGGAAGCGCTGTTGAAGCTCTACCGCAGCGAGAACTCCTCGTGCGCGTTCGCGGGCTTCACGTCGAGCTGGAAGTCGGTGAAGACCCGGGCTGATGGCACCTTCGAACTCGACCTGCTGGGCGCGGACACCCGCAACGGGAGCATCGCGCGCTGCTTCGTCGCCCGCTCGCCCGAGCACTCCCAGGGAAGGAGCCTCTCGGCCTTCTTCCTCATCCAGCAGTCAGGGGTGGCGCTGCCCACCCTCCAGGAGTGGACCGGCACGCTGACGGCCACCGGGGAAGCGCAGGGCGTGGGTGTGGGCTTCCGGCCCCTGTCCGCCACCCACGGCGCGGGGGACGACGACCACGTGCTCTCCGTTCACACCACCTCCCTCAGGGCGGCCTGGCAGGTCCCCAAGGTCACCTCGCCGGTCCACCTGAGCGACTCCGTCCTCGAGGATGTCCAAGGACTCAAGGCCTCCATCAGCGTCGAGCGCGAGGCGAATGCGGGGGGCGTGACGGTCGGCCTCTCCTACTCCAGCAACTTCGTGGCGCTGCCTCGCCGCGCGCTCGTCCCGGTGAGCCGTGGCGCGGCGTGTACCTACCTGAACGCGGAGACGCCCTGCCGCATCACCAACGGCGACCTCAGCGGGCTCGTGCTCTTCCAGCAGGGAGTCCGGGAGGTCGCCGTGCAGCTCTCGCGGCCCGTGGTTCCGCGCAAGGCCGTGCTGCGCAACTTCGAGGTGTCCGGCACCATGACCGAGCTGTTGCTGGAGGGCAGCGCCGACGGCACCCAGTGGCTGCCCCTGGCCAACCTGCTCGGCGGCGCTGGCGTGCGGCTCTTCATGGAAGTGGACCTCACGGGCACGACGTCCGTGTCGCACGTCCGCGTGCGAGCCACCCCGAGGGATACGACGGGAGAGCTTCGCTCGCTGGGACAGCTCTCCGTCTTCGAGTAGCGACGCGCTCGCGGACGGCTACCCTTCATGGCGCCACAGGTCCGGCCGGCTCGCGAACAGCTCCATCGTCCATTCGATGAAGACCCGCGGGCCGGCGCCCCGCGGGCGTGCGGGTGGGTAGACCAGGAACAGGGGCCGGGCTTCGGGCCGCCAATCCTCCAGCACCTGCACCAGCTCCCCGGTGGCGACGTACGGCTCCACCACGAAGCGGGGCGCGAACATGACACCGAGGCCGGCCAGTCCGGCGGCCAGGTACGCGTTGGTTTCGTTGAGTGTGAGCAGGCTGCGGCCCTGGACCTCCAGCCGCTCACCGTCGCGGAGGAAGACGAAGGGGAGCTCCTTGCCACTCAGCGACGAGAAGTAGCTGACCACCGCGTGCGTCGGGCCCGCCAGCTCTCGCGGGTGGCCTGGCGCACCGTGACGCTCCACATATCTGGGGGACGCGCACAGCCAATAGCAGAGGTCTCCCAGGTGTCGCGCCACCAGGGACTCATCCTTCACGCCCCCTCCGCGAATGGCGCAGTCGACATTGTCCGCGAGCAGGTCCACGACGCGGTCGCTCACCCCCAGTTCGATGTGCATCTGCGGGTAGCGCGCGTAGAACGACGGCAGCGCGGGGACGAGCAGCAGCCGGGAAATGGTTCCGCTCGACTCCACGCGCAGGCGTCCCCGGGGGCCGCGCCGTGACTGGGACAGCGTGGCTTCGAGCTCCCGCACCTCCCCGAGCAGGCGCAAGGCCTGGTGGTAGTAGGTCATGCCCTCCGGCGTGACAGTCACGCGGCGCGTGGTGCGGTGCAGCAGCTTCACGCGCAACTGCGCCTCCAGTTGTTGGATGAGCCGGGTCACCGCTGTCTTCGGGCGGCCCAGCGCGTCCGCCGCCTTGGTGAAGGTGCCGCTCTCCACCACGCGGACGAAGGCCTCCATCGCCGTGAACCTGTCCATCTTCCACCTCCGCTGATGGCATATCGCGTTCAGCCCGCGGGCCGCGGGCTCCTGATTGTTTCCAGGGTGAAACAGTGTGTGTGACGTGCGCCCGTTTATCCGAGGCGAGGTCGGGCGCTACTTCGTCACCCATGACAAGACCTCTTCCTCGCGGTGTCTTTCTCGCTGTCTCACGCGCCCTGGCCTTGCTGGTGATGGCCACGGCTTCACTGCTTCCGGCCGCCGCCCACGCGGCCGCGTCCCAGGTGCGAACGCAGGCACCTGGCTTCTACCGGATGATGCTCGGAGACTTCGAGGTCACCGCGCTGTCCGACGGAACCGTCCCCCAGACGGTGCGCGACGTGGCGACGCACACGACGCCGGAGCGGGTGAAGGACCTGCTCGCGCGCGACCACCTCGAGGACCCCGTCGAGCTGTCCATCAACGCGTTCCTCATCAACACCGGCACGGCGCTGGTGCTCGTGGATACGGGCGTGGGTGGCTTCTTTGGCCCCGGCGTGGGAGGCCAACTCCAGCAGAGCCTCCAGGCCGCGGGCTACCAACCCGAGCAGATTGACGTGGTGCTGCTCACGCACATCCATTCCGACCACTCCGGCGGGCTCATGTCTGGCACGCGCCGGGCGTTCCCCAACGCCATCCTCCAGGTCCACGCACGCGAAGCGGACTTCTGGCTGGGGCGTGAGAAGGCGCGGGGACAGGTGGACCCGAAGTACTTCGAGGAGGCGCGGGCGATGGTGGAGCCCTACCGGGTCGCGGGGAAGCTGAAGACGTTCGGAGGCGGGGACTCCGTCGTCCCGGGCATCCGGGTCATGCCCACCGCGGGACACACGCCGGGGCACAGCAGCTACATCATCGAGAGCCGGAGGCAGCGGCTGGTCCTGTTTGGCGACCTGATGCACTTCGGCTCGGTGCAACTGCGCGAGCCGTCGGTGACGGTCGCCTACGACGTGGACGACCGTGCGGCTGCGGCCCAGCGAGCACGCACATTCGCTGAGGCGGCGCAGCGCGGCGACCTGCTCGGCCTTTCGCACATGCCCTTCCCTGGACTGGGCCGCCTGGGCGCGGAGGGGAGGAGCTACCGGTGGATTCCGGCCAATTACAGCTCAGGCCAGCGGTGGCCGGACGCGAAGGTCCTCGCGGAGTGATTCGCTCCCGGCTCTGTTCACTGGTGTGCAGGTTGTCTGGGTAAGGGACACCTCGGCGGGCCGTGGCGACCGGGTTCCGGGCAAGTCCGGGGTGGTTCTATTGACGTTGTGCCAATAGCGGCCCATCATCCCTCTCACGAATCGCTCTCATGGCCTGTCACCGCAGCCGGTCGTCGGTTGCCGCGCAGGCCGCCACTGTCGAACTCCACCCTCCGGAGGCGCGCAACGGCTGCACGTTGACCATGGCCTGGCGGACGAACTCCGAGCTGCGCTCGCCGATTCTCCTCCCCGCGGACGTCCGCCCCGCCGACCGGGAAGTGGGAACACGCAGCGAAGGAGGAGGGACCCATGAGCGCAGTCAGGAAGGCGTTCGCAGCGCGCGGCACCGCTGTTCCATTCATTCGAGTGTTGCTGGCCATGGGGACACTGGCGATGCCCGGTGTCTCCGTCGCCAGTGATTTGCTGGGCAGCAGCCGAGGCGGCTCGGCGCAGTGGGACTTCTGTTACGGCAAGCCGGACGGAGCCGTCCTACCGGCGGACCCACGAACCCTGGTGCAGCCCGGCATCAGCAATGGCCGGGCGGTGCACTTCAATGCCTTCTGGAAGAACTGTCATGTCAATCCAGAGGCGGTGCAGGAGGAGGGCGCGGCCAGGACTTGCGGCGAGCTGCGTGGACGCTTCAGTCGCGGGGAGGGGCTGCTGACGAACGGCCATCCAGGCGTGGGTGCGCTGTTCACCGGCACCGACGCCACTCGCCCCGAGGCGGGCTTCGGCATCGCCACCTTCTCCGCGGCGCAGTACAACGAGCTGTGGCGTGTCTGGGGCTTTCCATTTCGTCCCGACAACTTCGATGCCCTGGTGGCCCAGCGCTACGGGTCGGGGCTGAGCACCGAGCGCAATCCCTATCCGCTGCCCTTGCAGCTGCCCAATCGCACCAACGGAGGAAGCGGCCAGCTGCCGCAGATGCTCACGCAGCTGCGCAACCCGGACGGGAGCTGGAGCGGACGCATGGGAGTCACCTGTCACGCCTGCCACAGCGGCGTGGTGGGCACTCCTTCGGACGGCCCGGGCCTTGGGGTGTTGATGGGCGGCGGCAGCAGCCTGGCGGACCTGGACCTGTTCCTGAGCGACCTCTTGCCCCTGGGGTATCCGGCGTCGCTGGCCACGTTCCTGAACCTCAACCGCACTCGGGGCACCAACAACGCCAGCGACATCAACCTCGCCTTCCTGTTCCCGGACGAGGAGCCGCTGACGCCCTCGGAGGTGATTGGCCTCATCAACTCCGGCTCGACCGCCGGAATGGATACGCCCGCCTGGTGGAACATGGGGCACCGGCCGGTGAAGTTCATCGACGGCGTGTTCCCGATGGATGCACCCCGCGTGGACATGGTGTTCTACACACCGTTCCTCGGACTGTTCGGCGGCATCGGCGGGCCGGTGAGCGAAGCGGGGCAGGACTGGATGCGCGCCAACGGCCCGGCGCTCAACACCTGGGTGGAGTCGCTCAAGTCACCGCCCTATCCGCTGCCCGTCAACACGTCGTTGGCCGAGCAGGGCGCGGTGCTGTTCCACACCCTCGACATGTGGGCTCCGGGGCGCAACAACGCCGTGCCACGGCCTCAAGGCAATGGCTCCTGTGCGAGCTGCCATGGGGCCTACTCGCCCCGTTACGTCAATGACCCGGCGTTCCTCGCGACCCCCGCGTTGGCGGGCATGGCGAGCTACATCGCGCCGCTGCGCATCATCGGCACCGACCCGGTCCGGGTGAACACCAACAACGCCGCGGTGCAGTCCGCTGGCGCCAAGAACTTCTTCGGCTATCCGCAGACGGCCGGCACCGCGCAGGACTGCGGCCCGCAGAACCAGCCCCATCTTCGTGGAGACCGCGAGCACGGCTATCTCGCGCCGCCGCTCTACGGGGTCTGGGCCACCGCGCCGTACTTCCACAACGGCTCGGTTCCCAATGTCTGGGAGGTGCTCAAGCCCGCTGACCGCAAGCCCATCTGGCGCCGCGTCTCCGCTCCACCGCGCTGGGACCAGCCGCTCGTCATCATGGGCTTCGACACCAGTCTGCAGCGCGCCTACGACTCCAGCAGGCTCGGCTGGAAGTACGACACAATCGCCTGCCAGTGGCGCACGCCCTGGAATCCGGCGGTATCGCCGTACATCAACTGCGACCCGGGTGACGAGTTCCGCACGCCCCTCGCGCAGGAAATCATGGCCGTGCTCTTCAGCAACCTGAGCGCTTCATGGAACATCCTCTTCCCACCGACGCGCACACGGCAGCAGCTCGAGGACCGGAAAATCTACAACACCCACGCGTTCGGCCAGGACAACGGCGGACATGAGTTCAACGCCGTCCTCACGGACCCGGAGCGCCTGGCGCTCATCGAGTACCTCAAGACGCTGTAGCCCCGGAGTCGTCATCGGGCCGGGCGATTACGCCCGTGCCCGCGCCGTGTCCAACTGCTCGGGCCTGGGAATGAGATAGGCGCGGTCGATGGTCAGCAGCCCCAGCCGCTCGAGCGCGAGGCAGGCCACGAAGCCCAGGTCCACCTCGTGGCGGTGGTGCGAGAAGGACGCCGAGCCCGGGTAGGCGTGGTGGTTGTTCTGGAAGCCCTCGCCCAGGATGAGCCAGGCGGCCAGGTGGTTGTTGCGCGAGTTGTCCCGGGTGTCGAAGTTGCGCCCGCCCACCGCGTGCCCCAGCGCGTTGACGATGCCGCCCTGCACCGGGTGGCTCATCATCCCGAGGAAGTACGCCGCGCCCAGCACCCAGCCCACGCTCAGCGCCAGCGCCAGCCCCACGCCCGCGTGCAGCGCATAGGGCAGCCACCAGAGGTTCTTGCGGTTGAGGGCGTTGAGCGGGAAGTCGAGGTCCTTCGCGTACTTCGTGTACTCGGGCTTCTCTCGCATGAGCCCCACGATGATGCGCTTGTAGTTGCGCAGTTGCTCGTTCGCGATGCCCAGCAGCCCCACATTCACGGGGGAGTGCGGGTCGAGCGGCGTGTCCGAGTGCTCGTGGTGCAGCCGGTGCATCACCACCCACGCCTTGGGGTCCAGCCCGGTGAACCAGTTGCCGCCCACCACGAGCAGACGCCGCAGCGCCGGGTGCAGCCGCACCGCCTTGTGCGCGAGCGCGCGGTGATAGCCCACGGAGATGGTGAGGATGTTGAGCAGGTAGGCGCCAGTGAAGACGAGGCCGCAGAGGATGAGGTACACGGAGGTCTCCTGAAAACCGGCAGGTAGCCTACTCACCGGTAAGTTACGTTGAAGTAACCTACGCTCGGGTAGCCCAGAGGTCAAGGTGGCCAAGAAACAGCGTTTGACGGGCCCGCAGCGGCGCGCCCAGTTGCTGGAGGTGGGCCGCGAGCTCTTCGCCTCGCGCGGCTACGAGGCGACGTCCATCGAGGAGGTGGCGGCGAAGGCCGGCGTCTCCAAGCCCATCGTCTACGAGCACTTCGGGGCGAAGGAGGGCCTCTACGCGGCCATCGTGGAGCGGGAGATGGACGGGCTGGTGCAGGGCATGTCGGATGCCATCGCCCAGGGCAGCGCCCGCGAGCGCTTCGAGGCCGCGGTGCTGGTCTTCCTCACCTACGCGAAGGAGGAGCCGGCGGGCTTCGCCGTCCTCACGCGCGACTCGCCCACGTCCAGCGCCCGGCGCGGCCTCACGCGCGTCATCGACGACCTGGCGCAGCGGGTGGGAGACATCTTCCAGGCGGAGTTCAGCCGAGCGGGCTTCAACCCCAAGGTCGCCCCGGTGTACGCCAACGCGCTCGTCGGCATGGTGACGCAGGTGGGGGTGTGGTGGGCGGCGGAGGGCCGTCCCATCCCCCTGGAGCACGTGGTGCGGCACGTGTCGGCGCTGGGCTGGATGGGCCTGCGGCACCTGCCGCGCGACCCCTCGGCCAGTGGCCTCCGGACCAAGGGCAAGGCCAAGGGCTGAGTGCGCCGCGTCGCGCGGGTTTCCGTCTGGCGATTCCGTTGGGAGTCGCCCGCCCGCTCAGGACGCCGAAGGGCTCACGGCGGCGGGCAGGCTCGAAAGAATGGTCACCTGCGCGGGGCCGCCGAAGACCGAGGCGGGCACTCCGAGGACCCCTTGCTCCAGGAGTTCATCGAAGGAGCACTGGGAGGTGGCGAAGTAGCCCACGCACGGTGAGGCCCGGAGCTCGGGCCGGGTGGCGGTGAACGCGTCCAGGGCGCGGGCTCGCTCGGCCAGCAGCGCGCCGACCTGGCGAGGACGGGACGCGTGCTCCGTGAGGGCCGCGTAGCCGATGCGCAGCTTCTGTTCGTCTTTCGGCAGCGGCGCGAAGACGGCGCGCGCGTCCTGGTGCCACCGCGAAGGCGTGATGCACAACCCCACGTGGTCGGGGATGAGCCAGCTCTTCGAGAGCGAGACGAGGACGAACGCGAGCTCCTCTCGCAGCAGCCGGAGTGTCCACGGGGTGGGAGGGGTCGCGTACGCGGAGTCGATGATGAGCACCCGCTTTCCCGGCTCGGCGCGGACCCAGCGCTCCACGCGCTCGGTCTCTTCGCTCCGTGGGGTTCGTCCCCAGGGCTTGAGCGGCTCGCACAGGAGCAGCGCGTCGCGGGCCTCGAGTTCGGGCAGCCCCTCCCGCGCGGAGAATGGAACGACCTCGACGCCTGCTTCCCCAGCGAGCTGGAGGTAGACCGGATACACGTCGGCGGGAACCGCGACGCGGGCGTTGCGTGACGCGAGCCAACCGAACAGCGCTCGCAGGGAGCGGCGCACGCCGTGACTGACCTGGGTCCTGGACTTGAGTTCCGCGTCGAGTTCGAGGTGCGCGAGAAAGCGTTCGGCGAGGTGACACCGATACGGAGCCTCGGGATGCGTCGACGGAGCGATGGCGGCGAAGGCCGGCGCGAGGCTGCGATAGACATTGAGCTCCGCCAGGTCGACGAGCTCGGGGCGCTTGCCACGCCACGCGTCAGCCAGGGAGAGAAAGGCGTCGTGTTTCATCGGCGCAGCTCCGAGGCCGGGTCTTCCAGCGAGGCCAGGCAGGTTCCATCACTCATGAGGTTCCACGAGCGCACCAACCGATGTGTTCGCTCCCAACCGACCGAGGGCTCCGTGTAGGCCGCGACGCGCAGCACGCGCCCTGCGACCTCTCCCTCGAACACCGGGCTGCCCCACGGCAGTTCGGTGACCTTCGTGAAGCCCCACGCGTCCATCGCGCGGAGCACCACTTCGAGCGGCACCTGGTTCGCCTCGCAGTAGCGATTCACGGCGCTCGGCGCCCAGGCGTTCTCGGAGAGGCTGGAGACGTAGAGTTCCTTGAAGCAGACCTCGTGGAACCCTTCGCGCGCGCTGCGCTCCAGGTACGCGTGGACCTGGGCCGCGTCATCGACTCCGCCGCGCTGAAGCACGCAGATGGCCCGGCTGCGGAGGCCAAAGGCTCGCGCGAGCGCACCCGAGTCGACGGACAGGCCCATGATGCGCGCGTCGTCCTCGCGGGTGACGCCGTGACGGCTGACGGCCAGCGTGGTGAGTCCCTCGTCACGCAGGGCGTGCAGTTGCTCGGCGTCGAGCCGCGCGCCATTGGTGATCAACAGCGTCTTCGGGAATCGCTCGGCGAGGCCACGGACCAGCGAACGCAACTGGCCAGGCGCCAGCAGGGTCGGCTCGCCGCCGCCGGTGATGACGGCGCGCTCCGCCCCTCGTGAGCGCGCGAGGTCCGCCCAGTGCAGTTGCTCTTCAAGCGAGACACTCCGCTGCCGCGCGAGGTCCGAGACACTGGCCTTCGAGAAGCAGAACGCACATTTCGCCTGGCAGGCCTTCGCCACGGGCAGCACCGAGAAGGAGCGAGGCCGACAGTCGGCCCAGGGCGCGAGCCCCGTGTCTTCGAGCAGGAAGGCCTGCGCGGTGACCTCCTCATGAAGCGTGGGCCGCAGCGCACCGGCGTCGTCGACCCAGGCCACTCCGCTCAGGGGCACTTCGGGGGCGGGCCAGCGCCAGCCGATTCCGGTGCCCGTGGTGTCATTGGGGCGCATCGCTGGCGCCCCCGACGTCGGCAGCCGCGCGCGCAACGCGACGACGCGGTCCTTCGCGCGACCGAGCTTCGCCACCAGCCGCCGAGCCTTCTCGAGCCCGGGGGCCCAGGGCTCGTCTTCCTTCAACATGTAGAACGCGTCGGGGAAGGTCGACTCGGCGATGGACGCCTTCGAGTACCGCATTCGGTAGCGATCAAATCCGCGCAGCCAGTTCGACAGCGGAATGAAGGCGACGAAGGCGGTGTCCATGGTGGCTGCACTCTCGCAGCATCATAGGCTTCGTGTCAATAGTACACTTATGTGTGAAGGGCTCGTGGGGCGCGGTTCAGGCCTCCGAGCGCAGCGCCGTCATCGGGTCCACCCGCGAGGCTCGCCGGGCCGGCAACCAGCTTGCGAGCAGCGCCACGCCGAGCAGGAGGAGCGCCACCGCGGCGAAGACGAGCGGGTCGGTGGTGCTCACTCCGTAGACGAGCCCCGCGAGCACCTGACTGAGCCCGATGGCGCCCAGCACGCCGAGCGCCACGCCCAGCCCCGAGAGCAGCGCCGCCTGCCGGAGCACCAGCTTCAGTACGTCCCCCGCCGTCGCTCCCAGGGCGAAGCGGATGCCGAACTCCTGGGTGCGCTGCGCCACCGCATAGGACACGACGGCCGCGAGCCCCGCGACAGAGAGCAGCAGCGCCACGACACCGAAGGCCCCCAGCAGCAGGAGGCTGAAGCGCCTGGGCGCGAGTGAGTCCGTGAGCAGGCTCTCCACGGTGTGCAGGCGCGAGGGCAGCTCGGGGGCGAGCTCACGCAGCACCGGCCGGACCGCGGTGACGAGGGCCGCGGAGCCCATCGGGCCGTACACGGCGAGGTGGAAGCGGGAGGAGGCGCGCGCCCGTTGGCGGGAGCAGCCATAGAACATGGGCTTCGGCGCCTCATCCAACCCCCGCTCGCGCACGTCCGCCACCACGCCGACGATGGTGAAGGGACGCAGGTCGCCGTCCATGTTGCCGAACTGGATGGTCTTGCCCAGCGGGTCTTCTTGGGGCCAGCGGGCCTTCGCGAGCGACTCGCTGATGACGGCGACATGAGGCGCCTCGGCGGTGTCGCGTGCATCGAAGTGGCGCCCGCGCACGAGCGGAATGTCGAGCGCATGGAAGTAGCCCTCGCTCGCCACGCGGTACTCGGCGGAGCCCGTGCGCTCGCGCTCATGCGCCAGCCGCCCGAAGTCCTCGATGCTCTTCACCTCGTCGGGACGGTTGAGCACGAGGAAGGTGCCGTAGCCCGAGGGGCTCCCCTCGAGCGGGAAGTTGCTCACGGCGCCCACCGCGCGCACTCCGGGCAGTGCGCCCAGCCGCGCGAGGAGTTGCTCCTGCAGTTGAAGGTTGCGCCGCCACCCCGCCTCGTCCTCGACGGGAGGGAGCACGAGGCTGAGCACCGCGACGTCCTCGGTGCGATATCCCGGGTCCAGCGAGAGCAGGCGCATCAGGCTGCGCCCGAGCAGCGCCGCGCCCAGCAGCAGCACCAGCGCGAGCGCGAGCTGTCCGACCACGAGGGCACGGCGCGTGCGCTCCGCTCCGACTCCTCCGGCCTGGGTGCGCCCCGCCTGCACCAGCGTGGCCCAGGGGTTCTGGCGCGCCGCGCGCAACGCCGTCACCAGCCCGAGCCCCAGCGCGAGGAGCAGCGAGAGCCCGAGCGCGAAGAGGAGCGCGGTGGCGTTCACCTCCACCTCGTCCACGCGTGGCAGGCGGCCCGGCTCGAACGCGAGCAGTGCGCGCACGCTCCATGCTGCGAGCAGGGTGCCCAGCGCACCGCCGGCCAGCGACAGCAGCAGCGACTCTGTGAGGAACCGCCGCGCCAACGCGCCGGGCCCGGCGCCCAGCGCCACTCGGACGGCGAGCTCGCGCCTGTGGGTCGCCGCGCGGGCCAGCAGCAGGTTGGTGACGTTGGCTCCCGCCACCAGCAACAGGAAGGCCGCGGCGCCCAGCAGCACGTAGAGCGTGGACTGGGCACTCCCCACCAGGCTCTCGTGCAGGGGCACCATGGCGATGTCTTGCATCGAGATTTCCCGGCCGTACCGCGCCTCGAGCTCCCGTGCGATGCCCGTGAGCTCCGCTTGCGCGGCTTGGGGGTTGACGCCCTCCGCCAGCCGTCCCACCACCCACCAGTTGTGCGCGGTCCTGCTGGGCAGGGGCGCCTTCAACTCGCGCGGAATCCACAGCTGTGTGCCCACCGGGTAGTCGAAGGACTTGGGCATCACACCCACCACGGTATAGGCGCGCCCCTCGAAGGTGAGGGTGTCCGACAGCGGCAGCGGCCGTGCGCCCAGGTGCCGCTTCCAGAAGGTCTGGCTCACGACCACCACCGGGGCGCCTCCCTGCTGTTGCTCATCCTCGGCGAATAGGCGGCCCTGTACGGGCTGCACCGCGAAGGCGCGGAAGAAGTCGCGCGAGGCGAGCGCCATCATGGCGAAGGTCGGCTCGTCCGTGCCGGTGACGGCGACGCTCGCCGCTCCCGATACCTGGGCCAGCGCCGAGACGGTGCGGCTCTGTGTCCGCACATCCTCGAAGTTGGGGTCCGAGAACGGAATCGAGCGGCCGACGGCCGTCCGCTGCGACAGGTGCACGAGGCGCTCGGGACTTGGATAGGGCAGGGGGCGCAGCAGCACCCCCTCCACCACGCTGAAGAGCGCGGTGCTCGCTCCGATGCCTACCGCCAGCATCAGGACGCAACTGAGCGTGAAACCGGGGCTCCGGCGCAGCGAGCGCAGTGCCTGACGCAATCCAACAAAGAAGGTGTCCACGCGGGAGGCTACGTCCTGGCCGTCGAACGATTGCCGCACGGGGTGGGGGAGACTGAAACCCGGCCGCTGCGTCAATCAGGCCTCGGGTCGAGGGCGTCGCCAATTCCCGCCAGGCTTGTCCTTGAGCTGATTCCAGATGGGAACGAGCGGCTCGGAACCGCATGGGGGAGCGGTTGGCGCGGGCTTGCTCCGTTGCGCCGCGCTGGGTCCGAGGCCAGCAGCACCGACCGTCCTGGCGAATCCTCCCGAGTTGTGAACCCTCCCCGGTGCGGTCCTCTTGTGACCCCGGCGCCACCCGCGCTGCTTGAAAATTGTGGTACGAGAGGAACTTTGCTGGGACCCGGAGGCTTGCTTTGACGTTGTTTCGAGGGTGTCTGACCGCGTTGCTGGTCTTGGTTGTTTCCTGTGGTGATTCAGAGCCTGGGGTGATTCCCGATGCGGGGGAGACCCGGACTGACGCGGGAAATGGGACGCCGGACGCGGGTGTTGGGACGCCCGACGCGGGTGATGGGACTCCGGATGCGGGCGAGGTGACGCCGGACGCGGGCGGAGACATTCCGGACGCAGGCGGAGAGCTTCCGGACGCGGGTGAGGTGACGCCGGACGCGGGCGGAGAGCTTCCGGACGCGGGCGAGGTGACGCCGGATGCGGGCGGAGAGCTTCCCGACGCGGGCGAGGTGACGCCGGACGCGGGCGGAGAGCTTCCCGACGCAGGCGAGGTGACGCCGGACGCGGGCGGAGAGCTTCCGGACGCAGGTGGTGAGCTCCCCGATGCTGGAGGTGAGACGCCGGACGCGGGTGGTGAGCTCCCCGATGCGGGTGGTGGGACGCCTGACGCGGGTGGTGGGACTCCGGACGCCGGTGAGCCTCCCGTCGTGAGCGTCATCGACAACTGGGGCTTCGAGGTGTGGCCCGATGCGCTTCCGGCGCAGTGGTTTGGCAGCAAGTCGAATATCGATTCCGGCGCCGTGCAAAAGGTGACGACGAATGCCTTCGAAGGAGTGAACGCGGTCCGGCTGACCAACGCCTCTTCCACGCATCGGCGGTTCACGACGCTGGCGAAGTCGATGCCCGCCGGTCGCTACTCCTGCACCTTCCAGGCGCGGGGCACCGGTGATGTCCGGAATGCCTTCTTCGACGACGACTACTCCTCGTACTCGTCCTACACCTCCGTCGACACCACGGCGTGGACCCAGGTGACGTACAACTTCAACCTGGCGAGCGACGTCTTCGACACGTTCGAACTCATCTTCAGCGTTCGGAATACGAGCGGAGAGAACCTGCTCCTCGACGACGTGCGCTGCATGCGGGCGGCCGAACCGTGTGACGTGGTCAGCTGCGAGTCCTGGGAGCGGTGCGTGAATGCCTCCGCGACCTGCGAGCCGCTCTCGGGTCGCTGCAACATCGGCGGGGACTGCGCCGCGTGGGAGGCCTGTGACGACACCAATACGTGCGTGGTCGCCGAGGACCGCTGCGTCCGCCACGCCGATTGCGCGGAGACTCCGCAGACGCCGGTCTGCGAAACCAGCACGCACCTCTGCGTCGCCGGAGACCCTTGCGCTGGAGTCGTGTGCAGCAGCCCTGCGACGACCTGCAATCCCACGACGGGCGTGTGTGAGCTGGCCGAAGGCGCCTGCTTCACGACCCTCGACTGCGTCGGCGCCCTGCCGGCTTGTGACCCGGCGACCCGCAGCTGCGTCCCAGCGGAGCACCCCGCGAACATCGTCCGCAACGGTGGCTTCGAGTCCTGGAACATCTATTCCATCCCCTACCAGGGGAACCATCTCATCCCTGACTACTGGTACGGCATCGACAACGGCGTCGCGGACCCGGGCACGGAGATCAAGCCCACGCGTCTCGTGCGCTACCTCAACGCGGTGCACGGCGGTTCGACGGCGCTGCAGTTCGTCGTCCCCATCCAGGTCGCCGAGCGCTTCTCCACGGAGAAGTTCAACGTCCCGAGCGGCAACTACTCCTGCTCGTACCGGGTGCGAGGCCACGGCAGCATCCGTCATCGAATCTACTCGAGTGGAGGCTGGAGCCCGCAGACGGACTTCCTCGTCGTCGACAGTGATGAGTGGCAGCCGGTGTTCTTCCGCTTCACCGGCAACGTGCGCGACTGGCGCCTGTTCCTCTACCCGAGCCGGAGTGAAGCCGACCGCGACCACCTCCAGGTCGACGACGTCGTCTGTACGAAGGACTAGCGCCGCTGTCGCATGAAGGGTCGAGCGCCGGCCGGGGTGGATGAACCCGACAGCGCTCGACCCTCTTTTCGTCGTGAGTCACCCGTCCTCGGTCTCCGCTGTCTCCAGGCTCAGCGTCAGCTTCCGCAGGAGCGAGGTCAGCGTCGCTCGCTCGTTGCGTGACAGGCCCGCGAGCAACCGGGCCTCGACGGCCATGTCGGCGCGGAACGCCGCCTCGGTGCGCTCACGGCCCTCCCGGGTCAACTCCACCGGAAGGCTGCGCGCGTCTCCCTCCGTCGCGGGGCGGCGAATCAAGCCCGCACGGGTCAGCCGGGCCAGTCGGTCGGTCAGCCCCCCGGAGGAAATCATCAGCGACTTGTAGAGCTCCGTCGGGCGCATCCGGTAGGGCGGGCCCGAGCGCAGCAGCGCTGACACGACGTCGAACTCACCCGTGTCCAGGCCGTGCTCCTCGAACACCGCTTCGATGGGGGGCCGCACCCGCAGGGTGATGCGACGGGCCCGCCCGAGGATTTCCATCCCTTGGGTGTCGACGTCCGGAAGCTCCCGCTCCCACTGGCCCCGCAAGCGGTCGACATGGTCCTGGGTGCTCCTGCTCATTCGCGAACTCCAGATGTCTTGACGTCGAGATAAGTCGGCTGCATTGTCTCGACATCAAGATAATGGAGTTCCAGCGATGAGTCAGCGACCCTTCCAACCAGCCACGGTCGACCACCTGGTCCTGCGTGTCGCCGACGCGGCGCGCATGGCCTCCTTCTATCGGGACGTGATTGGCTGCACCGTCGACCGGGAGGTGCCGCACCTCGGCTTGACGCACCTGCGGGCGGGGACGGCGATGATTGACCTGGTGTCCCTGGATGGAAAGCTGGGGCGCGCGGGAGGCGCGGCACCGGGGCGTGAGGGCCGCAACGTCGACCACTTCTGCATCACCGTGCAGCCGTTCGACGAGGCGGCGATTCGCGCCCACCTGGCCGAGCAGGGTGTCGCGGTGTTCGCTCCTGGGGAGCGGTACGGTGCGACGGGTGACGGCTTCTCGTTCTACATCCAGGACCCGGAGGGCAACACCATCGAGTTGAAGGGCGCATAGGCGTCGCGGATGCTCGCTCGACGCCGCGCCCGGCCCTCTGGAGCGCTGCCGCGTCAGAACCCAAAGAGGTTCGAGACGCCGTCCTTCTTGTCGGGGGACGCCGCCGCGCTGGAGGACGAAGCCGGGGTCGTGGCGGAGGTGGACGCGGGGCGGTTGGAGACGCGCATGGGAGTGCTCCGGGGAGGCGGTGGGGATGGGGCCAGACGTCGTCCAGCCCGTGACGTGACCTCCCTAGAGTACGGCCGTGTGCCCGCCTCTCGCGGTCCTCCCCGTGTGCCGTTTTCCCTCTGAAGCGCTTTAGCCGGGACGGGCTCCGGAGCACTGTGGCCGGTGTCTGGAGCCAACGAGGGTGATGACCACCGTCATCAGGGCTCGATGAGGACTGTCCCGGCGTCAGCGAGGGGCCGCTGGGAGGGGCGCGGCCACCCTCACGCGGAAGCCGAAGCCGACCCACATGTGGAGGGTCCGCTCGCGGAGGCTCTCGCTTCCAGAGCCGGTGCTCAGGTCCACATCCAGCGTGCTGTATCGGCCGCCCGTGACATTGACGAAGAGCCCCGCCCAGAAGGCTCCGCCGAAGTTCCTGTCGAACCCTGCCTGGAGCGTGATTTCCGGCCCGGAGTACGTGATGTCGACGTCTCCAATCGAAAACGACGTCGTTTCGTGGCCGAGCGCCACCCCCGCCCAGGGTGAGTAGGGGCCGGCTGGATTCCAGTGGTAGTTGCCTTGGAGTCCGAAGCGCAGGTTGCTGCCCGGACACGCCTGGTCGGCGGAGCAGCGGATCCGCATCTGCGCGTGGGCGAGCTGAAGCCAGGGCCCCAACTCGACGTTCGGGCCGATTCGGACGGTGGGTTCCAGGATGGCGGCGAAGAGCCCCTTGTAGACTTCGTACAGGTAGAACGGTTCGGCGGAGCCATCCATGCGCCCGCCCGGCATGAGGTAGCCCCCGCGCGCGGAGATGGCGAGCCAGCGCGGAAAGCCCCCTTCGAGCTCCGCGTGTTCCTCCGCCAAGGTTGGAGAAGACAGCAGGACCAGCGCCAGCGCGGCGGGACGAGAGAGCGTTTGCATGCGCGGGTGTTTGGTTATTACGGTCGCTCGACGGTCGTCAACCCAAGGTCTCCGGTGTCCCTCATTCGCTCTTTTTTCATCCCGCGCCTGTTCGCGCTGGTGGCCTGCGGCCTCTGGGTCGCCTGTGGTTTCCCCTCCGCCGAAGAAGACGCGCGCGTTTGCGCCGATGTGGAATGCAGCGCGGGGCGCTGCGTCTCCGAAGACGGCGCTCCCGTGTGTCGCTGCGGCGCCTGGGAGGAGGCCGCGGGCCTCACCTGCTTCATTACCGCCTCCCGGCAGCCGGACGATCATGGCGACGCCGTGTCGGCCGCGACGACGCTTGCACCCTCCGTGGACTTCCACGAGGGCGTCATCCAGCCTCCCTTCCGAAAGTTGAGGGACCACGACGTCTTCGCCATGCCCACCATGGCGGGACATGGCTTTCGCTTCATCGTTCTGTCAGGCACCCTGGCCAACGTGGATGTGCGCATGCTGGATGCTTCGGGGAAGCAGGTCGGCTCGCCGGTCCTCCCGGCGAGAGGCGACGCCCCCTTGGAGTTCATCTCCACGGAAGCAGCCCCCCGGTTCATCACAGTGGCCGCGGTGGAGGGCGAGGCTTCGGGGACGTATCGCTACCGATTGGAAGACCTGGGCAAGGATGCGCACGGCGACACACTCGCCACGGCGGCGCCGCTGGCGCTGACGGGCGTGCCATTCCCTGTCGCGCTCGAGTTCAACGGTGACGAGGATGTCTTCACCTTCCGCACGGAGCCGGGCCATGGCTTCCGGTTTTCATGTGAGGCCGAACGAGCCAACTTGAGCCTGATGAATGGCGCGGGCGTCGTGCAGGAGAGCTGGGTGCCGGGTGAGGGGCCGGGGCACCGCGTGGGCCTCAAGACCGCGGACTCGAGCACGTGGTTCGTCCGTGTCCGCACCTCAAGCGGCAGTCTTCCGGCCACCCAGTGTCGGTTGGACGACCTGGGGATGGATGACCACGCGGATGAGCCTTCCGCCGCGACCCGACTGACAGCCGGTGTCCCCGCGACGGCACGGCTCCAGGGCACCAACGACGTGGATGTCTTCTCCTTCTCCTTCACCGCGGGGGAAATCTTTGACGTGAGGCTTTCCCCTCCGCGCGAGCGGAGCGTCAAGCTCACGGATGCGGACGGCAAGACGCTGGCCGAGACCACCTTGAGTCAAATCCTCCAGGAAGCGGCCTCGACGGGGACGTACTACGTGCACGTCCAAAGGGATTCAGGCTGGGGGACGGACTTCCAGGTGCGGGTGGAGAACCTGGGGCCGGATGACCATGGAGGCACCCCCGAAACGGCCACCCGCGCTGAAGTGGGTGAGACTGTCACCGGGCTCATCCACAAGGTGACGGACCTGGATGCCGTCACGGTCCCGCTCGAGGCGGATGGGGTCTACCGGCTCACGTGCCTGCCTGACTGCACGCTGTCGATGCACGCTCCCGTCGCGTCCATCCGACTGTACCGGACCGCCATGGCTGGCGTCTGGAATGCCCACCTGCTGGCTTCGGGTGACGTCACCTTCTCCATGAGCTCGCGGGACACCCCTCGATCTTTCACGTTCCTGATGGAGCGGACCGGGACGGATGACTACGGCGACGACGCGGCCCATGCCACGCCGTTGCCCCTCCCAGCGACGGTGAACGGCGTCTTCGAGCTGGCCACGGACGTCGACGCCTTCTCCTTCGAGTCGGAGGCGGCGCAGACCTACGTCGTGGAGTCGAGGGCAGCGAACCTCCGGATTCTCGACCCGAATGGCGTGGAAGTTCCCGTAGTGCTCGATGCGCCAACGGCGACCCGGCGCTTCACCGCCGAATCGTCGGGGACTTATGGCGTCGTGGCCACCTCTCCCGACCCTTTCGTGGGTGTTGCCAGGTCCTGGAGTTTCACCCTGCGCATGCCGTGAGCTGTCGGGCGACGGGGCGCTCCAGAAGCGCTGAACCGTCGTGGGTGTCGGTGGTAGCCTCCTGGGCGTGGGCCCCGGTTCCGTCGAATCGTGGGCTTGATGTCAGGAGTGCCTGGGATGCATGGGGCTGACGCCGAGTCCTTCGAGCTGGTGGTGCGGTCCGCCGGCGAGCAGTCCTCCCTCCGTCTCCGAGAGGCTCCGGGAGCCCGAGCCGCGGTGGAGCGAGCCGTCTCCCAGGCCGCCGCCCTCCGCGCCGCCGCGCCCGAGCCAAGCACCTTCGCGCGTCACCTCGGGGCCCAGCTTTCACGGGCGCCGGACCCGATGCGCGCGCTGGAGCGACTGCATGCCCGGGACCTCGCGCTCGCGCTCTCCTGCGCGCAGGGGCTGCCGGCGGCCTGCGCGCTCCTGGAGCAGGAGGTCCTCCTCAAGCTGCGCGTCCCCCTATCGCGCATCCATCCCTCGCCGGCGTTCGCGGACGAGGTGCTGCAGGTGCTCCGGGCCAACCTCCTGATGCCTCGCGAGGAGGCACCGTCACGGTTGCTTGGCTACTCGGGTATGGGTCCGCTGCTGCACTGGGTGAGCATCTCCGCGGTGCGGCTCGCGCTGAGGATGCGCAAGGCGCAGGGGGAAGAATCACACGTCGAGGCGGAGGTGCTCGCCGCACATCCCGCCCCGGGTGGGTTGGAGCTGGGCTTCGTCCGGGAGGAGGCTCGGGGGCATGTGCGCGCGGCCTTCATCCGGGCGGTGGCCTCGCTGGACGACGAGGACCGGGAGCTGCTGCGACTGCACTTCGTCGAGCGCCTCTCCCTGGAGCGCATGGGCGCGCTGTTCGACCTGCACAAGTCCACGCTCTCACGCAGGCTCTCCGCGGTGCAGACGCTGCTGGAGAAGCGCACGCGGCGAGCGCTCGCCGAGCGTCTGTCTCTGCCCGAGCCGGAAGTCGACAGCCTGATGCGCGCCATCCATGGCCGGTTGGACCTGAGCCTCTCGGGTCTGCTGGCGGTGCGCGAATGAGCTGCCCGGACGAGAACACGCTCTCGGGTTATGCGAATGGCGCGTTGGACTCGGAGGGCACGGCGGTCGTGCGCCAGCATGTCGCGGGCTGCTCGGAGTGCCGGAGCGTGCTCGCCGCGCTGGGCGGACTCGAGGCGCCTCCACCGCTGGTCGACACGGGGCTGCTCGTCTCCGGCGCGCGCGTGGGGCGGTACATGGTGCTCGGTCTGCTTGGCGAAGGAGGCATGGGGCGCGTCCATGCCGCCTATGACCCGGAGCTGGACCGCAAGGTGGCGCTCAAGCTGCTGAACCTCGCGAGGCTGGGGGTGGACTCCCTGGCCCAGGCGCGTCAGCGACTGGAGCGCGAGGCCCGCACGATGGCCCGGCTGTCGCATCCCCATGTTGCCCACTTGCACGACGTGGGCGAGTTCCAGGGGCAGCTCTTCCTGGTCATGGAGTTGGTCGAGGGCGGCACGCTCCGGCGGTGGTTGGCGGAGAAGCCGCGCACGCGCCGGGAAATCCTCGCGCGCTTCATCCAGGCGGCGGATGGGATCGCGGCGACGCACGCGCTGGGCATCATCCACCGCGACTTCAAGCCCGACAACGTCCTGCTGACGCGCGATGGTCAGGTGCGCATCACCGACTTCGGCCTGGCCAACGCGGCGGGTGCCCTGGAGCCTCTTCGAGAAGACGAGGCTCCAGTCCCTGGTGGAGAGTCGCTCACTGTCACCGGGGCGTTCCTGGGGACGCTCGCGTATGGCGCGCCGGAGCAGCTCCGCGGAGAGCGGGGGGATGCTCGCTCGGACCAGTTTGCCTTCTGCGTCGCGCTCTACGAGGCGCTCAACGGGCAGCGGCCCTTCGAGGGCGCCACGCGCGAGGAACTCCTGTCGTCCATGCAGCGCCAGGAGGTTCGTCCCGAGACGCGGGGCGTGCCCTCGTGGCTCAAGGCCGTGGTCCGGCGTGGACTCTCCGTGGACCCGTCGCGGCGTTTCGAGTCCATGCAGGTGCTGCGGGCCCAGCTCTCACGGGAGGTGGTGGCCTGGAAGCGCATCGCCGCCACGGCTGTGCTCGCGGGAGGCGTGGTGGGGCTGGGGTTCGTCGTGCTGGGGCCTTCAGCGGCGCCACCGAGCGAACTCTGTCAGGGCAGTGAGCGGCACCTCGCGGGCATCTGGGATGTGTCCGTGCGTGAGTCCACACATCTGGCCTTCCTGAGGACGGAGGACCCTTCTGCCGAAGCCTCGTTCCAGGCCGTGGCCTCATCACTGGAGCGGTGGACCCGGGACTGGATGCACGCGCATCAGTCCGCGTGCGAGGCGACTCGCGTCTTCGGTGAGCAGTCGGAGGCAGTGCTCGGGCTTCGGATGACGTGTCTGGACCAGCGGCTGGGAGAGCTGTCTCGGCTGACGGTGGTGCTGCAGGGAGCGGACGCGCGGACGGTGGAGCGGGGCTTCGGGCTGGGCGCCTCGATTGGCGGCGTGGGCCGCTGCGCGGACGTGCGCACGTTGCAGGAGGCCGTGTCTCCACCGGAAGACCCGAGGGTGCGCGCGGAGGTGGACGCGGTGCGCACGGAGCTGGCGCGGGCGAACGCGGAGCTGCTCGCGGGGCATACACCGGAGGCGCTGCGAATCGCGCTGCCTGCCCGGGAGCGCGCGCTCGCCACCCGGCATCGACCCCTGGAAGCGGAGGCGCATCAGCTCTGCGCGCTGTTGCAGGAGGATGCGGGAGCGTTCGAGGACGCGCGAGCGTCGCTGGCCCAGGGCTCGCTGGCGGCCGAGGCGGGGCGACACCTGGGTGTGCTCGCGCGGGTGCTGAAGTCGCAGGCCTGGCTGCATGGATATGGCTTGGGGCGCACCCCGGAGGCGTGGCCCTTCCTCCAGCGCGCCCGTGCCGTGGCGGAGACGCTGCGTGACGCCGAGCTGGACACGATGTTGGACAACGTGCAGGCGGAGCTGCTGGAGCAGGAGGGCCGCTTCTCGGAGGCGGAGCCGCTCTTGCGTGCGTCGCTGGAGACCGTCACCACGCGCGGACAGACGCACGCGCGTGCGGAGCTGAGTGGTCGGCTGGGCCTGCTGGCCCGGCAACAGGGGCGCCTGCTGGAGGCGAAGCATTGGCAGGAGGAGGCGCTGCGGCTCCATGAGGAGCACTTTGGTCCGGTGCACCGGGACACGGGTCGGGCCCTGGCGAACCTGGGTGGCACCCTGGCCCTGCTGGGTGAGTTGACGAGGGCCGAGGCGGTCCTCCAACGGGCGCTCGGAATCCTTCGCCGGACGCTGGGCGAGGAGAACCTGTCGGTGGCCCGGACGTTGTCCAACCTGGCCCTCGTCTACTTCGAGTGGGGACATGGGGCCCAGGCGCGCAAGGCCGCGGAGGAGAGCTGGGCGGTAGCGCGCGCGAGCGTGGCCGCGGACAGTCCGGTGCTGATGGGGATGGAGTCGAACCGGCTCGGCGTCCTGGGAGAGCAGGGTGAGCGTCCGCTGGAGCTGGCGCACGTGCGACGCGTCCTGGCGCATCGCGAGCGCGTCTACGGCGCCTCACACCCGGAGGTGGCCTTGGACGTCCACGAGGTGGGCAGGTTGCTGCGTCTGCTGGGGCGTCCGGACGAGGCGCGAGGTTTTCATGCGCGCGGCGTCTTGCTCCAGGCGCCCCTGGTCGCCAAGGGCGAGGTGGATGGCGCGGGGCTGCGAGCCCTGGCGGATGCCCTCCTCTTCCTGGGGCGGGTGGACGAGGCCCGGGGGCATGTGGAGCGGGCGCTCGTGAGCATGGAGAATGACTTGGGGCCTTCGTCGTCCGAGCGCATCGAGGCGTTGCTCCTCTTGGGGGACGTCCACCTCGCGCGGGGCCAGCCCTCCGAGGCCCTGGCGCCGCTGCGCACCGCGCTGGAGGTGCTCACGGCGCGGCAGGTGGTCTCCGCGCGTGTCCCAAGAGTGCGTCGTCGGCTCGCGCGGGCGCTCCGGCTGACGGGTGCGGTGGAGGAGGCCTGCGTGGAGGCTCGGCGCGCCTGGGAGGAGCTGTCCACCTGGAGCAAGGCCTATGCGCAGGAGACGGCGGAGGCGCGGGCCGAGCTGGGGCGCTGTCGCGGGGACGTGGATGATGGATGAGGAACGCCTGAGTAGGGCCCCCACCCTCAAATCATGAGGTTGCTCAAGCTCAAGTCCAGGCGACTGCGAATCAAGCCCAGGAAGCTCTCGAGCTGGGTGTCGTCGAGACGAAGTCGCGAAGCCAGCTCCGCGCGAGTGAGCTTCAGCAGCCGCCCACGGGCCAGCAGCACCCTGCGCGCGATGCCGGAGCGGGAGTCTCCGAAGACGGTGGCGAGCTGGGTCATGTTGTAGCCATGGAGGTGGTGCAGGCGCAGCAGTGCGCGCTCCGGTCCAGGCATGGCGGCCAATGCCTTGCGGAGCACGTCCGCGACGATGGTCCTCGAATCCTTTCGTAGCAACTCCAGCTCGGGGTCTCCGGGCGTGAGGAGCTGGACGTAGGTGTCCGGAGACTTTTCGGAGAAGGGAGTATGGCCCTCCCGGTTCGCGAGCCCCGCGGCGAGTCGGGCCGCGGAGATGGTCACCCAGGCCAGGAGCGGCCCTCGGCCTGAATAGCTCGCGATCCTCGCGGGCGTGTCCGCCCGGCCCAACAGCAACTGCTCGCGGAGCTGTTGGAGCGCTTCGTCCACCACGTCCCGGGGAAGGGTGTGGATGCGTTCGGGAATCCGTCGCAGGACGTGCCGCTCGAAGCCCCGCAGCGCGGATTCTTCCCCGGCGGCGCAGGCGCAGGCGAGATACAGGTCGCTCGCATGCAACTGGCGGAGCACTTCCGGCGCATTCTCCGCCGGCAGATGCCGGGCCATGTGCCGAAGGAACGTGGGGATATCGAGCGCCAGCTCGGGCCAGGCCTCCCGTGCGGAGGCGACGTGTCGCTCCAGGAGCGGCTCCAGCCCGTCCACATCGTCGAGGAGGGCGGCCTTCGCGGGCGGCAGCTCTGCTCGGAGCCACGCGGCGAGCACGAGGGCCGGGCTCGTCATCGCGAGGCCTCGAGCCGTTGTCGCGCCATCAGGTTGCGCAGCTCTGGAGCGGCCCGGACTCCCAGCCTGCCCAGGCGGGCCCTGGCTTCCTCGGTGAGTCGTGCAGCGCGGGCGAGGTCCGGAGATGGGTGTTGCTCCGCCACGGCGCGGGCCAGCAGGAAGGCGCCACGGCCCGCGTCCAGTGGGTCCAGGGGCGGGTGCCGCGTGTGGATGTCCCACGCTCTCTCGAGCAGGGGCAGCGCTTGCGCCGGCTCTTTCAGCGCGAGCCGCGCCTCCGCGACGCACGTGAGCTCCAGCGCCACGTCGCGGAGTTGTTGCAGCGCGGAGTCCTTCTCGTCGATGGCCAGGGCCCGTTGACAGTGCACCATGGCTTCTCGCGGCTGGCCCGAGGCCAGCGCCGTGTTGCCCAGCCAGATGTGCATGTCCGTGGACAGGACGCTGTCCTTGCCGTGCTCTTTCTCCGCGAGCTCGAGCGAGTCTCGCAGGTCTTTCTTCGCGGTCGCGAAGCGGCCCGCCGCGAGGTGTATCTGTCCGCGTATCAAGAGCGGCATGGCGTTGCGTGGAGACTCGGGCCCGAGGACGTTCCGGATGCGCGTCAGGGATTGCTCGCAGTAGGCGAGCGCTCGTTCGAGCTGGCCCGCATCCAGCTCCAGCAAGGCGAGCGCCTCCAGCGCCGCGGCCACCCGTGGATGATTGGGGCCATGGGCCTTCTCGAGAATGGCGAGCGCCCGTTCGAGGTGACCCCGGGCTTCGTCCAACTGCCCTTCGACCCGCAGGCGCGCTCCCAGGTTGAGCAGGGGCGATGCGAGGGCGACGTGCTCCGGTGCCTGGGTTCGCTCCTGGATGGTCAGGATTCTCCGCCAGCCGGCGATGGCCTGCTCGTACCGCCCCAGCAGCCACTGGTCCAACGCGATGCTGTTGTCGAGCGACAGGCGGGTGGCGTGCTCTGGAACGAACGTGGATTCGAGGATGGCGCGAGCCTCCTCGTGGAGCGTCAGGGCCTCTTCTCCTCGCTGCTGGGAGTAGCGAAGCTGTCCCAGCGCGAGCAGGAACATCGCGGTGTAGGGACTGGCGGGACCATGGGCCTCGCGGGAGAAGGCCAACCCCTGGAGGGCTTCGGCTTCGGCCTGCTCCAGCTTGCCGCGCTGCCTGAGCACCACGGCGCGCCACAGGTGCATGTCGGAGGTGGTGACTGGGAAGCGCATCCTCCCCACGCGTTCCACGGCGGCCCGGGCATGCTGGGTGATGCGCTCCGTGTCCTCCACGCGCGCCAGTTCATTGCCGACGACCCACAAGAGGAGCACCCAGGCGCGGGCCACCGACTCGTCGTCACCGCCCGCCTCCGCCGCGTACACGGCCTTGTAGAGGGTCGCCTCGGCCTCCTTCATCTTGCCGGACTTCCCCAGCAGGTCTCCCTGCACGAGCAGGACCTCCGCCTCCAGCGGTCGGAAGTCGAGCCCCTTCAGCGCCTCCGTCAGGGCCGGCGTCCGCGCGAGCGCGGTCGTGTACTGCCCGGCGAAGAGGAGGGCCTGGACCTGGGCCAGCTTGCTTCGCACCTCATCGACGCGACTCCGGATGGCCTCGGCGGGCTGCGGGCGCGTGGCCAGCGCGGGAGTGTCCCGACACGCGTCGAGCCCCTCGAGCGAGGTGAGCAGCCGAGGCACGTTCTGTAGGGTCAGCGGGTCCGCCTTCGCCAGCACCTCGACGGTGGCGGTGAAGCGCCAGAGTCGGGCGTCCAGACAGGTCGCGGTCTGCCAGGCGGGCGTCGACAGGTCGTCGCTCCTCGCGGCGCAGGACTCGCCACGCAGCGTCTGCCAGCGCTGGGCATATGCATCCAGCGCGGGGGCGAGCTGTGCCCAGACGGTGTCCGCATAAGGGGCCTTCGTGGCGAGAACAGCCTGCCGCACCTTCTCCCGCCGTGAGGGATTCCACGTCGAGGTGAGTCGTTGCACCTCCTGCTCGCAGCGCGCATCGTTTCGATGGGCCCACTGATATGCCGCGCCCGCACCCACCAGGACCATCAGCGAGAGCAGGGCCCAGGCCCGGGCCCGGTTGCGCCTGGGGGAAGGGGACAGCGCCGCGAGCAGGGCCTCCATGGAGGGGAACCGGTCCTCGGGGCGCGCCTGGATGCCCCGCAGCACCACGCGTCGTATCCACGCGGGAACGTGGACCGTGCCCTTCACGGGCCGGAGGATTCCCTCGCGCGCGGACCGGGCCAGCGTCTCCAGGTCGGCGCCCTCGAAAGGGCGGGCCCCGTAGAGGGCCTCGTGCAGTGCGACGCAGAAGCTGAACTGGTCGGAGCGCTCGTCGGCAATCCCTCCGTCCAGCAGCTCTGGCGCCATGTAGGCCGGGGTGCCGAGAAGGGCTCCAGTGCGGGTGAGGGGGCCAGGGGGAATCTCCTCGATGCGAAGGGCCTCGGGAGGTGGAGGCAGCGTTCCTCGGAGCATGGAGCGCGCGACGCCAAAGTCCGTCACGTAGACGCGGCCCTGGCCTCCCACCAGGACGTTGGCGGGCTTGAAGTCGCGATGCACGAGCCCCACGGCGTGTGCCGCGGCCAGGCCCCGTCCCGCTTCCAGGAAGATGCGCACCACTTCCCGCCAGGGGCGCTCCTGTCGGAGCCATTCTTCGAGCGTGGTGCCCTCCACCAGCTCCATGGCGAGGAACACGCTGTCCTCATGGGTGCCCACGTCATGGATGGTGACGACATTCGGATGGGAGAGGCGCGCGAGGGCCTGCGCTTCCTGGAGGAGTCGTTGCTGGAGCTCCTTGACCTCACGGCCCTCGGGGCGGAGGACCTTGAGCGCGACCTGTCGCGCCAGCGAGGGGTCCCTGGCGGCGTACACCACGCCCATGGCCCCCGCGCCGAGCTGTCGCTCCACCACGTACCGCGCGAAGGTCGCCCCGGGCTTCAAGGGCGTGCCCTCGGGCGGCCACGTGCGACAGGCCTCCAGGACCCACTGACACCCGACGCAACCCTCGACATGGACGAGGACCGCGCCCCGACGGTCCGCCGCGAGCATCCCCGCGAGGAGGTCGCTCAATGTGGTTTCGCCAGGGCACTCCGTCGTCATCCCTGGAAAGGCTAGCAGAAGCGGTGATGCGTTTTTCTGGGATGGCGTTGGGGCTCGGGACCTCTTTGGGAAGAAGCCCTCTGCCCCCCGGAGACCCCCTATGTCCGCCATCCCCTCGTCCAATGGAATGAACCCGAATGCAGCGGCAGCGGCCGCCGAAGCGGAGCGCCAGCGGCAGGCCGCCGAGGCCGCCCGTCGCGCCGAAGAGGCCCGTCGCGCCGCCGAGCTGGCCAAGGCCGCCGCCGCTGCCGCTGCTGACGCGAAGGTCCCGACGGCGAGGAACAGGCCCGAGTTCGCGGGGGCTCGTGATGAGTTCGTCCCCCAAGCCAACGCGCGCCCTCTCGTCAACCTGTCCGGTGCGGAAGCGCCTCCGGCCGCGCCGCCCGCCGGGCCTGCCATGGCGAAGGCCGAACTGCCGCCGCCGCCCGCCGCGCCCGCGCCACCTCCTGGTGCCACCCAGGCCCAGGCGGTCGCGGATGCGTTCACGAAGGGTGGCGCGGAGGCCGCCGCCGCCGAGCTGCGCAAGCAGACCGAGAACGCTCCTCCGGATGTCGCCGCTGAAGTCCTGCGCGCGGCCCAGCCGACCGTCGACAAAATCACCGAGGAGCTGGGCAAGCAGGCCAAGAAGCTCGATGGCGGGCAGTTCGACTCCTCGCTCATCGCCGAACCTCAAAAGAAGTACGACCAGGTGGTGACCGACCTGGCCGCCGCGACCAACATCGCGGTGAAGGATGGCAAGAACCAGGACGTGTTGCAGGCGGTGGGCGCGTCCATCACCCGCAACATCGACCAGAAGGACATCGGGCGGTTCGACGAGGCGCTGGGGAACGCCGTCACCCATGGTGCTGGCGCGAACCTCTCGCTCGAGGTCAGCCGCCAGCTCACGGAGACGGGGCGCGGCAAGCAGGCCGACGATATCCTCGAGAACGTGAAGGAGGGGACCAAGGCCTTCAACGACCACATGAAGGATGTGGCCAAGAAGGTCGAAGACCATAACGGGAAGCTCGCGGAGCTGATTCACGCTTGGGGCCCGTTGATGACCAAGGATGAGCTGACGAATGCCATCACCGAATACAAGAAGGGGTTCTCCGAATACGACGAGCTGGAGAAGCTCGGCGGGCAGATGGTCCGGACGGCCCAGTCCCTCAAGGAGATGCCCGAGAACCTGAAGGGCATGGACCACGCCGACGACATCATCAAGGCCAACGAGAAGCTCGTGGCCGAGCAGTTCCCTCGGATTGAGCAGAGCGGTGATGCCCAGCAGGAGCTGCAGGCGCTCTTCAAGCGGGAAGGCACGGGTGGGAACACCATCCTGAAAGACGTTCCCGCCATCGCCAAGACGACGGACAACGAGAAGGAGTTTCTCACGCAGTTCGCGACCACGTCGCTGAATGTCGTCGCGGCACAGACCATGACTGGCGCGGGCGGCTCGGAGCCGAACGCGTTCAACGAGATGCTCGAGGGTGTTCGCAGGAACGCGGCGCTGTTTGGCCTGCAACCGGAACAACTCAACGATGTCATCGCCAAGATTCAGAACGTGAAGACCGAGGCGGCGGCCTATCCCGTGCCCGACCCCGCATCGGGTGGCTCCTTCAGCGTCAACCTGCCCCCGGGACTGAATACCGCGCTCGAGTCATTGCGCGGGGCCATCGATGGGCTCAGCGGCATGGGGCTTTTCGCTTTCAATGATCCTCTGTCCAAGGCATTCCAATCGATGGGGGGCGTGGTCGCCGCATGGGGCGTTGGTACGACGGTGCCCAAGGCGTTCGATAATCCCAGCGTCACGAATGTCCTCACCGCCATCAACACCACGTTGGGCGCCGCCCTGCAGGTTGAAGCACTGGCGGGGCTCTTCCGCGCCACCCCTCAGTCCGGCGCCGCGATCGGCAGCAGATGGGCCGCGGGCAAGTTCCTTGGCGCAGTGGGGGCGGGAATCACCCTCGCGCAGGGGGTGATGGCCGCGAAGGATGGAGACCTCGCCAAGGCAGGCATCTATGCGGCTCAGACGGCGGGTCAGATGGCGTTGGTTGCAACAGGGTTCGTCGGCGTCTCGGCAAGTCTGGCCCTGACTGGTGTGGGAATCGTGCTGGCGGTCGGAGCGGCCTGGGGGTTCCGTCAGCTCGACAAGGTGAGGGCCTCCAACAAGCACGAGAACGAACACACCGAGGACTTCCTGAAGGGAGGCGGTGTCACCCAGGATGGCGTCGCCCACCACCTGCGCAATGCCGATGAGGATGGCCGCAGCGTGGGGCCGGTGCTCACTGCGCTGGCAAGACACATCGGTGTCGATCCGACAGCGATGCTGGACTACGTGCAGGGGCTGCCCAAGGACAAGGTCCTGGCCCTGGTTGAGGCGTGCCACGAGGTCGACGCCAACAAGGAAGGAGTGTTCCCAGCCAAGAGTCCGAAAGATGAATCGCTGAAGCCGGATAGCCTGGGACCCGCACCCATCCTTCAATCACCCAACAGTCTGAACGGGCTTGTGCTCTGGGCCCAGTTGAGAGGGTACGAGCTTCCCGCCCCGCGTCAGGCGTAGCGGCTTCAAGGGGAGCGACATCAACGGCGAGGGGGCGCGGTCATCACCCGCGCCCCCGTGGTCCACGGTCCCTGGTCAGCGGATGTACGTCGCGAGGTGCTCAGCGGTCAGCGTCGAGCGCGCCGCGACCAGGTCGGCCGGGGTGCCCTCGAAGACAATCTTCCCGCCCTCGTGGCCCGCGCCCGGTCCCAGGTCGATGATCCAATCGGCGTGCGCCATGACCGCCTGGTGGTGCTCGATGACGATGACCGACTTGCCGGAATCGACCAGCCGGTCCAACAGCCCGAGCATCTGCTCGACGTCGGCCAGGTGCAGTCCGGTGGTCGGTTCATCCAGCACGTAGATTCCGCCGTCCGTGCCCATGTGCGTCGCGAGCTTCAGCCGCTGCCGCTCGCCACCCGACAGCGTCGTGAGCGGCTGGCCGAGCCGCAGGTAGCCGAGCCCGACGTCGGCCATGTGCGTGAGAATCTCATGCGCGGCCGGCGTCTTCGCCGCGCCGGAACCGAAGAATGCGACCGCGTCCTTGACGGGCAGGTCGAGCACCTCGGCGATGTTGAGCCCGCCGAGCTTGTATTTCAGCACCGCCGCCTGGAACCGTCGGCCCTCGCAGTCCTCGCAGGGCGTGCTGATGCCGGCCATCATCGCCAGGTCGGTGTAGATGACTCCGGCGCCGTTGCACGTGGGGCAGGCGCCCTCGGAGTTGGCGCTGAACAAGGCGGGCTTCACGCCGTTGGCCTTCGCGAACGCCTTGCGAATGGGCTCCAGCATGTCCGTGTACGTCGCGGGGTTGCTCCGCCGCGAGCCCCGAATCGGGGCCTGGTCGACCGACACCACTCCGTCCCTGCCCGACACCGAGCCGTGAATCAGGGAACTCTTTCCCGACCCGGCCACGCCCGTCACCACCACCAGCACACCGAGCGGGATGTCGACGTCGACCTTCTTCAGGTTGTGGGAGCTGGCGCCGCGGATTTTCAGCGCCCCCGACGACTTGCGCACCGACGGCTTCAACGAGGCCCGGTCGTCCAGGTGCCGTCCGGTCAGCGTCTTGCTGGCCCGCAGCGCGGCGACGGTGCCCTCGAACACCACCTCACCACCGGCGGTGCCAGCGCCAGGGCCCAGGTCGACGACGTGGTCGGCGATCTCGATGACCTCCGGCTTGTGCTCCACGACGAGCACGGTGTTGCCCTTGTCGCGCAGCCGCAGCAGCAGGTTGTTCATCCGCTGGATGTCGTGCGGGTGCAGGCCGACCGTCGGCTCGTCGAACACGTACGTCACATCCGTGAGCGCGGACCCGAGGTGACGAATCATCTGCGTGCGCTGGGCTTCACCGCCCGACAGCGTCCCCGACGGTCGGTCCAGGCTCAGATATCCCAGGCCAATCTCCACGAACGAGTCGAGCGTCTGCCGCAGCGTCGCCAGCAGCGGCGCGATGGACGGCTCGTTCAGCCCGCGAATCCACTCGGCCAGGTCGCTGATCTGCATCGCGCAGGCGTCCGCGATGTTGATCTTCTTGATTTTGGAGGACCGGGCGGCCGCGTTGAGCCGGGTGCCGCCACACTCGGGACAGGGGGTGAACGTCACCGCGCGCTCCACGAACGCACGGATGTGCGGCTGCATCGCCTCCTTGTCCTTGGTCAGGAACGACTTCTGGATTCGCGGAATCAGGCCCTCGTAGGTCAGGTTGATGCTCTCGAACTTCACCTTGATGGGCTCGTGATGGAGGAAGTCGTGGAGCTCCTTCTTCGTGTACTTTCGAATGGGCTTGTTTGGGTCGACGAAGCCCGAGGCCGCGAAGATGCGCACCTGCCAGCCGTCGGGGGTGTACCCAGGAATCGTGAGCGCGCCCTCGGCGAGCGACTTCGTGTCGTCGTACAACTGCGCCAGGTCGATATCCGTCACCGAGCCCATGCCCTCGCAGCGCGGGCACATGCCGCCGGCGGCCGTGAACTCGCGCTTCTCGGTCTTCCCGTCGCCCTTCTCGACTGAAACCTCTCCGACCCCTCGGACCGACGGGATGTTGAAGGAGAAGGCGTTGGACGAGCCGATGTACGGCTTGCCGAGGCGGCTGAACAGCACCCGCAGCATCGCGTTGGCGTCGGTCGCCGTGCCGACCGTCGAGCGGGAGTTGGCGCCCATCCGCTCCTGGTCGACGATGATGGCCGGCGTCAGCCCCTCCAGGACGTCGACCTCCGGCCGGCCCAGGCTCGGCATGAACCCCTGCACGAACGCGCTGTAGGTCTCATTGATGAGCCGCTGCGACTCCGCGGCGATGGTGCCGAACACCAGCGACGACTTGCCCGAGCCCGACACGCCGGTGAACACCGTCAGCCGTCGCTTGGGGAGCTCGACGCTCACGTCCTTCAAGTTGTTCTCACGTGCGCCCCGGACGCGAATCAGGTCGTGGCGGTCCGCGGGAGGCTGGCTGGGGGAGGGCTTGCGCTCAGTCATGGCTTGGGAACCAACGGCAGTGGGGTGGGGTGTGGGACATCCGAACGGCCTGGCCGTCCGGCCGCTCAGCTTCTACGTCGACAGGCGGCCGACGGCGAGTAATATGCCTTGACGGGTATATACCTCAATGGGTATGTATGGGGCGTGGAATCATCGTTCGCCATCATCGCGGAGCCGCACAGACGGGCCATCCTGAGCCTGCTGCTCTCATCGGAGCGCTCCGTGGGCGACATCGAGCGCGAGCTTCGATTGTCGCAGCCGTCCGTCTCCAAGCACCTGCGGGTGCTGCGGGACGCCGGGTTCGTGGAATCACGTATCGAAGCGCAGCGTCGCCTCTATCGACTGAGACCGGAGCCGCTCATGGAACTCGACGAATGGCTGATTCCCTTCAGGCGCTTCTGGTCGAAGCACCTGGATGCGCTGGAGCAGCACCTGGACAAGATGGACAAGGTTCCTCCTGTGAAAGGAAAGAAGAAACATGAGCAGCCGTGAGCACTACATGCCGGGTGCCGCTTCTGGTGCCAGGATTCAGAAAGAGGGAGAGAAGTGGACGCTCGTGGTCGTGCGCGACCTCTCCCATCCTCCCGAGAAGGTCTGGCGGGCCATCACCCAGCCCGAGCATCTGCGCGAATGGGCGCCGTTCGACTCTGACCGGAACCTCGGGAGCCTGGGCACCGCGAAGCTGTCGACCGTGGGCGCTCCGACGCAGATGGTCGCCGAGACGCAGATCAAGCGGGCCGACGAGCCCCGGCTGCTCGAATACAGCTGGGGAGGACAGGACCTCCGCTGGGAATTGGAGCCGCAGGGCGCCGGCACCCGGCTCACGCTCTGGCACAACATCAACCGTGGCTTCATCGCCATGGGCGCCGCCGGATGGCACATCTGCTTCGATGTGATGGATCGGCTGCTCGCAGGTCAGCCCATCGGACGCCTCGTCGGCCCTGACGCCATGCGGTTCGACGGCTGGCAGCGCTTGCATGTCGAGTACGCCAAGCAGTTCGGCGTTGAAGCTCCCTCCTTCTAACCCCCGTTGGACATGAACATGCACCGCTCAAAAGGTATCGTCATTGGCTTCTGGGTCGTCACCGCGCTGCTCTGCCTGCAGATGGGCTTCACCGCCTACGCGCAGCTGAGCATGCCGGAGGTGGCGGAGGCGATCGCCCAGCTCGGCTTCCCTCACTACTTCCGCAAGGAGCTCGCGTGGGCCAAGTTGCTCGGCGTGGTGCTGTTGCTCGCGCCGGTGCCGGCGCGGCTCAAGGAGTGGGCCTATGCGGGCTTCGCCTACACCCTCGTCTCGGCGCTCATCGCCCACCTCGCGATGGGACACGGCCCGGAGTCGTGGATCTACGCGGTGGTCACCGGAGTACTCTGGGGGCTCTCGTACTTCTTCTGGCGCCGCCTGCAGGCCCCGTCCGTTGGGCTCCGCCCGGCGACCGCCTGAGCGCTGGACCTTCTAGGAGGAGACCATGAAAAAGCCCGTCGCGAGTGAAGGCCCGTCGGCATCGGAGCTCATCTCGCAGAGAATCGTCGACCTTGGGGGCTGGCGTGGGGAGACCCTCGCCAGGATGCGCAAGCTCATCAAGGATGCGGACCCGGACGTCGTCGAGGAGTGGAAGTGGATGGGCACTCCGGTCTGGTCGCACGACGGCATCATCTGCACGGGCGAGTCCTACAAGGAGGTCGTGAAGCTGACCTTCATCAAGGGCGCCTCCCTGATGGACCCGGGCGGGCTCTTCAATTCGAGCCTCGAAGGGAATACGCGCCGCGCCATCGACATCCGCGAAGGAGAGAAGGTGGATGCGGCCGCGTTCAAGCTGCTCATTCGCCAGGCGATCGACCTCAACAGCGAGGGCAAGGCGAAGCCTTCGAAGGCGAAGCCAGTGGCGAAGGCCAGTCCCGCGAAGGCGAAGCCGGTAGTGAAGGCGAAGCCCTCGAAGGCGAAGGCGGTGGTGAAGGCCAAACCCTCGAAGGCGAAGCCGGCGGTGAAGGCCAGGCCCTCGAAGAAGGCGAAGTCCTGAGTGATTCCGCCCCTGCGTGGTTCCGCACGGGGCGCCTCATTTCGGGTCTGGAGAAGAGGCTGAGCGGATGAGGTCGGACACGCCGCCGCTGATGAAAGAGGCGGCGGCGTTCGCGCTGATTTCAGGAGCGGCGCGGGTGGCCGCTCACATCCGTTCGCCAGGCAATTTGCTGGCTTGCTTCACCCACCTGGCGAACTGAGCTTCGTCGAGCGGAGTGTCCTCTCGGATGTCGAGGTAGCGCGTGTCCTGGCTCTTGGATTCGCCCGGGGGGAGAGGACGCAGCGAGGTGCCGCGGAAGAAAGCCACCTTGACGTACTTCGCGAAGCAATGGACGCCGAGGAACCAGCCCTGGTCTTCGACTCCGTACATCGGCGAGTTCCATTTGACTGCCTTACTCACGCCGGGGACGGTGCGCGAGATGAGCGCGTCGAGGCGGTGCCCGACGTCGCGTTTCCACCCCGGCATGGCCGCGATGTAGGCCTGCACGGGGGCGTCGCCGTAGCCCTTCGCGATTTGAGGATTGCCGCCGGAGAGGAGGCGAGGCTCCTTGGCGCTCTTGCGCGGGGCCGGGGTGGCTTTGGGCGCCGCACGGCGCGCCGGTGATTTCTTCGCCGGGGCCTTCGTGGGCTTGGGCTTGCTGGCTTTGGCGGCGGTCTTCTTGGCGACCTTCGCCGACTTCCGGGGTGTCTTGCCGGCCATTGTGCTCCCTCCTGGACCTCGGTGGCTTTGACGCACGTCATTCCAACGACTGGAGGATAAGCCTCGCGGCCCAGGCTGCCGAGGGCAACCTTCACTTCAGCTCAGCTCAGCGCAGACCGTCCAGGAGCGCGGCGAGCGCCTCGGGCTGCGACGCGAATGGCGAGTGCGAGGCCTCCAATGACTCGACGGTGAAGGCATTGCCGGGCGTGAAGGCGTTGGCCTCGCGAATCATCAACGCCTGGAGCGCCGGTGCCAGTGCGCGGTCCTGGGTGCAGCGAAGATAGCTGCGAGGAATCCGGCCCCAGCGCGCCGGGGTGGCTCCCACCTTGGCGGTCCAGAGCGACAAGGGGAGGTCCGGCGTCAGGGAGAGCGCGAAGGGCAGGAAGTCCGCCAGGGGCACATCCTGGTAGTACGCCTCGCGAAGGGCCTCCAGGTAGTCCGTGCCTCCGCGAGGGTTGATGCGCACCGCGCCCAGCTTCCCCGGGTCCCCGAGGAACAGTGTCTCCCCGTAGCCGGTGCGCGCCTCGGGCAGTTCGTTGTAGCCACTGGGGCTTCCCAGTCGCAGGGGGCAGTACGCGCTCAGGTAGACGAGCCGGCCGATGTGCTGTGGCGCCAGCTCTCCCGCCCGCGTGATGACGGCGCCGCCCACGCTGTGGCCCACGAGGACGGGCTTCGTCCCGCCCGCCCCCTGTCGCAGCTTCTCCAGCGCGGTGACCACGGCGACGGCGCAGTCCTCCAAGGTGAGGTCCGCCTGCGGTGAGCGCTCCTCGAGGAGCTTTGCCGCATCACCCGTCACGTAGGCCGAGGGAAACCGCGCATTGAGGCCGTGTCCAGGCAGGTTGATGGCCACCACCTGGTGGCCTCGCGCGGAGAGTGCCTCCGTGAGGCGCGCCCAGTGGAGGGCGTTGTGCCAGGCGCCATGCACCAGGAGGAACGAGCGACGGGGTTGCTTGCCCCGCTCGGACGCGGCGGCGAGGGCACCTTGCATCGGGAGCATGCCCGCGCCCAGGAGGGCGGTCTTCATCAGGTCGCGACGATTCATGAGGTCCTTATTTGGTGGAGCGGGCATTCGCGCCCAGCGCGCGAGCGAGCCGGTCTCGACGGCCCGCGAGCTCCAGGAGCTGCTGGTCGAACTCCGCCAGCCGCTTGCGGTGGAGCGCGAGCGCCTGCGGGCAGATGGCATGCGTGACGTCGCGGAGCATGCAGGGGGGAAAGGTGGCGATGTCCCCCAGGGAGAAGCCCAGCCGGATGAGGTGGGCCACCTGCATCACCCGGGGCACCGACTCCCCATCGAAATCCCGGTAGCCATTCGCGCGTCGATTCGACCTGAGGAGCCCCGTCTTCTCATAGTGACGGATGGAGCGCGCACTGCAGCCCGTGCG
The DNA here is from genome assembly GCF_006636215.1 of Myxococcus llanfairpwllgwyngyllgogerychwyrndrobwllllantysiliogogogochensis. Taxonomy (GTDB): domain Bacteria; phylum Myxococcota; class Myxococcia; order Myxococcales; family Myxococcaceae; genus Myxococcus; species Myxococcus llanfairpwllgwyngyllgogerychwyrndrobwllllantysiliogogogochensis. The sequence continues at coordinate 35,408 of NZ_VIFM01000001.1, read as the reverse complement.
CCTGGCGAGTTCTCCGATGTTCATCCGGCTCTCTTGGAAACGAACGCTAGCCCCTGACACCAGTGTCAAGGTCAAGACCCGCGACGGTGCGTCGCGGGTCGGCTTCGTCTTCGAGAGCTTAGCGAACCTCGAACTCGTAGATTCGCGTCGCCGGGTCTCCATTCTGGGTGGGCGTCGTCACGTTGAGCTTGATGTAGCGCGCCGACGTCGAGGTGATGGCGTGCGTGGAGCTGCTGGCGGTGTTGGTGCTCACCGTGACAGGCGTGCTCCAGGTGGTCCCATTGCTCGACGTCTGGATGGTGAACGCCTGGGTGTTCCAGCTCGTGTTCTCACCCCCGGCCCCCGCGTGCTTGAGGGTGAAGCTGCTGACCGTCTGCGCCGAGCCCAGGTCCACCTGCATCCACGCCGGCGAGACCAGCGAGCAGAACTTGTCGGTGGTGCCGCCCGAGACGCTGCCGTTGACCGCCTTGGCCGCGGACTCGTTGCTGTTGCAGGCGGCCGAGCTGGTGGTGGGCTTGTTCAGCGCCAGATTGGCGACGCCCGCGCCGACCGAGACCGTCTGGCTCTTGGTATTACTCGCGCCGCCGTTGTCGGTGACGGTGAGGGTGACGTTGTAGTTGCCGGCACTCGCATAGGTGCGCGAGGGGTTCGTCGCGGTGGAGGTGCCGCCGTCGCCGAAGTTCCAACTGCGCGAGGTGATGGTGCCGTCGGCGTCGGTAGACGAGTCGCTGAAGGTCGCGGTGAGGCTGCTGACGGTGACGCCGAAGTTCGCCACCGGCGGGGTGTTGCCGCTGACCGCGGTGTTGATGGCCGCCGCGTACTGCGCGCTCGTGCCCTGCGCGGAGCACCGCTGGATGTCGTCGTACAACCACATGAAGCCGCCGCGAATGCCAGCGCTGGTCTTCCAGCCGCTCATCCGGCTCTGCACCGAGGCCGGGCTGTCGCCCGAAGTGCAGCCAGTGCCATGCCTGGACCACAGGCCCGGGTCGACCGTCATGCCCATCGCGGTGTTCCAGCTCGCCGGGTTGTTGCCGGCGCCGCCGTCGTACACCTGAAGGTAGATTCTATCGACGGCACTGCCCAGGTTGTCCTTGAGGCTCCGCCAGAACGTCTGCTGGGTGTACGGCGCGAAGGTGATTTTGTAACCCTGGCCGATGAGCATCTGTCCGAAGGTCGTCGTTGGAGCCAGGGCGTAGGCGCTCTCGTCGTCGAAGTTCACCGCGTCGGCGCCGGTGGCGGCCTTCAGCGCCTGGAAGTTCCTGTACAGGATGCTGTTGCTGCCGGTGCCGCAGACGAGGGTGGTGCCGCAGCCGGCGGCGGTGCCATTGACCAGTCTGGCCATGCGCTCGAAGTCCGGAACGCTCCAGGCACCGATGGAAACCTCGATGCGATTCACCGAGGTCGGCGCGGTCTTGAGCGTTGCCAGGCGCGTCGGCCACGCGGCATCACCCATGTAGGCGCCGTTCCTGACCACGGGGATGTCGTTGTAGACGAGGTCGCCGTTGTCCTCGATGTGGAAGCTCCACAGGATGATGGTGGTGAAGCCCGAGGCGCGCAGGTCGTCCATCACCGCGGTGCCGCCGGAGTAGAACGGGCCACCGCCGTAGACCGCGGAGGCCGCGCTGGCGTCCGGTGCGGCGACGGCCAGGGCGAGGGCGGCGAGTGCTGGCAACAGGCGGCGGGAGAGGGGTGGCGCTGACTGGCTTGGTTTCGACATGGATGGCTCCTCGGCATTGAGCGTCGCGAACGACGCAATGGACGGCGATGCGCGTCTGCCTGTGAGAGCCATTGCGCTCGCTCACACCAGCAGGCGCTCCGGGTCGCCAGCGTCGGCGACAGGCCAACCTTGGGAGCGGCGATTTCGCCATGTCAATCTTTGGAGCGATTCAAGTCAGGCAAGAACGTTGAAGCATGGGCGTTGGTAGGGTTTTCCCCGAACACTCGAGCCACGACGATGGAGTTCAGGAGCGCCGGGTCAGCAAACGTTTCAGGCGATGAGAGCGGCTCGCCATCTGCGTGAGTCGATTCCACTCTGTTGAGTTCCTCGATGCGCGATACCGCGACCATCGCGTTGATTCGCTTGCGCACCGCAAGGGGCATTCTGAATGGACTGACAAGGGCGAGGTGGCGCTGGGAGGAGTTCAGTCGCGCAAGCAGCTCGGCTCCGGAGATGACTTGACTACGGCTGTAGTCACGCGTACGTTCTGACTACAGATGTAGTCATGGCGACCGTGGGAGAGCGGGTGATGGAGTGGCTGCGGACGAAGGGGCACCTCACCCGGTTCTCGGAAGCTCCAGGACGTCGTGGCCCGGCTGAACTCTCGGAAGCAGGGGAAGGAGTGCGCCCATGGGTGCTGAATGGCTGACGGACTTCAGCTGGGGGTTTTCCACACTGGAGTGTCTGTGGCGGGCTTCCTGGCAGGGTGCGCCGTGGGCCGCGCTGGTCTGGGGGCTGTCCCACGCAGTGCCGCGCATGCCCTCCGCCCTGCGCGCGGGACTGTGGTGGCTGGTTTCCCTCAAGTTCGTGCTGTCCCTGGGGGCGTTGAGCCCGGTGCAGCTTCCTCTTCTGCCCACGCTGATTCCGGGACGAGTGGAGTCGATGGGGCCGGAGGAGAACGTGGCCACTCCGGACACCATGGCTCTCATGGGCGATGGAGTGCCCTGGCGACATGGGGGCGCGGCGGTGCTGCTCGTTGCGTGGGGATTGGGAATCGCCTGGCAGCTCAAGGGGCATGTGCGAGCCTGGAGTCGCATGCGTCGCCTGCGCCTTCGCGCGATGCCCCTTCGCCAACCGGACATCGAGAAGGCCATCAGCGAGCTCGCCTCCGCCGCGGGACTGCGCCGAGTGCCCTGTCTCCTGATGTCCGATGAGATGGCGAGCCCTCTGGCCACGGGGCTGATCTCCCCGGTGATTGTTCTGCCCGCGCAGGCGGTCCGGTGCCTGGACCTGGAAGCAGTGCGGATGGCATTGGCTCATGAGTTGGCCCATTTCCAGCGCCGCGACCTGTGGTTTGGCTGGGTTCCGGCACTCGCGGAGAGCGTCCTCTTCTTCCACCCGCTCGTACGCAAGACAGCCCAGGAGTATGCGCTGGCACGAGAGGAGGCCTGTGACGCCGAAGCCCTCCGCCTCACGGGGGCCGCGCCCGGTGATTATGGCCAGCTCCTCCTCACCTTTGGCGTCACCCGCACCCACGGCACCGCCGCTGTGCTCGGTGCCTCAACTCACATCCACACGCTGCACAGGAGGTTGTCCATGCTGGAACACGTCGATGTCTCCACTCCGCGACGCCGTACTTCGTTGCGAGTGGCGCTGCTACTCCTTGGCCTCGCGGTCCTCTTGCCGGTCCAACTGGTCGCACGCGAGCAGACAGCGTCGCCGCGGGCTCGCTCGGACTCGGCCGCGCCAGAGGTCGCGACTCCGGCTGTCGTCGCCACGAAGGTGTCGGCGGCTCCCATCCCTTCCGCCCCGCCTGCCGCACCGAGCCTCAATCCCGCCCCGGTTCCGTCTGCGCCCAGCCTTCCCTGGTCACCCGACGACGCGCTGTGGTCACCCGATGGACCCGATAGATGCTGAAGGACCTCCCTTGAGGGGAATGGGCCCGGGCTCGAGGCCCGGGCCTGGTGTGAATCACATCACGAGGCTGCGTCCTCCAGGTCTCGCGCGAGCTGCTCCACCAACTCGGAGACTCGCGGTGCGCTCAACATCGTGAAGTGGTCGCCCGCGACGTCGTGCACCGAGAGCGCCCCGGTGAGCCACTCGCGCCAGCCGCGGTCCTCGCGCAACGGGGCCTCGTCGGGAGACCGGGTGGCGCGGAAGAGCACGGTCCGACCCGTGTAGACACCGTCTGGCACGTGGCGACGCTGGGCCTCGGTGAGTCGCTGGTAGACGTTGAAGAGCCGCTCAGCCGTGTCGAGGTCCAGCGTGTGCAAGGCCGGAGCGGCGAGTCGCAGCCGTGGCAGCACCTGGGCCAGCACCTCTCGCGCTCCCAGGTGCTCCAGCCGCCCCACCTCCAGTGAGGCGTCTCCCCAGGACACGCCGAGCATCTGACCGAAGCCGGCGAGCAGCGTGAGCGTGTCGGGCTTGGGCATCGGCTGCCGCGTGGGCGCGCGGCTGTCGAGCAGCACCAGCAGGTCCACCTTCTCTCCCGTGGCCTCGAGCAACCGCGCCATCTCGTGTGCCACGACGCCGCCGAAGGACCAGCCGCCGAGGAGGTACGGCCCCCGAGGCTGCACCGTGCGGAGCTGTGCGAGGTAGTCGCGCGCCAGCGCCTTCACGGAGGACTCGGGAAGCTCGCCGCCCTCCATGCCGGACGCGGACAGGCCGTAGATGGGCCGCTGGGTACCGAGCTCACGAACGAGCTCGGTGTAGCCCAGCGCCGCGCCTCCGCCGCCGTGGACGAGGAAGAGGGGCCGCTCGGTCGACGTGCCGGTGTCCAGGCGCACGAGGTTGGGAGTGGGCCGTGGAGCCTGCTCGCGCTGCTCCACCCGTCGAGCCAGGCGCTCCACGGTGGAGGCCTGGAAGAGGGCTGACACCGGCAGCGAGACACCCAGCCGCTCGCGCAGCAGCGACATGAGGCGGACGGCTAGCAGGGAGTGGCCGCCGAGGGCGAAGAAGTCGTCGGTGGCGCTCACCTTCTGCCTGCCGAGGAGCTCGCGCCAGAGGGCCGCGATGGTCTCCTCGCCAGGGTTGCGCGGAGCGACGTACTCGCTGCTCGTGGAGGACATGTCCGGAGCGGGCTGGGCCTTCGGGTCCACCGTGTCGTCGAAGCGGCCGAGGTAGACCAGCTCGCCGTTGTCCCGTCTGCGCACCTTGTCGCCCGTGCGGTAGAGGCGGGCGCCAGGCGTGGACGAGAACGGGTCTGGGAGGAACCGCTCGGCGGTGAGGCCAGGCCCGCTGAGAGAGCCCCGGCTGACGCCCGCGCCTGCGAGGAAGAGCTCGCCGGGAACCCCCAGGGGAACGGGCTGCATGCGTGCATCGAGGACGTGGGCCTGGACGTTGGCCAGCGGGGTACCGACGGGCCGGGGAGCGGAGAGCTTCTCCCAGTAGGACTCGTCAATGGCCTCTCCGTGGATGGCGCCCTCCCAGGGCCGCTCGCGATGGGTGTCGTTCCAGCGAGTCAGCATCTGCTCGCGCTCGGCGACGGGCATCAGCGGAAGCTCGCCCACGTGTGTCTCGGGAGCGTGGATGGCGGCTTCCAGCAGCGTGGCGAAATGTCCCGCCATGCGAGTGATGGTGGACTCCTCGAACAGGTCGGTCCGATAGGTCAGTGCGCCGGAGAAGCCCTCCGGCGTTTCGGCGAGCGACAGCGTCAGGTCGAAGTGGGTGGAACGCACGTCGGGCGCGACGGACTGGACGCTCAGCATCGCGGTGCCTTCGCCGGCCTCCAGCGTGTCCGTGGGGGTGTTCTGGAGGGTGAACATCACCTGGAAGAGCGGCGAGTAGCTGAGGCTGCGCTGGGGCTTGAGCTCCTCGACGAGCTTCTCGAAGGGGACGTCCTGATGTTCATAGGCGGCGAGTGTGGAGGCTCGCACCTGGGAGAGGAGCTGACGGAAGGATGCGCGCGGCTCGACGCGGGAACGCAGGACGAGGGTGTTGACGAAGAAGCCGATGAGGCCCTCCAACTCGGAAGCCCTGCGGCCGGCGATGGGGGAGCCGATGGAGATGTCGTCCTGCCCGGAGTAGCGCGAGAGCAGGAGCTGGAAGGTGGCCAGCACGCCCATGAAGAGGGTGGCGCCCTCCTGCTTGCAGAAGGCTTCCACGGCGCGAGCGAGGACCCCGGGAATCTGGAAGTCGACGGTGCGACCGTGGAAGGACTGGAGCGGTGGGCGAGGGAAGTCGGTGGGCAGTTCGAGGAGCGCGGGGGCTCCGGCGAGCTGGTGCTTCCACCAGGCCACCTGCCGGGAGAGGACATCGTCCTTGAGCCACTGGCGCTGCCAGAGGGCGTAGTCGGCGTACTGGAGCGGCAGCTCGGGAAGGGGTGAGTGGAGTCCCTGGCGGAAGGCCTCGTAGAGGGTGACCACTTCTCGGACGAGCAGGCCCATGGACCAGCCGTCGGTGACGGCGTGGTGGAGGTTGAGGAGAAGCACGTGCTGCTGGGGCGCGAGGCGCAACAGGGAGGCGCGAAGCAGGGGGCCGCGACTCAAGTCGAACGGGCGGACGGCGTCCTGATGCGCCCGCTCGCGAGCGAGGGCCTCACGCTCCTCGACGGAGGAGAGGTCCTCCACGAGGAGCGCGAAGGGAGCCGGGGGGGAGATGTGCTGGAAGGGCGAGCCGTTGTCCTCGGCGAAGGACGTGCGGAGGGCTTCGTGGCGGCGGAGCAGCTCCGAGAAGGCGCGCTGGAGGGAAGGGACGTCGAGCGAGCCCTCGAGGCGGAGGGCCGTGGGCATGTTGTACGTGGGAGTGCCGGGCTGGAGCTGCTCGAGGAACCAGAGGCGCTGCTGCGCGAAGGAGAGAGGCAACGGTGCGCCGTCTCGCGGTGCGGGGAGCAGCGGCGGGAGCGCGGACGCCTCGGTGGCGCGCTCGACGCGGAGGGCGAGCAGTTCCAGGGTGGGCGCCTCGAAGAGGGCGCGTAGGGGGAGCTCCAGGGCGAAGACGGAGCGGATGCGCGACATCAACCGGGTGGCCAACAGCGAATGGCCGCCGCGCTCGAAGAAGTGGTCATGCCGGCCGACAACCGGGAGGCGGAGGACGTCGGCCCAGAGGGCGGCGAGGCGCACCTCGGTGGACGTGAGCGGAGCGACGAAGGCGTCGGCGCCGGGTGCCGCTTCGGGAGAAGGCAGGGCCTTGCGGTCCACCTTTCCGTTGGGCGTCAGCGGGAAGGACTCCAGGGCCATGAGCGCGCCGGGGACCTCGTAGGCCGGGAGTCTCTTGGTGAGGTAGGCGCGGAGGGCCGCGGGTTCGGGCGGGCGTGAGTGAGCGGTGTAGTAGGCGACGAGGCGCTGGTCTCCTGGGACATCCTCGCGGAGGAGGACCAGGGCTTCACGGACGTCGGGGTGGCGGGCGAGGGTGGCTTCGATTTCGCCCAGCTCGATGCGGAAGCCGCGCAGCTTCACCTGGAAGTCGAGGCGGCCGAGGAACGCGAGCTCTCCATCAGGGAGCCAGCGCACCTTGTCTCCCGTGCGGTACATGCGCGCGCCGGGGACGGAGCTGAACGGATTGGGGACGAAGCGCTCCGCGGTGAGGGACGGGCGCGCGAGGTAGCCACGCGCGAGGCCATCGCCGGCCAGGAACAGCTCTCCGGAGACACCCACGGGGACAGGCTGGAGGTGGGAATCCAGGACGTAGGCCCGCACATTCGTCAGCGGTGAGCCGAGCGAAGGACGCGGCGCTCCGCGTACCGCGCGCGCCGTCGAGTCCACCGTGCACTCGGTGGGCCCGTAGACGTTGAAGGCGGTGATGCGCGGATGGGTGGCGAGCCGCTCCCAGAGGGCGTCGTCCACCGCCTCACCCCCGACGAGGACTCGCAGGGCTCGATTGGAGGCCAGCCCCTCATCGAGCAGCAGACGCAGGTGGGACGGCGCGCAGTCGAGCACGTCGACCTGGTGTTGCTCCACCCAGTTCACCAGGCGGGGCGCGTCCTGGCGAACGGCCTGGGGCACCACGCACAGGGTGTGGCCATCGGAGAGCTGGATGAGCTGCTGGACAGACGCATCGAAGGCCAGCGGCGCGTTGAGGCTGACTCGCAGCGGGCCTTGCAGGCCGGCGAGCGCCGTGGACGCGAGGGCCGCATGCAGATTCATCACGGAGGCGTGCTGAATCATGACGCCCTTCGGATGCCCGGTGCTGCCCGACGTGTAGATGACGTAGGCGAGGTGCTGGGGCGCGGAGACACGGGGTAGCGCGGTGTCCGCTTCACTGGCGAGCATCTGGGCCACGTCCGGGTCATCCATGCGGAGGACCTTGACGGACGGCGTCTCCAGTCGCTCGGCCAGGAGCTGCTGCGTGAGGACGAGCGTGACGCCGGAGTCGCGGCGCACGAAGGCGAGCCGCTCGCGAGGATGGGAGGGGTCCAGGGGGACGTACGCGCCGCCCGCCTTGAGGACGCCGAGGACGGCGACAATCATGTCGACGCCGCGCTCCATGCAGATGGCGACGCGGGACTCGGGCCTGACGCCGTGAGCACGCAGCCAGTGGGCGAGCCTGTTGGCCCGACGGTCGAGCTGGTCGAAGGTGAGCGACGTCGTGTCGTCGAGGACCGCCAGCGCATCGGGTGTGCGAGCGACTTGAGCTTCGATTCGCTCGTGTAGAGCTCCTCCCCACGGCAGCTCGCGGTGCGTGTCGTTCCACGTCACGAGGAGCTGCTCCCGCTCCGCGTCGGAGAGGAGGGACAGCGAACCCAGGTCCGCATCGGGCGTGGTGACCACGGCCTTCAGCAGGGTGATGAGGTACCCCGCCATGCGCGCGACGGTCCGCTCGTCGAACAGCTCCACGCGGAAATCGAGCGCTCCTCCGAGTCCCTGGGATGTCCGGGCGAGCGAGAGCGAGAGGTCGAACTTCGCCTCCAGCCCCTCCACGCCCATCGGCGTGAGCTTCAGTGCTTCCAGCCCGCTCTGTCCGGAGCGGAGCGACGGCGCCTGTCGAGGCGTGTTCTGGAGCGCGAGCATCACCTGGAAGAGCGGCGAGTGGCTCAGGCTGCGCCGGGGATGGAGTTCCTCGACGAGCTTCTCGAACGGGACGTCCTGGTGCTCATAGGCCGCGAGCGTGGATGCACGGACCTGGGAGAGCAGCTCGCGGAAGGTTGAGCGTGGGGCGATGCGGGAGCGCAGGACGAGCGTGTTGACGAAGAAGCCGATGAGGCCCTCGGTCTCCGCTCGGTTGCGTCCCGCGATGGGCGAGCCCACGGAGATGTCGTCCTGCCCGGAGTAACGCGAGAGCAGGAGCTGGAAGGCGGCCAGCACGCCCATGAAGAGCGTCGCCCCTTCGGCTTGGGTGAAGGATTCCAGGGCCTGGGTCAGCTCCTCGGGCAGGTGGAATGGAACCGCTCCACCCTGGGAGGACTGGACCGCCGGGCGGGGCCTGTCGGTGGGCAGTTCCAGCACGGCGGGCGCATCCGCGAGCTGGTGCCTCCAGTAGTCGAGCTGTCGCTGGAGCACCTCGCCGCGCAGCCACGCGCGTTGCCATGCGGAGAAGTCGGCGTACTGCACAGGCAATGGCGCGAGGTCTGGCGACGTGTTCGTGGCGATGGCCGCGTAGAGCGTGACCAGCTCGCGCACCAGCACGTCCATGGACCAGCCGTCGGAGACGATGTGATGCATCGTCACCAGCAACACGTGCTCCTTCGCGTCCATCCGGAGCAGCGAAGCGCGCAGCAGCGGGCCGGTGGCCAGGTCGAAGGGCTTGAGCGCCTCCTCGTTGATGAGCCGCTGAGCCCGAGTCGCACGCGCGTCCCCGTGCACGCGGCTCAGGTCCACGAGCGGTAGTGAGAAGGCCGCGGCCGGGTGGATGACCTGCACGGGCTCGCCGTCGTGAGACGGGAAGGTGGTGCGGAGGGCTTCATGGCGTCGCACCAGGGCGTCGAAGCTGGCCTCGAGCGCGTCCGCGTCCAGCGGCCCTTCCAGGCGCAGCGCCGCGGGCATGTTGTAGAGCGCGCTGCCGGGCTCGAGCTGGTCGATGAACCACAGGCGCTGCTGCGCGAAGGACAGCGGCAGTGCCTGGGTGCGGGATACGGGAATCAGGGGAGGCAACGACGAGGTGCCCCCGCGAGCGTTCGCGTCGATGCGTGCGGCGAGGGACGAGACGGTGGGCGCCTCGAAGAGGGCTCGGAGGGGCAGCTCGACCTGGAAGACCGTGCGGATGCGCGAGGCGAGCTGGGTGGCGAGGATGGAGTGGCCGCCGAGCGCGAAGAAGGAGTCCTCGGCGCCGACGTGCTCGATGCGCAGCAACTCCGCCATGAGGGTGGCCAGCGTGCGCTCGGTGGCGTTGAGAGGCGCGACGTGGGAGTCGGTGCTCACGGCGTCCGGCGAAGGCAGCGCGGCGCGGTCGACCTTGCCGTTGGAGGACAGGGGCAGCGCCTCCAGCGCGACGATGGCTGAGGGCACCATGTACGCCGGAAGGCGCTCGCCCAGGTGTCCCCGCAGGACGTTGGCATCGGGGAGGGGGGCGCCGGAATGCGGCGCGACGTAGGCCACGAGCCGTGCGCCCAAGGGGCCCTCCTCGCGCACCACCACCACCACATCGCCGACGGAGACATGTGTCCGCAGCGCGGCTTCAATTTCTCCCAGCTCGATGCGGTAGCCACGCACCTTCACCTGGAAGTCGGCGCGGCCCAGGTACTCCAGCCGTCCGTCAGCGCCCCAGCGGACGCGGTCGCCCGTCCGGTACATCCGGGCTCCAGGCAGCGTGCTGAAGGCGTCTGGAATGAAGCGCTCCGCGGTCAACGCGGGACGCCGCCAGTAGCCGCGCGCCACGCCCGAGCCGCCGATGAACAGCTCACCCACGACGCCCACAGGCACCGGGCGCAGGTGGGCATCCAGGACGTACAGCCGGGTGTTGGCGATGGGACGGCCGATGGAGATGGAGCCGCTCGTCGCGTCTCCAGGGGCCACGGTGTGGACGCTGCAACCGACCACCGTCTCGGTGGGGCCGTACTCGTTGATGAGCAGGGTGTCCGGAGCGTGCTTGCGCCAGAAGGCCACGCCCTCGGCGGTCAGGGCCTCTCCACCGATGACAAAGGCTCGGGTGCGACCGGCCGCCTCACCCGGTGTGAGCTGGTAGGAGAGCAGTTGCAGGTGCGTCGGCGTCAGCTTCACGAGGCTGAAGTCGCTGCCCTCGCGCAGGGCTTCACCCAGCCCCTCCACGCCCGCCTCTTCGGGAACGAGCACCACGGGTCTCCCCGCGATGAGCGGAGCGATGAGGCTGGTGACGGTCAGGTCGAAGGAGAGCGGCGAGTGGACCGGAGAGCCGGAGCCCTCTGCGATGCGGTATGCGCGCAGGGCCCAGGTGAGGTAGTTCACGACGCCCCGGTGCTCCACCATGACGCCCTTGGGGAGACCGGTGCTGCCGGAGGTGTAGATGAGGTAGGCGAGGTCGTCGGCGGTGGCCAGGGGTGCTGGCGCCGTCGTGGGCTGCTTGCCCGCCGTGACGTCCAGGTCGTCGTCGACGCGGAGGACATGGAGCGCGCTCGCGGGCAGCGCGTCCGCGAGCACCGACTCGGTGAGGACGATGGAGACGTGGGTGTCGTCCAGGAGGAAGGCGATGCGAGAGTCGGGCAGGGCCGGGTCGAGAGGCAGGTAGGCGGCACCGGCCTTGAGGGTTGCCCAGAGGGCCACGACCATGTCGGGTGCGCGGCGGAAGTACAGGCCCACTCGTGAGCCTTGCCCCACACCCAGGTCGCGCAGCGCGTGGGCGAGCTGATTGGCGCGTGCGTCCAGCTCACGGAAGGTGAGCTGTGCGTCGCCCATGGACACGGCGAGCGCGTCGGGAGTGCGAGCGACGGTTTCCTCGAAGAGGGCGTGGACGGTGGTGTGCGCGGGGAAGTCCGCATGCGTGTCGTTCCACTCCACCAGGACGCGGTGCTGCTCGGCCTCGTCCATGAGCGGAAGGGACGCGACCGGGGCATCCGGCTGCTTCACAGCGGCGCGAAGCAGCGTGAGGAAGTGCGCCACCATGCGCGCGGCCGTGGAGGCATCGAAGAGCGCGGTGGCGACCTGGAGGGCGCCTTCGTATCCAGAAGGTGCTTCGACGAAGGTGAGGTTGAGGTCGAACTTGGCGAGCGCGTCACCCTGGTCGACGGAATGCACTCGCAGGCCGGGCAGCTCCAGGCCTCCCATGGGCGTGTTCAGCAGGGAGAACATGACCTGGAAGAGCGGGGGGACATCGAGGACCCGCTCGGGCTGCAGCTCTTCGACGAGCTTCTCGAAGGGCACGTCCTGGTGCTCGAAGGCCCCCAGGGTGGTGGCGCGGACGCGCTCCAACAGCGCGTGGAACGAGGCTCGTGGGTCGATGCGCGCACGGAGCACCAGCGTGTTGACGAAGAAGCCGATGAGGCCCTCGGTCTCCTCGCGGTTGCGGCCGGCGATGGGGGAGCCGACGGAGATGTCGTCCTGGCCCGAGTAGCGGGAGAGCAGGAGCTGGAAGGCGGCCAGCAGCGTCATGAAGGGCGTGGCGCCCTGGCGCTGTGAGAGCGCCTTGATGGCGTCGGACAGCTCGGCACCCAGCGCGATGGGGAGGATGACGGCCTCGCGCGACGCGTGGGCGGCGCGGGGCCTGTCGGTGGGCAGCTCCAGCAGCGCGGGGGCTCCTTGGAGTTGCTGCTTCCAGTAGGCCAGCCGCGTCCGCAGCGCGTCGTCACGCAGCCAGCCGCGCTGCCACGCCGCGAAGTCGGCGTATTGCACGGACAGCGGCGGAAGCTCGGCCGGCTCGCCGGAGAGGTGCGCCGCGTAGAGCGTGCCCAGTTCGCGCACCAGCACGCCGGAAGACCAACCGTCGGAGACGATGTGGTGGATGTTGGCGAGGAGCAGGTGCTCGCGCTCCGCCAGTTTGACGAGGCGGAGGCGGAACAACGGTCCGGAGGTGAGGTCGAAGGGGCGCTCTCCTTCCTCCACCGTCAGTCGTCGGGCCTCGGCCTGACGGTGGTCATCCTCCAGGTGCCGCAGGTCGATGAGCGCGATGGAGACGGGCGCCGCGGGGTGGATGACCTGGGAGGGTTGCCCGTCGATGGAGGTGAACGTGGTGCGGAGCGCCTCGTGGCGTGAGACGACGTCGGAGACCGCTCGCTCCAAGGCGGCGATGTCGAGTGTCCCCTCGAGGCGGAGCGCCGTGAGGATGTTGTAGAGGGCGCTGCCGGGATCGAGCTGGTCGATGAACCACAGTCGCTGCTGCGCGAAGGACAGCGGCAGGGCGCCTGTGCGCGGTACGGGCGTCAGCGCCGGAACCTCCAACCCCTGTTGCTCCAGTCGCGAGGCATCCAGGTACCGGGCCAGTCCGGCGACGGTGGGGGCCTCGAAGAGCTCCCGCAGCGGGAGTTCGACGTTGAAGGCGGAGCGGATGCGGGAGACGACCTGCGTGGCGAGAAGGGAGTGGCCCCCCAGCTCGAAGAAGTCGTCCTGCGGGCCCACTCGCGAGACACCGAGCACCTCGGCGTAGATGCCCGCGAGCACCTCCTCCGTGGCGGTGCGTGGCATCTCGGGCGCCTCTTGAGGCTGAGTGCTGACTCCGGGCGGCGGGAGGGCCTTGCGGTCGACCTTGCCGTTCGCTGTCAGCGGCAGCTCCGTCAGCGTGACGATGGCCGACGGCACCATGTACGCGGGGAGCCGCTCCTCGAGGAATCCGCGCACAGCGCCCGTGTCCAGTCCATGCTCCGAGGGCACCACGTAGGCGACGAGTCGCTTGTCGCCCGGGACGTCCTCGCGCACGACGACGATGACTTCGCCGACACCCGGGTGCTGGCGCAGGGTGCTCTCCACTTCACCGGGCTCGATGCGGAAGCCACGCACCTTGACCTGGAAGTCGGCGCGGCCCTGGAACTCCAAGGTTCCATCCATCCGCCACCGGGCCTTGTCACCCGTGCGGTAGAGCCGCGTGCCCGGAGCCCCGAAGGGATGGGGCACGAAGCGCTCCGCGGTGAGGTCCGGCCGCCCGAGGTAGCCCCAGGCGAGGCCGTCGCCTCCGACGTACAGCTCGCCCGTCACTCCGGGAGGCGTCGGCTGGAATGAGCCGTCCAACACGAAGGCGGAGGAGTGAGGCACCGGCCCGCCGATGGGGACCGAGTCGCCCACCGCATCACCCGCGCGCAGGGCATGTGTGGCGGAGAATGTGGTGTTCTCGGTGGGGCCGTAGCCGTTGATGAGGACGCCGCTCGGAGGCAGCAGCGCGAGGTGTTCGCGCACGCGCCGCGCGGGCAGCACGTCTCCACCCGCGAGCACCTGGGAGACGCCGGTCAGCGCCTGGGGCTGATACGTCACCATCTGCTCGTAGAGGGCAGCGGTGAGCCAGAGCGAGGAGATGCGGTGACGCGCGAGCAGCGCTCCCAGCTCCTCCAGGGAAAGCGCTCCAGGAGGCGCGAGGACGAGCCGGGCGCCGTGAAGCACCGCGCCCCAGAGTTCGAGCGTGGAGGCATCGAAGGCGACGGGGGCCGCCTGGAGCCAGACCTCGTTGGGCCCGAAGCGGATGGCACCGTGAGGCTGCACGAGTCGGACGACGCCCCGGTGCGGCACGCAGACGCCCTTGGGCTCGCCGGTGCTCCCCGAGGTGAACATGACGTAGGCCAGGGCGTCCGCGCTCGCGGGCACCTCTGGGGCCGAGTCTGGCTGGCGGGCGATATGCGCGGCCTCTTCGTCCATGACGACGAGCACGACGCCCAGTTCTGGCAGCTCGTCCGCCACCGACGACTCCGTCAACAGGACGGCGGAGGAAGACTGGCGCAGGACCCACGCCATGCGCTCGGTCGGCCAGGTGGCATCCAGTGGGACGTACGCGGCTCCCGCCTTGAGGGTGCCCAGCAGCGCGACCACCAGGTCCACGGAGCGCTTCAGGTGCACGGCGACGCGGCTGCCGGGCTGAACGCCCAGTCCGCGGAGATGATGGGCGAGCCGGTTCGCGCGCGCGTCGAGCTGCGCGTACGTGAGGCTCGCGTCCTCGGACTCGACGGCGACGGCGTCCGGAGTGAGCGCGGACTGTCGGGCGAAGAGTTGATGGATGGCCGCGTCACGCGGGTACTCCGCGGCGGCGGCGTTCCACCGCGTCAGGACCTGATGCCGCTCCTCGGAGGACAGCAGCGACACGAGGCCCAGTGGACGCTCCGGCGCGGCGGTGACCGCCTCCAGCAGCACGGCATAGTGGCGCATCAGCCGCTTCACCGTGTCCGCGTCGAAGAGGTCGGTGTTGTAGTTGAGGGCGCCGGAGAAGCCCTGCGTCCCCTCTTCCAGCAGGAGGCTGACCTCGTACTGCGACGTGGTGATGTTCGCGGTGAGCGGCGCGAAGGAGAGCCCCGGGAGCTGGATGGCCTCGACGGGGGTGTTCTGGAGGGTGAGGGTGGCCTGGAAGAGCGGGCTGCGAGCGAGGTCGCGCTGGGGCTGGAGCTCTTCGACGAGCTTCTCGAAGGGGAGGTCCTGGTGCTGGTACGCGGCCAGCGTGGCGCTCCGCACGTGGGCGAGGAGCTGGAGGAAGGAGCCGCGCGCGTCGATGCGCGAGCGCAGGACGAGCGTGTTGACGAAGAAGCCGATGAGGCCCTCGGTCTCCCCCTGCTGGCGGTTGGCGATGGGGAAGCCCACGGAGACGTCGTCCTGCCCGGCGTAGCGGGCGAGCACGAGCTGCCAGGCCGCGAGCAGCACCATGAAGGGCGTGGAGCCCTCTCGCTGGGCCAGCGCTCGCACGGAGGCGCTCAGCTCGCCCGTCAGCGCGACAGGGAGCAGGGTGCCCTTGTGGGACTGGACGGCCGGACGAGGCCTGTCCGTGGGCAGCTCGAGGACACCCGAGGTGCCCGAGAGGTGCTCCTTCCAGAAGTCGAGCTGACGCTGGAGCATGTCGCCGCGCAGCCAGGTGCGCTGCCATGCCGCGTAGTCGGCGTACTGCACGGGCAGCGGAGGCAGCGCGGCCGGAGTGCCCGTGGTCCGGGCCACATACAGCGTGGCCAGCTCGCTCACGAGGACGCCCGTGGACCACGCGTCGGAGACGATGTGGTGCATCGTCACCAGGAGCACATGGGCCTGTGCGCCATGCTTCAGCAACGAGGCGCGCAGGAGCGGCCCCGTCGAGAGGTCGAATGAAGCGAGGGCGTCCGCCGCGATGAGGGCTTGCGTCCGCGCCTGTCGCTCCTCTTCGGACAACGCGCTCAGGTCCACCACGGGCACGCTGAAGTGCGAGGCGGGGCGGATGCGCTGCACGGGCGCACCGTCACGCATGGCGAAGGTCGTGCGCAGCACCTCGTGGCGGTTCACCAGGGCGTTGAAGGCGTGCTCCAGCGCGCCGACCTCCAGTGCGCCCTCCACGCGAAGCGCCGTGGGCAGGTTGAAGAGCGGCGTGCCCGGGGAGAGCTGGTCGATGAACCACAGGCGCTGCTGGGAGAAGGAGAGCGGCAACGCCTCCGTACGAGGCACGGGCACCAGGGGTGGCACCGCCGGAGTCGTCTCCCCTCGGCTGGCGTCGATGCGCGCGGCGAGGCCCGCCACGGTGGGGTCCTCGAAGAGGGCGCGCAGGGGCAGGTCCACCTGGAACGCGGCCCGGATGCGAGAGGCGAGCTGGGTGGCGAGCAGCGAGTGTCCTCCCAGGGTGAAGAAGCTGTCCTGCGCTCCCACCTGCTCGACGCGGAGGATGGCGGCCATCAGCTCCGCCAGCGTCTGCTCCGTGGGCGTGCGCGGGGCGATCCACGCGGCCTCCACTTCGGCCTGCGGGTCTGGCGCGGGCAGCGCCTCGCGGTCCAGCTTGCCGTTCGCGGTGAGGGGCAGCGCATCCAGCACCACGAAGGCCGCGGGTACGAGGTGCTCAGGCAGTCCGGTCAGCAGTCCT
Source organism: Myxococcus llanfairpwllgwyngyllgogerychwyrndrobwllllantysiliogogogochensis (assembly GCF_006636215.1). Classification (GTDB taxonomy): domain Bacteria; phylum Myxococcota; class Myxococcia; order Myxococcales; family Myxococcaceae; genus Myxococcus; species Myxococcus llanfairpwllgwyngyllgogerychwyrndrobwllllantysiliogogogochensis. Next base: position 18,964 of record NZ_VIFM01000001.1, on the reverse strand, counting down.
CGCCGGAGCTCCGTGGCCTCCAGCGTGCTCTCTGCTCGTGGCACCACGTAGGCGACCAGCAGGTCGTCGCGCACCAGCACGACGGCCTCCTGGACGCCCTGCTGTCGCAGGAGCGCGGCTTCGACTTCACCTGGCTCGATGCGCAAGCCGCGCAGCTTCACCTGGGAGTCGAGGCGGCCGAGGTGCTCGAGGGTTCCGTTCGCGAGCCAGCGCGCCCTGTCGCCGGTGCGGTAGATGCGGGCACCGGGCTCGGTGCTGAACGGGTTCGGGATGAACCGCTCGGCGATGAGGTGGGGCTGGTGCGGGGCGCCGCGCGCCAGACCCTCGTCGCCCAGATACAGCTCGCCGGGCACGCCCGTGGGGACCGGCCGCAGGTCCGCGTCCAGGACATAGGTCTGGGTGTCGTTCCCCTCTCCGAGGACGCGTCGCAGCTCGGCCTCGCCCATCAGCGGCAGGGCGGAGAGTGACTGCTCGGGGTCCGCCGCGGCCGCGCGGAGCAGGGTGAGCAGGTGCTCCACCATCCGCGCCATGGTGGCGTCGTCGAACAGGTCGACGTTGTAGTCGAGCGTGCCCACGAAGCCCGCTGGCGTCTCCGTCAGGGTGAGGTTCAGGTCGAACTTGAGGGGCATCTCGTGGTCCCCCAGTCCCTCCAGCCGCAACCCGGGCAGCTCCAGCGCGCCCATGGGGGTGTTCAGCACGGAGAACATGACCTGGAACAGCGGCGAGTAGCTGAGGCTGCGCTCGGGGTGCAGCTCCTCGACGAGCTTCTCGAAGGGCACGTCCTGGTGGTCGAAGGCCTCCAGCGTGGTGCGCTTCACCTGCTTCAGCAGCGAGGCGAAGGAGGCGCGTGGCTCCAGCCGCGCGCGCAGCGCCAGCGTGTTGACGAAGAAGCCGATGAGGCCCTCGGTCTCCCCCCGGTTGCGCCCGGCGATGGGCGAGCCGACGACGATGTCGTCCTGGCCGGAGTAGCGCGCGAGGAGCACCTGGAACGCGGCCAGCAACGTCATGAAGGGCGTGGCGCCGTGCTGCTGCGACAGGGCCTTGATGGCGTCGGAGAGGTCCGTGGACAGCACGACGGCGCGCTGAGCGGCGTTGCGCGTCTGGACGGCCGGACGGGGCCTGTCGGTGGACAGCTCCAGCAGCGCCGGAGCGCCTTCGAGCTGTCGCTTCCAGTAGCCCAGGCGCGTGCGGAGCGCGTCGTCGCGCAGCCAGCCCCGCTGCCAGGCCGCGAAGTCGGCGTACTGCACGGGCAGCGGAGGCAGCTCCGCCTGTGTCCCTGACAGGTGCGCCGCGTAGAGGGCGCCCAGCTCGCGCACCAGCACGCCCGTGGACCAGCCGTCGGAGACAATGTGGTGCATCGTCGAGAGCAGCACATGCTCCCGCGCTTCCACTCGCAGCAGCGTGACGCGGAAGAGCGGACCCGTGGCGAGGTCGAAGGGGGTCAGGGCCTCCTCGCGGGCGAGGCGGAGCACCTCGGCCTCGCGCTCGGCCGAGGGCAGGGTGCTCAGGTCCACCACCGGCAGCGTCACGGGCGCGGCCGGATGGATGTGCTGCACGGGCTCCCCTTGGCGCGAGGCGAAGGTGGTGCGCAGCGCCTCGTGGCGCTCCACCACGTCGGAGATGGAGTGCTCCAGCGCGGCCACGTCCAGGTCGCCCACCAGCCGGAGCGCGGAGGGCATGTTGTACAGGGCGCTGGCCGGCTCCAACTGGTCGATGAACCACAGGCGCTGCTGCGCGAAGGACAGCGGCAGCGCATCCGTGCGCGGCACGGGCACGAGCGGGGGCAGGCCCAGGCCTCGCCGTTCCAGGCGCAGGGCGTCCACCTGCCCGGCCAGCGCGGAGAGCGTCGGGGACTCGAACAGCTCACGCAGGGCCAGCTCCAGGTCGAACGTCGCACGGATGCGCGAGACGACCTGGGTGGCGAGGAGCGAGTGTCCGCCCAGCTCGAAGAAGTCGTCATTCCTCCCCACGCGCGGGACGCCCAGCACGTCGGAGAAGATGCTGGCCAGCGCCACTTCGGTGGCACCGACAGGCACCATGAAGGCGTCAGCACCCGAGCCCTCCAGCTCCGGTGCCGGCAGGGCATTGCGGTCCACCTTGCCGTTCGGAGTCAGCGGCAGGGACTCCAGGGACACCAGGGCCGAGGGCACCATGTACTCGGGCAGCTTCTGGCGCAGGAAGTCCTTCAGCCCCGCCACGTCGGCGTCCGGCGCCACGACATAGGCCACCAGCCGCTTGTCTCCGGGCGCGTCCTCGCGCACCACGACGACGGCCTCGCTCACGCTGGCGTGCAGCCGCAGGACGCTCTCCACCTCGCCCGGCTCGATTCGGAAGCCGCGCACCTTGACCTGGAAGTCCGTGCGGCCGAGGAACTCCATCGTGCCGTCGTCGCTCCAGCGCACCTTGTCGCCCGTGCGGTAGAGGCGTTCTCCCGCGTTGAACGGATGGGGCACGAAGCGCTCGGCCGTGAGGTCCGGCCGGCCCAGGTAGCCCCAGGCCAATCCGTCTCCTCCCGTGAACAGCTCGCCCGGCGCACCGGGAAGCACCGGCTCGAACCGCTCATCCAGCACGTAGACGCGGGTGTTGGAGATGGGGCGGCCAATGGGCACGGAAGCGCCGATGACGTCGCCCGCTTCCATCCGGTGGCATGCGGTGAAGGTCGTGTTCTCCGTGGGGCCGTAGCCGTTGACGAGCACCGCGTCGGGAGCCATCCGCGACAGGTGTTCGCGCACGCGCCGCACGGGCAGCACATCGCCTCCCGCCAGCACCTGTCGCACGGAGGCCAGGGCCTCGGGCTGGTGGATGGCCATCTGCTCGAAGAGGGCCGCCGTCAACCACAGGGTGGTGACGCGGTGGCGCACCAGCACCGCGCCCAGCTCTTCCAGCGTGGGCGTGTGAGGCGGGAAGAGGACCAAGCGGGTGCCATGGAGCAGCGCGCCCCAGACCTCCAACGTGGAGGCGTCGAAGGAGATGGGTGCGAGCTGGAGGAAGACCTCCTGGGGACCGAAGTGGATGAACTCGCCGCTCATCACCAGCCGGGTGATGCCTCGGTGGGGGACGGCGACGCCCTTGGGCTGCCCCGTGGAGCCCGAGGTGAACATGACGTACGCGAGGCTGTCCGCGTCAGCGCGAGTGTCGAGCGTCGACACGGGCTGAAGGGCCACCTGCTCCCAGTCGGAGTCGAGGCAGACGAGGAGCGGGACGTAGGCGGGCAGCTCATCGGCGAGCCGCTCCTGGGTCACGAGGACGGACGCGCCCGTGCTCGCGAGCATGGCGGACAGCCGCTCCGCCGGATAGGCGGGGTCGAGAGGAACGAAGGCCGCGCCCGCCTTGAGGATGCCCAGCAGGCCCACGGGCAGCTCCAGGCTCCGCTCCAGGCACAGGGCCACGCGAGTCCCCGGCGTGACGCCCAGGGTGCGCAGGTGGTGCGCGAGCTGGTTGGAGCGCTCGTCGAGCTCCCGGTAGGTGAGCGTGCCCGTCGTGGACTCGACGGCGATGGCGTCCGGTGTGCGCGCCGCCTGCTCGGCGAAGAGCTGATGCACTCCCGCGTCTCGCGGGTAGTCGCGCTGTGTCCGGTTCCACTCCACCAGCACTCGCTCGCGCTCCTCCGGTGTCACCAGGGAGAGCGAGGACAGCAGGGCCTGGGGCTGGGCCAGCATGGACTCCAGGGCCGCGGCCCAGTGGCGCAGCACCCGCTCCAGCGCCGGCGTCTTGAAGCGCTGCGTGTCGTAGACGAGGCGTAGCTCCAGCCGAGGGCCGGGCAGGACGATGGCCACGAAGGGCACGTCGGACTGTTCGGCGCTGGCGAGGTCGCGGACCTGGAAGTCGCTGCCGCCGGAGTAGACGGCGTCGTCGACGGGGTAGTTCTCGAAGACGTACAGGCTCTGGAACAGCGGCTGGCCGCGAGGCACGTCGCTCCAGGCCTGGATGCGCGCCAGTGAGGCGTGCTCGTGCTGGTTCAGCGTCTGCATCTGAGCGTGCTGCGAAGCGAGCCACGCCACCACCGGCATGTCGGGCTCCAGCCGGCTGCGCAGGGGCAACGTATTGATGAACAGGCCCACCATGTGCTCGATGCCCGGCACGTCGGCGGCGCGGCCGGACACGGTGGTGCCGAAGATGACATCGCCCTCACCGGAGTAGCGGGCGAGCACCAGCGCCCAGGCGCCCTGCAGCACGGTGTTGGCCGTGAGCTGGTGCTGGCGTGCGTACGCGTGCAGCGCCTGGGTCGTCTCGGCGCTCAAGAGGAGCCCTCGCTCGCCCTGCGCGTATGGCGCGTCCTTGGTGTCGGGGAGCCGGGCGCCAGGGAGAGGCGTCGGCGCGGTGAAGCCCTGGAGGGCTTCGCGCCAGTGGGCCTCGCTGTGCGCGGTGGGGTCCTCTCGTAGCCAGGAGATGAAGTCCCGGTACGCGGGAGCGGCCCCCAGCGCGGGACGCTGGCCCTTGGAGGCGGCGTTGTAGGAGGCGAACAGTTCCTTGAAGACGAGGCCGAGGCTCCAGCCGTCCATCAGCAGGTGATGCGAGGACCAGAGGACGCGGTGCAACCCATCATCCAGCTTCACCACCGTCAGGCGCATCAGGGGCGACTGGCGCAGGTCGAAGCCCCGGACGCGGTCCGAGGCCATGAGGGCATCGAAGCGGGCCTTCTGCTCGTCCGGAGTCAGGCCGCGCCAGTCCAGCTCCTCCCAGGGCAGCGCGACGCGCGGGCTCACCACCTGAAGCGGTTCATCCAGCCCTTCCCAGACGAACGCGGTGCGCAGGGGCGCATGGCGCTCCACCACCGTCTCCCAGGCGCGGCGGAAGTGCCCCAGGTCGATGCGCGCGCCGAACGTCCAGCCGAATTGCGTGACGTACACGCCCGAGCCCGGCGCCATCAGCGACTGGAACAGCATGCCCTGCTGGAGCGCGGACAGCGGGTAGACGTCCTCCACGGGCAAGCCCGGTGGGAGCACCCTGTCCTGCGTCGCCTGTGTCAGCCGAGCCAGCGGGAAGTCGGCCGGGGTGTAGCGCAGGGCATCGGACGTGGCGCGGCCGGAGACGAGCAGGCGCAGCGCGTCCTTGAAGGACTCCACGAGCGCGAGCGCGGTGGCCTCGTCGTGGAGGTCGCGGCTGTAGGTGAGGGAGAGGGTGAGCTGTCCCCCCTGGACGACGGCTGACATGTCGAGCAGGTGCGCGCGCGGCGCACGCGGGCTGATGGATGGACCCTGGGCCTCTGGAGCGAAGGTGAACAGCGAGGCGTCGCTGGAGGCGGAGTCCACCTGGCCCAGATAGTTGAGGGACACCTCGGGGACGGGCAGGTCGCGCAGCCGCGCATGGGTGTCGTCCTCGCGCAGGTGGCGCAGCAGTCCGTGTCCCAGGCCGTTGGCGGACAGGGTGCGCAGCGCGTCCCTCGTGGAGCGCACGGTGTCACCGGGGCTGTCCCCGGCGCCCACCTGGAGCAGGACCGGGTAGAGAGAGGTGAACCAGCCCACGGTGCGTGACAGGTCCACGTCGGTGAAGAGGTCCTCGCGGCCGTGGCCTTCGGCTTCGACGAGGAAGCGCGACTGGCCCGTGCGCACGGCCAGGGCACGGCCCAGCGCGGCCAGCAACACATCCTGGAGCCGCGCGCGGTACGCCGCGGGCACCTCACGCAGCAGCAGGCCTGTGTCTCCGGCGTCGAGACTCGTGGAGACGGTGTGCGAGGAGGCGACGGTGTTCAGCCCCTCCGCCCTGTCTCGGGGCAGCGGGAGGACGCGCGCGCGGGCCTCGTCCAGCCAGTAGGCGCGCTCAGCGTCGAGCGCCTCGGACCGGGCATGCTTGTGCAGGCGCTCGGACCACGTCTTGAAGGACGTCGTCTTTGCCGGGAGCGAGGGCGCCTCGCCACGCAGGGCCTGACGGCAGAGGGTCTCCAGGTCCTCGACGAGGATTCGCCAGGAGACTGCGTCGACGACGAGGTGGTGGGCCACGAGCAGCAGTCGTGCGGACTCCCCCGGGCCGAAGTCGAAGTGGACGGCGCGCAAGAGCGGCGCCGAGCCCAGGTCGAAGGACCTCTGCGCCTCGGTGGCGATGGCTTCCACCCGCGCGGTCCGCTCACCCGTGGACAGCGAGGACACGTCCTCCCGGCGCAACGACGGGGTGTGCTCCAGGCCCGTGCCGTGCTGGCTCCACCGGCCGTCCACCTGGACGAAGCGGATGCGCAGGGCGTCGTGGTGCTCCACCAGCTTGCGCAGGGCGGCTTCGAGGACAGAGGGCTCCACCGGCTCGCGCAGCCGCAGCATCAGCGCCTGGTTGTAGTGGTGCGGCTCGGGATTCGTGCCCTCGAGGAACGCGCGCTGGATGGGCGTGAGGAGCACCGGGCCGACGACGGGCGTCTGCTCGGGGGTGGTGGCCTGGAGCCGGGAGACCTCGGGGGCCAGGGTGGCGATGGTCTGCGACTGGAAGAGCTGCCGGGGCGCGAAGTGCAGACCGGCACGACGGGCGCGCGCGACGAGCTGGAGGCTGATGATGGAGTCGCCGCCCAACTGGAAGAAGTTGTCGTGGATGCCGACACGCGGGACGCGCAACACCTGGGCCCACACCGTGGCGAGGGCCTCCTCCATCTCGTTGCGAGGCGCGACGTAGGAGTCGGTGCTCACGGCGTCCGGCGAAGGCAGCGCGGCGCGGTCGACCTTGCCGTTGGAGGACAAGGGCAGCGCCTCCATCGCGACGATGGCCGAGGGCACCATGTACGAGGGGAGGCGCTCACCCAGGTGCGTCCGCAGCACGCCGATGTCGGGGAGGGAAGCGCCGGCATGCGGCGCGACATAGGCCACGAGCCGTGCGCCCGAGGGGCCGTCCTCGCGCACCACCACCACCGCGTCGCCGATGGAGGCATGCGTCCGCAGCGCGGATTCAATCTCTCCCAGCTCGATGCGGTAGCCACGCACCTTCACCTGGAAGTCGGCGCGGCCCAGGTACTCCAGCCGTCCGTCAGCGCCCCAGCGGACGCGGTCGCCCGTCCGGTACATCCGGGCTCCAGGCAGCGTGCTGAAGGCGTCTGGAATGAAGCGCTCCGCGGTCAACGCGGGACGCCGCCAGTAGCCGCGCGCCACGCCCGAGCCGCCGATGAACAGCTCACCCACGATGCCCACCGGAACGGGGCGCAGGTGGGCATCCAGGACGTACAGGCGGGTGTTGGCGATGGGACGGCCGATGGAGATGGAACCGCTCGTCGCGTCTCCAGGGGCCACGGTGTGGACGCTGCAACCGACCACCGTCTCCGTGGGGCCATACTCGTTGATGAGCAGGGTGTCCGGAGCGTGCTTGCGCCAGAAGGCCACGCCCTCTGCGGTCAGGGCCTCGCCACCGATGACAAAGGCTCGAGTGCGACCGGCCGCCTCGCCCGGCGTGAGCTGGGAGGCGAGCAGTTGCAGGTGCGTGGGAGTCAGCTTCACGAGGCTGAAGTCGCTGCCCTCGCGCAGGGCTTCACCCAGCCCCTCCACGCCCGCCTCTTCGGGAACGAGCACCACGGGTCTCCCCGCGATGAGCGGAGCGATGAGGCTGGTGACGGTCAGGTCGAAGGAGAGCGGCGAGTGGACCGGAGAGCCGGAGCCCTCTGCGATGCGGTATGCGCGCAGGGCCCAGGTGAGGTAGTTCACGACGCCCCGGTGCTCCACCATGACGCCCTTGGGGAGACCGGTGCTGCCGGAGGTGTAGATGAGGTAGGCGAGGTCGTCGGCGGTGGCCAGGGGTGCTGGCGCCGTCGTGGGCTGCTTGCCCGCCGTGACGTCCCAGTCGTCGTCGACGCGGAGGACATGGAGCGCGCTCGCGGGCAGCGCGTCCGCGAGCACCGACTCAGTGAGGACGATGGAGACGTGGGTGTCGTCCAGGAGGAAGGCGATGCGAGAGTCGGGCAGGGCCGGGTCGAGAGGCAGGTAGGCGGCACCGGCCTTGAGCGCGGCCCAGAGGGCGACGACCATCTCCGGCGAGCGGCGGAAGTACAGGCCTACCCGTGAGCCTTGTCCCACGCCCAGGTCGCGCAGCGCGTGGGCGAGCTGATTGGCGCGTGCGTCCAGTTCACGGAAGGTGAGCTGAGCGTCGCCCATGGACACGGCGAGCGCGTCGGGAGTGCGAGCGACGGTTTCCTCGAAGAGGGCGTGGACGGTGGTGTGCGCGGGGAAGTCGGCGTGCGTGTCGTTCCACTCCACGAGGACGCGGTGCTGCTCGGCCTCGTCCATGAGTGGAAGGGACGCGACGGGGACATCCGGCTGTTCCACCGCCGCGCGGAGCAGCGTGAGGAAGTGGGACGCCAGTCGAGAGATGGTGGCCGCGTCGAACAGGGCCGTGGAGAACTGGAGCGAGCCTTGGAAGCCCGACGGCGTCTCGCTGAGGGAGAGGTCGAGGTCGAACTTCGCGACGGCGTTGTCGAAGTCGACGGGAAGGACGCGCAGGCCGGGCAGCTCCAGGTCTCCCATGGGGGTGTTCAGGAGCGAGAAGAAGACCTGGAACAGGGGAGAGAAGCCCAGGCTGCGCTCGGGCTGCAGCTCCTCGACGAGCTTCTCGAAGGGCACGTCCTGGTGCTCGTACGCCTCCAGCGTGGAGGCGCGCACCTGGGCGAGGAGCTCTCGGAAGGAAGCCCGCGAGTCGATGCGCGCGCGGAGCACGAGCGTGTTGACGAAGAAACCGATGAGGGGCTCGGTCTCCGCGTGGTTGCGGCCGGCGATGGGCGAGCCGACGGTGAGGTCGTCCTGCCCGGAGTATCGCGAGAGCAGGAGTTGGAAGGCCGCCAGCAACGTCATGAAGGGCGTGGCGCCTTCACGCTGGGAGAGCGCCTTGACGGCCTCGGAGAGCCGCGCGCCGAGGGAGAGCGGATGGGACGAGGCCGTGCGTGATTGAACCGCGGGACGCGGCCTGTCGGTGGGCAGCTCCAGCAGCGCCGGAGCCCCCTGGAGGTGCTTCTTCCAGTAGTCCAGCTCCGTGCGCAGCGCCTCGTCGCGCAGCCAGCCGCGCTGCCAGGCCGCGAAGTCGGCGTACTGCACGGGCAGCGGAGGCAGTGAGGCAGGCACACCGGACAGGTGCGCGGCATAGAGCGCGCCCAGCTCGCGTACCAGCACCCCGGTGGACCAGCCATCCGAGACGATGTGGTGGACGGTGAAGAGCAGCAGGTGCGCGTGCTCCTCCAGTTGGACGAGGCAGAGGCGGAAGAGGGAGTCCGAGGTCAGGTCGAACGGGCGAGCGGACTCCTCCAGGGCAAGGCTCCGCTCCTCGAAGGAACGGGAGGTCGGGTCGAGGTGACGGAGGTCGATGCACGGAATGGTGACGGGAGCAGCCGCGCGGACTCGCTGGAGGGGCTGCCCGTCGACGGAGGCCGTGAAGGTGGTGCGCAGCACTTCATGTCGTGCGACGACCTCGGAGACCGCGCGCTCGAGGGCGGCGACGTTCAGGGTGCCTTCGAGGCGCAGGGCGATGGGGATGTTGTAGAGGGAACTCCCCGGCTCGAGCTGGTCGATGAACCACAGGCGCTGCTGTGCGAAGGACAACGGCAAGGCCTCGGTGCGAGGCATGGGTGTCAGGGGAGGCGCCTTCGAGATGCCTCCACGCGAACTCGCGTCGATGCGCGCCGCGAGGGACGCGACAGTGGGAGCCTCGAAGAGGGCTCGGAGGGGCAGCTCGACCTGGAAGGCCGCGCGGATGCGCGAGGCGAGCTGGGTGGCGAGGAGCGAATGGCCGCCGAGCGCGAAGAAGGAGTCCTCGGCTCCGACGTGCTCGATGCGCAGCAGCTCCGCCATGAGGGCGGCCAGCGTGCGCTCGGTGTTGGTACGAGGCGCGACGTAGGTGTCGGTGAGAACAGCGTCGGGGGCCGGCAGAGCGCTCCGGTCGAGCTTGCCGTTGGCCGTGAGGGGCAGGGCCTCCAGCGGTACCAGGACGGCGGGCACCATGTACTCGGGCAGCCGCGCCAGGAGGAACGTGCGCAGGGCCGCGATGTCCACCGTCTCGCTGGCGACGACGTAGCCCACCAGGTGCTGGTTGCCCGGCGAGTCCTCTCGAACCAGCGCGACGGCTTCACGAACGTCGGCGTGCGCCAGGAGCGCGGCTTCGACTTCACCTAGCTCGATGCGCTGGCCGCGCAGCTTCACCTGGAAGTCGAGGCGCCCGAGGTACTCCAGGGTGCCGTCCGCGAGCCAGCGGGCCTTGTCGCCGGTGCGGTAGATGCGCGCGCCAGGCTCGGTGCCGAACGGGTCCGGGATGAACCGCTCCGCGGTGAGGTGCGGGCGGTGGAGGTAGCCGAGCGAGAGCTGGGCACCGGCGAGGAAAAGCTCGCCCGGGACCCCCGTGGGGACGGGCTCGAGGAGCGCGTCGAGGACGTAGGCCCGCGTGTTGGAGACCGGCCTGCCGATGGGAATGGCCGCGCGAGTCTCCGACGGTGAGGCGAGGGCGAACGTCGAGTCGATGGTGACTTCGGTGGGGCCGTAGAGGTTGACGAGCAGGGCCCTGGGGAGCGTGGCGTGGAGGCGGCGCGCGAGTTCGGAGGGCAGGGCTTCGCCGCCGCAGAAGAGGAAGCGGAGGTGGGGAGCCGCGCTCGCGAGTCCTTCCTCGTCGAGGAGAAAGCGCAGCAGGGAGGGGACGAGCTGGAGGACGGAGACGCGGTGTCGCAGGACGCTGGCCAGGAGCGCGGCCGGGTCGCGGTGGGCGTCGGTGGGAGCGAGGACCAGGGGGAGTCCCGCGAGGAGCGGCGCCCAGATTTCCCAGACGGAGGCGTCGAAGCTGAGCGGCGTCTTGAGGAGGACCCTGTCGCCGGGCAGGAGCGGGAAGGCGGAGAGCAACCACGCCATGTGGTTGGCGAGGGCCTGATGCGAGACGAGCGTGGCCTTGGGCTGGCCAGAGGACCCGGAGGTGTAGATGAGGTACGCCGGGCTGGAGGGAGCCACGGCCACCTCGGTGTCGAAGCGTCTCTCGCCTTCATCGCCCTGCGCGCCCCACTGGGGGTCGAGGCAGATGACAGTGGGGCCCTCGGGCAATGTCGCCCGGAGGTGGGGCTGGGTGAGGAGCACCGGGGGCGCGGCGTCCTGGAGCATGAAGGCCAGTCGCTCACGGGGATAGGCCGGGTCCAACGGGAGCCACGCGGCGCCCGCCTTGAGGATGGCGAGCAGGGCGACGGGCAGCTCGAGTGAGCGCTCCATGAAGACGGCGACAAGGGAGCCCGGACGGACACCTGTCTGGAGGAGCCGGGCGGCGAGACGGCTGGCGCGGGCCTCGAGCTGGGAGAAGGAGAGGGTGCCATCGTCCGAGATGACCGCGGTGGCGTGCGGCATGAGCCCGGCCCACACGGAGACCTGTCGATGGACGGGGCTGTCGAGCGGGAAGTCGATGCCGGTGTTGTTCCACTCGACGAGGAGGCGCTGCCGCTCGGCGGCGTCCATGAGCGGCAGGGAGGAGACAGGCACCTCCGGCTGGGCCACGGCGGCGCGGAGCAGGGTGAGGAAGTGCGTCGCCATCCGCGCGGCGGTGGCCGTGTCGAAGAGCGCGGTGGAGAACTGGAGCGCGCCCTCGAAGCCCGTGGGGGACTCGGAGAGGGTGAGGTCCAGGTCGAACTTGGCGAGCAGCCCCGTTGGCGCGAGCGGGCGCAGGCTCAGTCCGGGAAGCTCCAGGTCGCCGGTGGGCGCGTTGAGCAGCGAGAAGGTGACCTGGAAGAGCGGAGAGAAGCCGAGGCTGCGCTGAGGCTGCAGCTCCTCCACGAGCTTCTCGAAGGGCACGTCCTGGTGCTCGAACGCGCCGAGGGTGGAGTGCTTCACCTGGGTCAGCAGCTCGGAGAACGTCACGCGCGGGGCCACCCGGGCGCGCAGCACCAGGGTGTTGACGAAGAAGCCGATGAGGTCCTCCGTCTCGGCGCGGTTGCGCCCCGCGATGGGCGAGCCGACGACGACATCGTCCTGCCCGGAGTAGCGCGCGAGCAGGAGCTGGAACGCCGCCAGCAGCGTCATGAAGGGCGTGGCCCCATGGCGCTGGGAGAGCGCCTTGATGGACTCGGACAGCTCGGCTCCGAGGGAGACAGGGTGGAGCGCCGCCTCGCGTGAGGCCAGTGCGGCACGGGGCCTGTCGGTGGGCAGCTCCAACAAGGGGGGCGCGCCGGCCAGCGCGTCACGCCACCACGCGAGTTGCTCCTCCAGGGCCGCGTCTCGCAACCAACCGCGCTGCCACACGGCGAAGTCCGCGTACTGCACGGCCAGCTCCGACAGGGGAGACGGAAGGCCCTCGCGGAAGGCCGCGTACAGGGCGACCAGCTCGCGCACGAGGACGCTCATGGACCACGCGTCGGCGACGCCGTGGTGCAGGGTGACGAGCAGCACGTGCGAAGTCGTGGCCCGCCGCAACAGCGTGGCGCGCAGCAACGGACCGCGTGCGAGGTCGAACGGGCGCAGGGCCTCTTCCGACGTCAACCGCCGCGTCTCGCGGTCCCGCTCCTCGGGCGCGAGCGACTCCAGCCCCACCACGGGCAGCGGGAACGGCGCGGCCGGGTGGACGCGCTGGATGGCCTTTCCGTCCACGGCGCCGAAGGTGGTGCGCAGGGACTCGTGGCGCCGTTGCAGCTCGGTGAAGGCGCGCTCCAACGCGGTGACCTCCAGCGGTCCCTCCAACTCCAGGGCCGTGGGGATGTTGTAGAGCGAGCTGCCGGGTTCGAGCTGGTCGATGAACCACAGCCGCTGCTGGGCGAAGGACAACGGCAGGTCTCCCGTGCGCGGCGCGGGAGTCAGCGCGGGGGCCTTGAGGGTGCTCGCGCCGGCCTGGGCCAGCGTATCCAGCCTCAGGGCCAGCCGCGCCACGGTGGGGGCCTCGAAGAGCTCGCGCAGGGGCAGCTCGACTCCGAAGGCGACCTGCACGCGCGAGAGGGCCTGGGTGGCGAGCAGTGAGTGGCCACCCAGCTCGAAGAAGTCGTCATGCACGCCGACGCGCTCGACGTGCAGCAACTCCTGCCACAGCGTGGCGAGCCGCGACTCCGTCTCACTGCGGGGCGCGACGTACTCCCGGACCTCGGTCTCGCCCGTGCCTTCGGGCGGAGGCAGGGCGTTGCGGTCCACCTTCCCGTGGGCCGTGAGCGGCAGCGCGGGCAGGACGGCGATGGCGGAGGGCACCATGTGCTCGGGCAGCCGCTCTTTGAGCGCCGCGCGCAGTGAGGCCGGGTCGACCGACTCGTCCTCCTCGGCCACGACGTAGGCCACCAGCCGGGTGAGGCCGGGAGCATCCTCGCGCACGACGGCGACGGCCTCGCGCACGGAGGGGAGCCGCGAGAGGACGGACTCCACCTCACCCAGCTCGATGCGGAAGCCGCGCAGCTTCACCTGCGAGTCGAGGCGGCCCAGGTATTCGAGCGTTCCATCGGCTCGCCACCGCGCCCGGTCTCCAGTGCGGTAGAGCCGCGCTCCGGGCACTCCGGAGAGTGCGTCCGGGATGAAGCGCTCGGCGGTGAGCGCGGGCTGTCCCAGGTAGCCTCGCGCCAGACCAACGCCGCCCACGCAAAGCTCGCCGGGCACGCCGACGGGCTGTGGGCGCAGCGAAGCGTCCAGTACGTACACCTGGAGGTTGGCCCAGGGGCGACCGATGGTGAGGACCTGTCCGGCCGTCAGCGGCTCGGTGATGGACGCGCAGACGGTGGTCTCGGTGGGGCCGTACGCGTTGAGGAAGCGCACGTGTGGTGCCCAGCGACGCACCAGCTCTGGCGTGCAGGCCTCGCCCGCGGAGACGAGCGTCTCCAACGAAGGGAAGTCCTCGGGCGACAGTTGCGCGAGGACCGAGGGGGTGAGCGTCACCGCGGTGATGGACTCATCCCGCGCCAGCGCACGCAGGGGTGCTCCGGGCAGGAGTCGCTCACGCGGCGCCAGCACGAGGGTGGCACCCGAGAGCAACGCGCCGAAGAACTCCCAGACCGATGCATCGAAGCCAGGGGAGAAGAACTGGAGGACGCGGCTTCCGGTGCCGAGCCCCATGGCACGGCCTGTCTGGAGGGCCGTGTTGCACAGGCCCCGGTGCTGCAGGAGCGTGCCCTTGGGCCTGCCGGTGCTGCCGGAGGTGTAGATGATGTACGCGAGGTTGTCGGCGGTGGTGGCCGGCTCGGGCGCGCGGGTGGGCTGTGCGGCGATGAGGTCCGCCTCGGCGTCGAGCAGGACGAGCTGCTCGCTCCCCGCCGGGAGTTCGTCGGCGATGGCCTCGGTCGTGACGAGGACGGGCGCCGCGCAGTCGCGCAGCATGAACGTGAGGCGCTCGACGGGATAGCTGGGGTCGAGCGGGACGTAGGCTCCGCCCGCCTTGAGGATGCCGAGGATGGCGACGGCGGTGTCGAGCGAGCGCTCCACGCAGAGGGCGACGGGCACATCCTCGCGGACGCCGAGGCCCCGCAGGTGGTGCGCGAGCTGGTTGGCGCGGGCGTCGAGCTGCGCGTAGGACAGCTGCTGGCTCTCGAAGCGCACGGCGATGGCGTCCGGGGTGCGAGTGGCCTGCGCCTGGAAGAGCTGGTGCGCGCCGACGTCACGCGGGAAGTCGTGCGCGGATGCGTTCCAGTCGACCAGGAGCTGGCGCTGCTCCGCCTGGGCCATGAGGGGCAGGTCGGAGATGGGCGTGCCGGGGTTCGCCGCCGCGGCCTCCAGCACCACGCCGAGGTGACGCACGAGCCCATCGATGGTGGCGGCCTCGAAGAGGTCCGTGCGGTACTCGCAGGTGCACTCCAGCCCGGCCTCCGTCTCGACGATGGCGAGGGTGAGGTCCAGGCGTGAGGTGCCGGACTCCGAGAACTCGGGGCGCAGCGTGAGGCCGGGCACCTCCAGCGCAGCGGCAGGCTGGTTCTGCAACACCAGCTTCACCTGGAACAGGGGCGTATGGCCGAGGCTGCGCTCGGGGTTGAGGGCCTTGACCAGTTCCTCGAACGGCAGGTCCTGGTGCGAGTGGGCGCCCAGCGTGACGTCGCGCACCTGGGCGAGCAGCTCGCGGAAGGTCATCCCCGGCGTGGTTCGCGCGCGCAGGGCGAGCTGGTTCACGAAGAAGCCGATGAGGCCCTCCGTCTCCACGCGGTTGCGGTTGGCGATGTCCGTGCCGACGACGAGGTCGTCCTGCCCTGAGTACCGCGAGAGGACGAGGTCGAAGCCGGCCAGCAGCGCCATGAAGAGGGTGGTGCCCTCACGGCGGGAGAGTGCCTGGAGCGCCGTTGCCAGCGCGCGAGGCAGCGTGCGGGTGAGGGTGGCGCCCTGGAAGCCCTGGATGGCGGGCCGGGGGAAGTCCGTGGGGAGTTCGAGGAAGCGGGGCGCACCCTGGAGGTGCTCCCGCCACCAGGACAACTGCGCGTCGAGCGCCTCGCCCTGGAGCCAGCCGCGTTGCCACGCAGCGTAGTCCGCGTACTGGATGGACAGCTCGGGCAGCGGAGAGGTGTGTCCCGCGCGGAACGCGGCATAGAGCGCGGCGGACTCGCGAACCAGCACGTCGACGGACCAGCCGTCCGAGACGATGTGATGCAGGGTCAGCAGCAGGACGTGCCGCGACTCGGAAAGACGCAGCAGCGTGGCGCGCAGCAGCGGCCCGCGAGTGAGGTCGAAGGGACGCCGCGCCTCTTCGCGAGCGAGGCGCCGGGCTTCCGCTTCACCTTCATCGACGGGTAGCGCCGAGAGGTCCACGCGAAGCAGCGGAACCGGGGCCGCTGGATGGATGACTTGAACCGGACCCTCGCGGAAGGTGGTGCGGAGCACCTCGTGGCGGCGCACCAACTCGGTGAAGGCGTGCTCCAGCGCGGGGACGTCGAGTGTCCCTTCCAGCCGGAGGCCCACGGGCATGTTGTAGAACGGGCTGTCCGGCTCCAGCTTGTCGAGGAACCACAGGCGTTGCTGGGCGAAGGACAGGGGCAGCTCGCCCGAGCGAGAGACAGGCTGAAGCGGCGGGGAGTGGCGCTCCACCGCATGAGTCGAGGACTCGAGCCGGCGTGCGAGCTGCGCGACGGTGGGCGACTCGAAGAGGACGCGCAGCGGGAGCTCCACCCCCAGCACGGAGTGGATGCGTGAGACGATCTGCGTGGCGAGCAGGGAGTGGCCGCCGAGCGCGAAGAAGCTGTCCTCTGCCCCGACGTGCGCCACGTCCAGCACCTGCTCGAACAACCGCGCGAGCTGCTCCTCCGTCCGTGAGCGCGGCGCGGTGTAGCGAAGGACAGAACCACTCTGGGCCGGCGCGGGGAGGGCCTTGCTGTTGAAGGAGAGAAGGACCTGCTCGAGTTCCTCTCCCGTCAGCAGGGAGATGGAGGCGACGCGTGCCTCCGGAGCAGCCATCAGCGCCTGGAGCGCCACGCCCCAGTGGTGCAGGAGGCGCTCGGGGATGGATGGCGCGAAGCGCGCGGCGTCGAACAAGAGACGCAGCTCCAGCGAGTCCCCGGGAATGACGTACGCCTCCAGCGGCGTGTCCGTCTGGTCGAGGATGGTGAAGTCGCGGATGCCCAGCGCTTCTCCGGCGGAATTCACCGCGGCATCGACGGGGAAGTTCTCGACGATGAAGAGGGACTCGAAGAGGGGCGTGCCACGCGGCACGTCGCTCCACCCGTGTAGACGCACGAGGGACGTGTGCTCGAACTGGCGCAGTTCCAGCTGCTGGGTGTGGAGCTGCTGTAGCCAGGAGAGCGTGGTGGTGTCATCGTCGACGAAGACGCGGACGGGCACGGTGTTGATGAAGAGCCCGATGGCGCGGTCGATGCCGGAGACGTCGGCGGAGCGACCTGAGGTGGTGGCGCCGAAGAGGATGTCCTTCTCACCGGTGTGACGTGAGAGCACCAGCGTCCACGCGGCCTGGACCAGTGCATTGAGGGTGAGGTGGTGCTGGCGGACGAAGGCCTGGAGGTCGGTGGTGGTCTGCGCGGGAAGGTGGAGCTGGAGTCGCTGACGCTGGAGCACCGAGTCCGGGCTTCGGGGAAGCGCACCCGGCAGGGGCGTGGGCGCGGTGAAGCCACGCAGCGTCTTGCGCCAGTAGCGCTCCGCGGGCTCCATCGGCTGGCGTTCGAGCCAGGTGATGTAGTCGCGGAAGGTCGTCGCTTCACGCCGGATCCACACCAGTCCCGCGCGAACCTGCTCGTAGGTGGCGAAGAGGTCCTGGAAGAGGAGGCCCATGCTCCAGCCATCCATCAGCATGTGATGCATGGTCCCGAGAGCGCGCCAGGCGTGCTCATCGGTGCGGATGACCGTCAGTCGCAGCAGCGGTGGCGTGCGCAGGTCGAACCCGCGAGCGCGGTCCTCGGAGAGGAGGGCCTGGAAGCGGGACTGCTGCTCTGCTTCCTCCACTCCGCGCCAGTCGAGTTCCTCCCAGGGCAGGGCAGCACCGGGGTGGACGAGCTGAAGGGGCTCCTGTGAGCCGCCCGTGAGGAAGGACGTGCGCAGCAGGGGCTGTCGCTGGATGACAGCCTCCCAGGTGCGCCGGAACGCACCCAGGTCCAGGGCGTCACCGAAGGTCCACGTCAACTGGGTGACGTAGACGCCGGAGCCCGGCGCCGCGAGGGTGTGGAAGAGCATGCCCTGCTGCAAGGGCGACAACGGATAGAGGTCCTCCACCGGCGTGCCCGCTGTGACGAGACGGTCGGCGATGGCCTGCTTCAACCGGCTCAGGACGACGTCCGTGGACTCAGGACCCTTCGAGTCCGTCGATGCGCGCAGGGTGAGCGCGAGCAGCGCGGCGTCCGACTGCTCGGCCCAGGCGCCGCCCTGGAGCTGTACCACTCGGGCCAGGGCTTCCAGCGTCGGGTGTTGGAAGAGCTGCTGGGTCGTGAGCTGGACGCCCGCGTTGCGTGCGCGGGAGACAATCTGGATGGAAAGGATGGAGTCGCCACCCAGCGCGAAGAAGTTGTCATGGCGCGTGACGCGCGGCACGCGCAGGGCGTCGGACCAGATGGCGGCGAGGACCTTCTCCTGAGGTGTCCGCGGCTCGGAGTCGTCGGCGACGGCGGGCTGTGGACCCCGGCTCTGCGGCGCGGGGAGGGCCTTGCGGTCGACCTTGCCATTGGGCGTGAGCGGCAGCGCGGGCAGGGCGACGAAGAGGGCCGGCACCATGTGCTCGGGCAGGTGCCGTTGGGCGAAGTCTCGGAGCGCGGAGGAGTCGAGCGCGAGGCCGGGCTGAGGGACGAGCCAGGCGACGAGACGACCGTCACCCGAGGAGTCGAGGTGGACGCCCGCGACGGCCTGGAGGACGGAGGTGTGGCGTGAGAGGACGGCTTCGACTTCGCCCAGTTCGATGCGGAAGCCGCGCAGCTTCACCTGGAAGTCGGCGCGGCCGAGGAAGTCGAGCGAGCCGTCAGGGCGCCAGCGAGCAAGGTCACCGGTGCGGTAGAGGCGCGCGCCAGGGATGCCGGAGAAGGCGTCGGGGAGGAAGCGCTCGGCGGTGAGGTCGGGGCGGCCGAAGTAGCCGCGCACGACGCCTTCGCCCGCGATGAAGAGCTCGCCGGGAGCGCCGATGGGGCAGGGCTGACCGGAGGTGTCGAGGACGAAGAGACGGTTGTTGGCGAGAGGCGTCCCGATGGAAAGGGTGGACGCACCTTCGTCGGAAAGCGAGGACGGGTGAGACGAGGACCAGACGGTGGTTTCCGTCGGACCATACATGTTGAGCAGGGTGGAGCGAGGGAGCGCGGCGCGAAGCTGGGAGGCGAGAGGGCCGGGTAGCGCCTCACCGCCGACGAGGAGGTAGCGGAGGGACGCGAGCGCGGCGAGTGAGTCGTGCGCGAGCACCCTGGCGCGAGCGAAGGACGGCGTGCACTGGAGATGGGAGACGGGGTGGCGGCGGAGGACCTCGGGCAGCGTCAGCGCGGTGCCGAGGCGAGAGGCGGCGCGCTCGTCATGGAGGACGACATGGAAGCCTCGGCAGAGCGTCCAGAGCAGCTCGAGGACGGAGATGTCGAAGGAGATGGAGGTGACGGCGAGCCACGTGCCGGGAGAGGTGCCCAGGCGGTCATCCATGGCCGCGAAGAAGTTGGCGGCGGTGCGGTGAGGCACCATGACGCCCTTGGGCC
>NZ_VIFM01000019.1 GCF_006636215.1 Myxococcus llanfairpwllgwyngyllgogerychwyrndrobwllllantysiliogogogochensis | reverse complement strand
CTCCCACTCCTCCCCCGCCACCACCACACCGCCGGCTAAATCCGCCGCCACCGCGTGCGCTTTCTGTCCCACGCGCTGCTGCCACGTCGCGCGCCCGTCCGCGTTGAAGCGCACCACGAAGCCGTCCTGCGTCGCCCCCAACCCGAAGTTCGCCGGGTAGAGAAACGCATTGCCCGTGAGGAACACCGCGCCCTCCGAGCCCGGCGACGCCGCCACGCGCAGGTCCGACAGCCGCTCCCGGGGGAAGTCCTGCACCCAGCGCGACGTCCCGTCCGGCGCGTACCGCGCCAATTCCACCGCCAGGAGCTCCCCCTCCACCGGCTCGCGGTCCCCGTCCTGCCGGGGTGTCTGGGACACCACCATCACCACGTCCCCGCCTCGGCCCACGGAGACCCCCGTGGGCGTGTCGTCCTGAGGGCCTCCCACCCGGGTCTCCCAGAGGGTGCCCTGGGGCAGCACGCCCTCGGACGGCGAGGTCGACTCCGTGGGGGGTGCTCCTGGCCCGGAGGGCGACACCCCGTCAGGGGCCGGTGAGGCGGTCTCCCCGGAGGGCTCGGCGGCGTCCTGCTCGGAGCCACACGCCATCCCGGCCCCCCAGAGGAGGGCCACGGGCCCCAGAATCCGCCAGCCGTGGAACCAACGTCCCGCTCGCTCAAACCGCATGCGCGCACCCCGGAGACGGCCGCCGTCCGTCGGAGGCCGGATCTCCGGAGACGGTAAGCAGCGTGTCCGCGAAGCGGCATTCCCCCTGCCCCTCGGGGGGCTGGTCCCGCTCGGGGGGCGTGCAGGCGCGAGGGCTGGAGGCCCCTGAGAAGCCTCCTCCAGAGTGTATGGCAGCGGAATAGCCCCCCGCTCCAACGGTTGCCACCTCACGACTCGGCTGCTCGGAAGGAGGAAACCGTTGGTCCGGGCGCCGCCCGCGAATTAAGAGACTCCTTCCATGGAAAGCGCCGCCCCCGCCCCACGTCCCGTGCCCGACCCCTCGAGCGACGACCTCCGCGCAGTCGAGGAGCTCGCCGAGGCTCGAAACGCCATCGTCGGCCAGATTGAGAAGCGCGTCGTCGGCCAGCGGGAAGTCGTCGAGCACCTGCTCATCTCGCTCTTCAGCCGGGGCCACTGCCTCTTCGTCGGCGTGCCCGGCCTCGCCAAGACGCTGCTCATCTCCACCTTGGCGGACGTCCTCAACCTCTCCTTCAACCGCATCCAGTTCACTCCGGACCTGATGCCGTCGGACATCACCGGCACGGACATCCTGGAGGAGGACCGCACCACCGGCCGGCGCAACTTCCGCTTCGTGCAGGGGCCGCTGTTCGCCAACATCATCCTCGCGGATGAGGTGAACCGCACGCCGCCCAAGACGCAGGCCGCGCTGCTCCAGGCCATGCAGGAGTACCGCATCACCGCGGGCGGCCGGACGTATCCGTTGGATTTGCCCTTCCTCGTCTTCGCCACCCAGAACCCGATTGAGCAGGAAGGCACGTACCCGCTTCCGGAAGCGCAGTTGGACCGCTTCATGTTCCTCGTCGACGTGGGCTACCCCACCGCCGAGGAAGAGGTGCAGATCGTCAAGAGCACCACGGGCGGCGAGCAGCCGAAGCTGGAGAAGATTCTGTCGCCCGAGCGCATCCTCGCGCTTCAGGAGCTGGTGCGGCGCGTGCCGGTGCCGGACCACGTGGTGCGCTTCGCGGTGGAGCTGGTGCGCAACACCCGCCCCAAGGAGCCCGGCGTGCCGGACTTCGTGGCGAAGAACGTGTCCTGGGGCGCGGGCCCTCGCGCCAGCCAGTACCTGGTGCTCGCGGCGAAGGCGCGCGCGATTCTCCACGGCCGCTTCGTGGCCACGGTGGAGGACGTGCGGGCGCTGTCGCGGCCGGTGCTGCGTCACCGCGTGCTGCCCAACTTCACCGCGGAGAGCGAGGGCATCACCTCCGTGAAGCTCATCGACCAGCTCCTCACGGTGGTGAAGGGCTAGCGCCGCGTGCTGCTCGATGCCCAGACGCTGGCCCGCCTCAAGGGCGTGAAGCTGCGTGCCCGCGCGGTGATGGAGGGGGTGCTGTCCGGCCTCCACAAGAGCCCCCACCAGGGGCAGAGCGTGGAGTTCGCCGAGCACAAGGAATACGCCCCCGGCGACGAGCTGCGCCACCTGGACTGGAAGGCCTACGGCAAGTTCGACAAGTACTACGTCAAGCGCTTCGAGCACGAGACGAACCTGCGTTCGGTCATGGTGGTGGATGCGTCCGCCTCCATGGGCTACGGCAGCGGCGCGTTGAACAAGCTGGAGGTCGCCACCACGCTGGCGGGAGCGCTGTGCTACCTGCTGGTGCGTCAGCAGGACGCGGCGGGGCTGGCGCTGCTCACCGGCGGCAAGTGGAAGGACGTGCCGCCGCGCGCTTCGGCGGGCCACCTCAACGTGCTGCTGGAGACGCTGGACGCCACGACGCCGGGCGGAGGCACGGACCTGGGCAGCGCGGCGGACCACCTGGCGGAGGTGCTGCCCCGGCGCTCCACCGTCATCGTCCTGTCGGACCTGCTCGACGAGAAGCAGGACGCGCTCAAGCGGGTGCTCGCGCTGCGGCAGCGCAAGAACGACGTGTCGCTGTTCCATGTCGTGGACCCGGCGGAGCTGACGTTCCCCTTCGATGACCCCACGCTCTTCCTGGACATGGAGGGTGAGGGCCGCATCGAGGTGAATCCGCGCGAAATCAAGGAGAGCTACCTGGAGGAGTTCCACGCCTTCCTGGCCAGCGTGAAGGCCTCGTGCGCGGAGGCGGACGTGGACTACGAGCTGGTGCGCACCGACGAGAAGCTGGACGACGTGCTGCTGCGCTACCTGGGGCGACGCGGGAGGCGCGGGTGACGTTTGGCAATCCGTGGATGCTGCTGGGCGCGCTGGGCGCGCTCATCCCCCTGCTGGTGCACCTGTTCGACCGACGTCGGCCGCGTCCCCATCCGTTCGGCCCGCTGGCCTTCGTGCTGCGCAGCCAGAAGCGCACCGCCAGCCGACTCAAGCTCAAGCGCCTGCTGTTGTACGCGCTGCGCACGCTCATCCTGCTGGCGATTCCCATCGCGCTCGCCCGGCCGGAGCTGAGCCGCGACGCACACGCCGCGCAGGTGGTGAAGGGCCCGGCCGCCACGGCCATCATCCTGGACGCGTCGCTGTCCATGCGTTGGACGGACGGGACGTCGCTCTTCGAGCGAGGACGGGACGAGGCGCGCGACGCGCTCAAGGACCTGCTGCCCGAAGAGCCCGCCACGGTGCTGGTGTGCACCAGCTCCCCCGCCGCGCCTCCGCCTCCGGGGTTCGACCGGGCGCGGCTGCGCGGACTCGTGGATGAAGCAAAGCCGACCTACGGGGCGGCGGACCTGTCGCGGTGCATGGAGATGGCGTCGCGCTCGCTGGAGGAGAACCCCATGGCCGCCAAGCGGCTGGTGGTGGTCTCCGACATGGCGGCCTCGGCGTTCCGGCTGGAGGCGCCGCCGCCCACGGTGAAGGGCCCCACCGGGGCGCCGGTGAAGCCCGAAGTCGTGCTGCGCGACGTGGCCGAGGGACGCGAGGCGCTCAACAACCACGCGATTGTGGACCTGAAGGTGGAGCCCGCGCTCCAGGCGGGGCCGCGCTCGTTCCAGTTCACCTTCACGGTGCGCAACTTCGGGACAGAGGCGGCCAAGGACTTGGAGGCCGCGGTGCGCACGGGCGAGACGACGCTGGCCAAGGGCTTCGTCGACGTGCCCGCGGGTGGCACCACGCAGAAGGCGCTGACGGTGCGCTTCCCACAGGGTGGCACGGTGGTGGGCCAGGTGACGCTGGCGTCGGACTCGCTGGCGGAGGATGACCGACGGGCGTTCGTGTTGCCGGTGCCCAAGGCGCTCAAGGCGCTGGTGGTGAATGGCGCGCCCCATGCGACGCGCTACCGCGACGAGGCGTTCTTCGTGGACGCGGCGCTGACGGCGCCCGGCTCTCCGGTGGAAGTCGCGGTGCGTGACTCGGAGGTGGGGCTGCGCGAGGACTTCGCCGCGTACGACCTGGTGCTGCTGTTGAACGTGCCGGCGCCCAGCCCGGAGGAGGCGGCTCGGCTGGCGGCCTTCGTGGAGAACGGCGGCGGGCTGTTCCTGAGCATGGGCGACCGGGTGAACACGGAGGACTACAACCAGCGGTTGGGGGCGGTGTTGCCCAGGCCGCTGCGTGTGGTGCGCACCAGCGCGGAGCGCGAGACGGACCCGGAAGCGGAGACGAAGGCGGCGCGGCTGGCGCAGGTGAAGCAGGAGCACGTGCTCTTCTCGCCCTTCACGGGGCGGGCGGAGGAGGGGCTCATCGGCGCGCGCTTCTACCGGTACGTGTTGCTGGAGGCGGACAACCCGGCGTCGCCCGGCGCGAGCCAGGTGCTGGCCACGTACGAGGACGGGGCGCCCGCGGTGGCGGTGATGCGCAAGGGCAAGGGCCGCGTGGCCATGTTCACCAGCACGGTGGACCGTGACTGGAGTGACTTCGCCATCCGCACCAGCTTCCTGCCGCTGATGCAGCGCTTCGCGGCGTACCTCACCGGCTCACTGGAGGAGCGCGAGGAGGTGCGCGTGCGCGTGGGTGAGCAGGTAACGCTGCGGCCGGAGGGCTCTCAGA
Organism: Myxococcus llanfairpwllgwyngyllgogerychwyrndrobwllllantysiliogogogochensis; assembly: GCF_006636215.1. Classification (GTDB taxonomy): domain Bacteria; phylum Myxococcota; class Myxococcia; order Myxococcales; family Myxococcaceae; genus Myxococcus; species Myxococcus llanfairpwllgwyngyllgogerychwyrndrobwllllantysiliogogogochensis. The sequence goes on along the minus strand of NZ_VIFM01000019.1, from coordinate 73,056 downwards.
AGGTGACGGCGGTGAAGGCGCCGGATGGGAGCGAGCTGCCGGTGAAGGAGCAGCCGGATGGCTCGGTGGTGGCGGGGCCGGTGCTGGAGCCGGGGGCGTACTCGGTGCTGGGCGCGGACGGGAAGATGCAGCCGGCGCTGTCCTTCGCGGCGATGCTCGACCCGGCGGAGAGCGACTTGACGCGCGTGCCACAGGACACCCTCACCGCGTACTTCGGTGAGGAGACGGTGAAGGCGTCCAGCGGTGACGAGGACCGGCCGACCGTGCCGCTGTGGACGTGGCTCATCCTGGCCGCGTGCGTCGCGTTCTTCTTCGAGGGGACGCTGCTGCGCAAGTAGCTCCCGACACGCGTGCCCACGCGGACTGTCGCGTGGGGTGCATGCCGCCGTGCTGAAGGCAGACGTGGTGTGACTGCGTGAATCCCTGGGCGCGACGTCGCGAGGCCCACGCGGAGCCGCCATCACGTCCTGTGTTGGCCTTGTGATTGGACGGTGTCACCGCCCTGCTCGGATGTCAGTTGGAGACGACAGTCCCGGAGCCCAGGCGGTTCATCGCCCGGACTCCTGGCGCGCGTCACACAGGCGGGTGCTACCGCGTCCCGGGGGCAGCGAGGAAGCCGCGCTGCACCAGGGACGAGAGGTAGGTTGAAATCAGGGAGGCATCCACCGAGGGACAGGCGGTCCCCGTTCCTCCCAGGGCCTTCAACGTGTTCCCGCTGTCGCAGACCACCATCCGCGGCCCGCCCACGCTCCGGTCCTCCGGAGGCACCTGCTGGAGGAACATGAGCAGATCTCCCAGCTCGCTGTCGGACGGAGCCGCGACGCCCAGCTCGGCGAGCCATTCGTCATACGGGAGGACTCGCAGCCCGTACCCAAAGGAGCGCATGTGGCTCCACATCTCATCGGCGCGCACAAACCGCGGGTTGACCAGGTGATACGTCTGTCCGAATGACGCCGGGCGCAGGGACAAGTCCACGATGGCGCTGCTGACGTAGTCCACGGGCGTCACGTCGAGCAGGGCCTCGACACGAGGGGCGCTGCCCATCCGCACGCAGCCCTTGAGGGTCCTGCACACCAGGTCATCCGTGTTCCAGGCCCCCGTGCGGCTGTGCCCCGTCACCCGTCCCGGTCGATGGAGCGTCACGGGGAGCCCACGACGCGAAGCCTCCCTCACGAGCTTCTCGGCGACCCACTTGCTCTGGGCATACCCACCCACGAGGCTCTCGGCCCCCTCCAGGGGCTCGTCCTCCAGAATCGGTGTCTGGCGCCCCAGCGGCAACACGGAGACGGTGGAGACGTAGTGCAGGGGCTTGATGCGCGTGCGCATCGCCAGCCGGAGAATCTCCCGCGTGCCGAGCACATTGGCCGCGCGCATGGACTCGTAGGGGTAGAGGAAATTGACCAGCGCGCCGTTGTGGTAGACGGCGTCCACCTCCTCCGCGAGTCGCTGGAACTCCGCTTCGGACAGGCCCAGCAGGGGCAGGCCGATGTCCCCCTGGAGGGGAACGATGCGCGACGCCAGCGCCTCGCTCCACAGTGAGTAGCTCTCCAGATTCTTGCGAATCCGGTGCATGCCGTCCTGCGCTGACTTGGAGCGCACCAGGCAATAGATGCGCGCCTCCGTCTTGCGGCAGAGTTCCTCCAGCAGGAAGGCCCCGAGGAAGCCCGTGGCGCCGGTCAGCAGGAGGGTGCGCGCGGCGCCCGTCAGGGGCGGCAATGCGTCGCCTGGCTCCAGGGCCGCATCCAGCACGGCATCCGCTTCCATCTCCGCCACCACGTCGTGGGTCGGCAGCGAGCCCGTCTTCGCGGCCTCGATGGTCCGTGCCATCTCCTCCAGCGTCGGAGCCTGCAACAAGGCCCGCAGCGGGATGTCCGCTCCAGACTCCGCCCGCGCGAGCACGAGCACCCGGTAGAGCAAGAGCGAGTGCCCGCCCAGTTCGAAGAAGTGGTCATGGATACCCACCTGCTCCACCCCCAGGACCTGGCGCCAGATGGCCGCCAGCGACACCTCCCCGGGAGTCCTGGGCGCGACGTGCTCCTTGCCGGCCCCCGAGCGCGGACGCTCCGGCGCCGGAAGCGCGGCACGGTCCACCTTTCCGTTCGGCGTGAGCGGCAGTGCCTCCAGGCTCACGAACAGGAAGGGCACCATGTACTCCGGCAACCGGGACTTCAGGTGGTCGCGCAGCTCCGCCGGCTCGGGAGCCTTCTGCTCGCGTCCGACGACGTAGGCGACGAGCTGCTTGTCCGCCCCCAGTCCATCACGCACGACGACCACGGCGTCACGGACGTTCGGGTGCTCCATCAGGGCCGCGCCAATCTCGCCCAGCTCGATGCGGAACCCCCGCAGCTTCACCTGGTGGTCCATCCGGCCCAGGTACTCGAGCTGTCCGTCCGGCAACCACCGCGCCAGGTCCCCTGTCCTGTACAGACGCTCGCTGGTGCCTCCGGCGAAGGGCGACGCGATGAACCGCTCCGCGGTCAGCTCCGGCCGGTCCAGATAGCCTCGCGCCACACCGTGGCCGCCGATGAAGACCTCGCCCGGCACGCCCACGGGCATCGGCTCCCGGTGCGCATCCAGCACGTACACCTGGGTGTTTCCGACAGGGCGCCCGATGGTCGGCGTCTGTCCACGGCTCACGCGGGTGAACGTGGAGTAGGTCGTGGTCTCGCTCGGGCCATAGAGGTTGAACACGTCCCGCACATGGCCGAGCTGGTAGATGTGGTCGACCAGTGACCCCGCGAGGGCCTCACCCGCCAGGTTCACGATGACCACCGAGGACGGCACCGCGCCCGCTCGCAGCAGCGCGCCCATGGCCGAAGGCACGGTGTTGATGAGCGTCACCTCCCGCGCCGCGGGGAGCTCCGACACCTCCAGCGCGTTCTTCGCCACGATGACCTTCGCCCCCAGACACAGCGGCGCGAAAATCTCGAAGACCGACAGGTCGAAGCAGATGGACGTCGAGGCCAGCGTCCCCGCGAGCGCCTCCGGGGAGAAGACGCTCAGGGCCCAGGTCAGGAAGGCCACGGCGTTGCGGTGGTCAATCATCACGCCCTTGGGCTTGCCGGTGGAGCCCGAGGTGTAGATGAGATACGCGAGCGCGTCGGGTGACGTGACCTGCTCGGGGTTCGTGTCCGGCTCCGCGCCAATGGCCGGCGCGTCCGTATCCAGGCACACCACTCGCGCCTGGGTGGCGGGCAGCTCCGGGACGAGGCGCTGCTGCGTGAGCAGCACCGGCACCCGGGCATCCTCGAGAATCAGCGCCAGCCGCTCTTTCGGATAGGCGGGGTCCAACGGGACGTAGGCACCTCCGGACTTGAGGATGGCCAGCAGGCCGATGACCAGGTCCTCGGTGCGCTCGACACAGAGGCCCACGCGGGCCTCGGGCTGGACACCGAGCCGTCGCAGATGATGCGCGAGCTGGTTCGCCCGGCGATTGAGCTCGGCGTAGGTGAGCCGCGTGTGCCCGCTCACCACGGCCACGGCCTGGGGCGTCCGCTCCACCTGGGCCTGTACGAGTTGATGCATGCACAGCGCGGGGACGTCGAGCACCGGACCGTTCCAGTCGGTGAGGAGCCTTCCGCGCTCCGCCGGCGACAGCAGCGGCAGCTTCGACAGGGGTGCCTCCGGCCGGGCCACGATGGCCTCCAGCAGGACCTGGAGGTGCTCCACCATCCGCTCCGCCGTCGAGGCGTCGAAGACCTCGCGCGAGTACTCGAGCATGCCGCCCAGGCCGTTGTCGCCCGAGGCCAGGATGAGCGAGAGCTCGAACTTGGCGACGCCCTCCACGCTGCCGTCCGGCGCGCCGTTCAGGAACGACCAGCGCGTCCCCGGCAGCTCCAGCACGGGCGCGGGGATGTTCTCCAGCGTGAAGCAGGCGCGCACCAGCGGGTTGAGCCCGCCCTCTCGCGAGGCGCCCACTCCCTGCACCACCTCGCTGAACGGCAGCGACTGGTGGTCCAGCGCCTCCAGCACGACCTTGCGCGCGCGGGCCAGCCACTGCGCGAAGGTCGGCTCGCCTGAGAAATCACAGCGCAGCGCGAGGGTATTGGCGACGAAGCCGATGAGGTCCGCGGGCGTGTTCCCCCGGTTCGCGATCACCGTCCCCACACCGAAATCAAGCTGTCCTGAGTAGCGGTGCAGGAGCGCCGAGAACGCGGCGAACAACACCATGAAGAGGCTGCAACCCTCCCGGTGGGCCAGCTCCCTCAAGGCCTCGCTGAGCGCGGGTGAGAAGGCGACGGGAATGGTGGCGCCACGATGGCTCGTGGACGTGGAGACCGCATGGTCCACGGGGAGCTGGAGCGGCGGCAGCCCCTGGAGCTTCCCCTTCCAGTACGTCCGCTCGCGGGCACCCGACTCCCCCGCCAGCCACGCACGCTCGCGCAGGGCCGACTCGGCGAACTGCATCGACACGGGCGGCAGCACGGGCGTCTGTCCCCGGACAAAGGACGCGTACAGCGCCGACAGCTCGCGCACGAAGACGCCGAGCGACCAGCCATCCGTGATGATGTGGTGCTTCGTCACGAAGAGGGCGTGGTCGTCGGGGCCCAGGGCCACCAGCGTGACTCGGAAGAGCGGTCCTGTCGCCAGGTCGAACGGCTGCCGGGCCACCGCATCCGAGCGCCGCTGGATTTCCTCTTCACGCCGCGCCTCGGTGAGCCCTGGCAGCTCCACCACGGTCAGCGCCACGCCTGCATCAGGTGACGCGATGACCTGCCGGGGACTGCCCTCCACCTCCGGGAAGCGCGTCCGGAGCACCTCGTGTCGCCGGACCAACTCCTCCAGACTCCGGCGAAGGGCCACGGTATCGAGCGCGCCTCGCGCCCGGAGACCGAGATGGACGTTGTACTGCGCCGTGCCGGGCGAGAGGCGGTCCAGGAACCAGAGCCGCTCCTGCCCGCTGGACAACGGGATGACCTCGGGCCTCGCGAGCGGCAGCGCCGGCGCGCTCGACGACACCTCGCGCGCGGAGTGCTTCCCCAGGAACGCCAGGATGTCACCCTTGTTCGCGGACAGCTCGGCGCGCAGCTCCGGGGTGAGGACGGCCTTGCCCGCCTCGACCACCAGCTTCTCTCCGTCGACACGCAGGCGCACACCCCTGGCGGCGAGGGTGCTCAACAACTCACGGACACTCATAGAACGAAGACCTCGTTGTCGTCAGCGGCGGCCGCATCCATCACCGGCCTGGTACCCTCGTCCGCACGCGCGAGCGTCTCGGCGAGGTTGCGATCCATGACTTCACTCTGGAGATGCGCGCAGAGCGCCTCCAGCGTCGGGTGCTTCCAGATCAACGAGGCGGGCAGTGACAGCGCCAGCCCCGCGGCCAGCCGGTTGCGCAGCTCCAGCCCCATCAGGGAGTCGAGGCCGAAACCCTGGAGCGGCGCATCCGGAGCAATGCGCGCCGAGTCCAGTCGCAGGACACGGGCAAGCTGCTCGCGGACGAACTGCTCCAGGGCCGCCCGTGCCTCTTTCGGGGACGCGGTCTTCAGCGTCTCCAGCAGGGCCTCGTTCCCCGGCTCGCGGGCCTCCGCGCCCGAGCCGGCGGGGACCAGCTCCGACAGCCACGGGGACGACCGCGCGCGCGGATAGAACTCCACCCACTTGCGCAGCTCCAGCGGCATGACCGCCATCTGCGTCACCTCACCATCCAGCAGCCGCCCCAGAATCGCGTGGCCTTCCGCGGGCGTCAGACTGTCCGAGCCTCGCTGCGCCAGTCGCTCGCCCCGGTTGGCTTGCGCCGCGGCCAGACCGACCTCCGAGAAGGGCCCCCAGTTGATGCTCAGGCCCGGCAACCCCAGCGCTCGACGATGGTGGGCGAGCGCGTCGAGGAAGGCGTTGGCGGCCACGTAGTTGCCCTGCCCCGGTGCTCCGAACAGGGAAGCCGCCGACGAGTACAGCACGAAGAAGTCGAGCGGCGCCTCGCGCGTCAGGACATGCAGGTTCCAGCCTCCACGCACCTTGGGCGCCATGACGCGCTGGAACCGCTCCACCGTCTGCTGCGACAGCACACCATCGTCCAGCACCCCAGCCGCGTGGATGACACCTCGCAACGGGGCCTCATCCCGGACTGTCTCCGAGAGCACCCGGGCGAGCTGCGCGCGGTCGGACACGTCCGCCCGAGCCACTCGCACCCGCGCTCCGGCGGCCTCGAGCGCGGCCACGTCCTGCTGCTGCTCCGGTGTCAGGGCCGTGTCGCGGCCAATGAGCACGAGGTGACCGGCGCCCTGCTCCACCATCCACTTCGCCACCGCGAAGCCGAGCCCACCGAGCCCACCCGTGACGAGGTACGTCCCATCGGCGCGAAGCCGCTTCGCACCCACCGAGGGGACCACCACGCGCGCCTTCGGGTGATTCAGGGTGAAAGAGTTCACCCCGGAGGCGACGGAGGGAAGGCCTCTCACCTCGAACGCGTCCTTCACCTCCTGCCAGAGACGGGCAAAGCGCTCGGGCCTGCGTCGGGCGAAGGCAGGCACGTCCACTCCGCACCAGGCGATGTTCGCATCACCCACGGGGGCCGGCACGGAGGACGTCCGCAGGTCGAAGACGCGCGCGCCTTCACCCAGCACAGCGAGGCTCCGGTCGAGGCCGACAGCGCCCGGCGCGACCACGGCCAGCTCCACTCCGCTTCCTCCCGTCGCGGCCAGGAGCCGGGTGACGAAGGTCTCCTCGCCCGGGTCCACGACATGGTCGGCTCCGAGCTCCCGCAGCGAGGCTCGCTGCTCGGTCGTCGTCGCCACGGCGAAGACCTCCGCCCCCACCCACCTGGCCAACTTGACCGCCGCCCTCCCGAGCCCGCTCGAAGTCCCCAGAATCAGCACGCGGCCCCGCTTCTCCAGTCGGCCCAGGTGGAACAGCGCGTACCAGGCGGGGAGAACAGCCGCCGCGAGCGCCGCTGCGTCCTCGTGCGATGAGGACGACGGGCGGAGGGCCGTGCACACCACGGGCACACACACGTGCGACCCGAGGCGCGACGCCACCAGCGCGACCCGCTCCTCGCCGAGCACGACATCCTTCACACCTTCGCCCACGGCGACGACGCGCCCACTGCACCCGATGACGCCACCTTCTGCTTCCCACGGCTCGGACTCGAGCCCTCCATGGGAGGCCACGGAGACCTCGATTTCGAGTTCGCCCGCCTCAGGTGGGCGCCGTGTATTCGCCCGGCGTTCCAGGCGACCTCGTGCGTCCCGCTCCAGGAGGAACGGGTGTCCCTCCGCGGGAACCACGGCCTCGCCAACGGGCCTGCCGGGAACACCGCGCACGATGCGGGCGACATGGCGCCCGTCCGCGCGCAGGGAGATTTCCTCCTCCGCGTCCGCCACGAGCAGCTCCCGCACCAGCGCGACGCCCGCGTCACCCGAGCCCAGGGCAGCGGACACATCCACTCGCGTGCACTTCAGCTCGGAGTGCTCGTGCGCGAGCGTCCGGCCCAGGCCCCACAGCGGAGCCTGGAGCACGTCCGATGCGGACCGACCGTCAGAGCCATGATGGACGCCTCGCGTGACGAGCCACAGCCTGGGCGGGCTCGACAGGCCCGCACGGCCAAGCGCCTGGACCAGATGCAGCACGCCACCACACCCCATCAGCGGGTCCACCTCGCGAGGCTCCTGGCCTGTCAGGTGAATCACGCCACGTGGCTGCGAGCCCGCGCCGAAGGCCTCTGACAGCACCGCATCGAAGGCCTGGGGCGAAGCCGTGTCCACGACCCGGCGCCCCGGGCCCGCGCCCGCGATGTCGACCCGGAGGACCTCGCCCTGTCGCTCTCGCAGCAGGGACTCGACCGTGTCGGAGAGCTCGCTGCCGTCCGCGATGAGCAACCAGCGCCCACCCGCCTCGGTGCCCGAGGCCGGGACAGGCTCGACAGCCGGCGCATGCCGCCATTCCTGCGCGAAGAAGAGGTCCCTCCCCGTGCCCTCCGCGACCGGCATGTCCAACTGCTGGACGCGCAGCCCGAGCGCCTCCACCTGGAGCCGGCCAGACGCATCACGCAGCTCCAGGTCGAACGTGTAGACGCCACCACGAGCGCCCTCCAGGGGACGCAACCGCACGTGGCAGAAGACCTCTGTCCCCGGCTGCTCGTGAAGCCGCAGGTTCGCGAGCGCCACGGGAACGGCGGGACCCGCATCCTGGGCAAGGTCTTCCTGGGGAACGGCCGCGGCCACCAACTGGAAGCACGCGTCGAGCAACGCGGGATGGATGCGATACGCCGACGCCCGCGCCACGAGCGGCTCCGGCAAACGGACATGTCCGAGCGCTTCGCCTCGGCCACGCCACACCTGCCGCACACCCTGAAACGCCGGTCCGTAGGCCACGCCACCGCGCGCCAGCGCCTCGTAGTGCGCCGCCGACTCCATCACCTCCGGGCATCGCGCCCGAATCGCCTCGAACGACTCGGGTGTGGGGACGGACAGCGCTTCGACCATGGGACGCAGGTGCCCCACGACATGCGCCATCCAGCCCGCCGGGGCACTCGCCTCCGTGCCCGCCTTCTGGCTCGAGAGCTGGAACGAGAGGACACCCTCGCGCTCGCCGCTCAGCGCCAGTTGCACGGTGCGCTCATGTCCCTCGGGGAGCAGCAGGCCCTCCTTGAAGGACGTGTCGACGAGCTCGTGCGCCGTCCCACCGGTCAACTCCCGCGCCGCCGACAGCGCCATCTCCAGGTAGGCCGCGCCCGGCACCACGCACTGCCCACCCACGCGGTGGTCCGCCAGGAACGAAGGCTCCCGCGCGCTCAGCGTGGATTCCCAGAAGCGGCTCTCCGTCTGCACGGAGGTGGTGAACGACGCACCCAACAGTGGATGCCCCCCCACTCGCGCGACGCGACCGCGCGAGATGGCCGGCTTCAGCTCCAGCCAGTGCCGCTCGCGCTGCCATGGATACGAGGGGAGCGCGACGCGCCGGCGCTTTTCCGGATGCAGCCGGAGCCAGTCCACGCGGTCCACGCGGGCGGAAATCGCTCCCAGGGACGAGAGCAGGCACGGCCACTCTTCCTGCTCCCGGAGCAGGCTCGGCACCACGAGCCCACGACCCGACGTGTCCCCTTCCCTCAACATCGCATCCACGAAGGGCACGAGGATGGGGTGCGGGCTCAGCTCGATGAACAGGACGTTTCCATCCTGGATGAGGCGCTGCACCGCGTCCGCGAACAGCACGGGCTGGCGCAGGTTGCGCACCCAGTACGAGGCGTTCAGCTCCTGGCCCTCGATGGGGGCACCCGTCACCGTGGAGTAGAGCGGCACCGTGCCGCCGGTGGGACGCACGGCCGCCATCCGCTCCAGCAACTCCTGCCGCAGCGGGTCCATCTGCGGGCTGTGCGAGGCCACGTCCACCTTCACCCAGCGGCAGAACACCTCGCGACGCTCCAGCCGCTCCATCACCTCTTTCAGCGCCGCGGGGTCTCCCGACAGCACCGTGGCCTTCGGGCCATTGCTCACGGCGATGGCGATGCGGTCCTCGGCGCCCCGAATCTCCGCCTCCGCCTGCTCGCGGGAGAGGTCCACGACGGCCATGGCGCCCTTGCCACTGACGCGCCGGAGCAGCTTGCTCCGCTCACAGATGATGCGCGCCGCGTCCTCCAGCGAGAGCACCCCCGCGACGTGCGCCGCGGCCACCTCTCCCATGCTGTGGCCCACCACCGCGTGAGGCTCCAGCCCCCACGAGCGCCACACCGCCGCGAGCGCCACCTGCAAGGCGAACAGCGTCGGCTGGATGACGTCGATGTCATTCCATCGAGACTGCTGTCCGGGCTTCGTCAGCAGCTCGCGCAAGGACCAGTCGACATGACGGCCGAGCGCCTCGTGACACCGGTCGATGGCCTCCCGGAACGTCGCGTCCCGCGCGTACAGCTGCTGTCCCATTCCCAGCCACTGCGAGCCCTGGCCCGGAAAGACGAAGACAATCCGCTGTCCGGCTCCGCTGCCCCGGCGTCCCACCGACAGGCCCGCGTGGCTCTCCCCTGCGGCGAAGGCGGCGAGCTGCGCGAGGAGCTCCTCCCTGGACTTCGCCGCGAGGGCGAGCCGGTGCTCATGGTGCGTCCGGCCCAGCGTGGACGTGGCGCTGATATCGGCGAGCGAACCCGGCTCCTCGCCCTTCAGGAACACGCTCCAGCGCTCCGCCAGCGAGGACAGTGCTCCGGGCGTCTTCGCGGACAAGACCACGAGCCGCGCCTGGGCCTCCTCGTCCGACGCGGCGGGGACGGTGGCGGAGGGAGCCTCCTCCAGCACGACGTGCGCGTTGATTCCGCTGAGCCCGAAGGAGCTCACACCCGCGATGCGCCGTCCCTCGTGGGCGGGCCAGGGCACCCGCTCGACGGGGACGCGGGCCGGAATGCGGTCCCACTCCACATGCGGGTTGGGGGTGCGGAAGTGCAGATGCGGGGGAATCTCCTGGTGCTGGAGCGAGAGGATGGTCTTGATGACCCCGGCGATTCCGGCGGCGGGCTCCAGGTGCCCGATGTTCGTCTTCACCGAGCCGATGAAGAACGGCCGGTCCTCCGGACGCCCCTTGCCCAGCACGGCCCCCAGCGCCCGCAGCTCTATCGGGTCACCCAGCGGGGTGCCCGTCCCGTGGGCTTCGACGTACCCCACCAGGGCCGGGGCGATGCGCGCGTTGTCGAGCGCCCGCTGGACCACCGCCTGCTGCGACGGCCCATTGGGAACCGTCAGGCCACCGCTGGCCCCGTCATGGTTGACGGCGGAGCCGCGAATCAACGCGAGGATGGAGTCACCGTCCCGCTGCGCATCCGAGAGCCGCTTGAGGACGAGGACACCACACCCTTCGCCTCGCACGTACCCGTCCGCGGCCGCGTCGAAGGTCTTGCACCGGCCATCACTCGCGAGCGCCTGCATGCTGCACAGGCAGATGGTCGTCTCCGGCGAGAGGATGAGATTCACGCCGCCCGCCAGCGCGAGGTTGGACTCTCCCCTCCGGAGGCTCTCACTGGCCAGATGGAGCGCGACCAGCGAGGACGAACACGCGGTGTCCACCGGCATGGCCGGCCCCTGCAACCCGAGCACGTACGAGACGCGGCCAGGAACGAAGCTGTAGCCGTTCCCCGTCGCCATGTACCCGTCGAAGCGCGTCGCGTCGTTCTCCTTCAGCAGACGCGCCATGTAGTCGCTGGACATCACGCCCATGAAAACGCCGGTCTTGCTGCCCGCGAGCTGATGGGGTGCCAGGCCCGCGTTCTCCAACGCCTCCCAGGCGACCTCCAGGACGAGCCGCTGCTGCGGGTCCAGGCTCGCCGCCTCCCGGGGAGAGATTCCGAAGAACTCCGCGTCGAAGTTCTCCACGTCGTCGAGGAAGCCTCCCCGCGTCCCGTACATCTTTCCGGGCAGGCCCCGCGTCTCGTCGAAATGGCCGGGCACATCCCAGCGGGACTCGGGCGTCTCGCGCAGCGCATCCACGCCGTCGCGCAGGACCTTCCAGAAGGAAGGCCCGTCGACGGCGCCCCCTGGGAAGCGGCACCCCATCCCCACGACGGCGATGGGCTCGGTCCGGGCACGCTCCACCGCGTCGAGGCGTGACTGCATCTTCTCCACGAGCAACGCGGCGCGCTGGAGCGCGGACGGCTCGGCTGACTTTTCCTGCTGGCTCATGACCCTTCTTCCATCAGTGCGGAGAGCTTCGCCTCCAGGGAGGCGGCGAGCTCATCCTGCGAAAGCTCCATGATGCGTTCGAGCAGCGCGGAGTCCTGGACCTCTCCCCGCGCCTCGCCAACGGGCTGCGTCTCCAGGCCATAGACCTCGCCGAGCAGGTAGCTCGCGATGGCCTCCGCCGTCGGATAGTCGAAGACGAGCGTCGCCGGCAGCGACGTCCCCACTGTCTTCTGCAAGCGATTGCGCAGCTCGAGCGCCATCAGCGAATCCATGCCCACTTCGAACAACCGCTCCCGGGGCTCCAGCGGCGCCGCCGCATCCAACCCGAGCACGCGCACCGCCTCGCCCTGCACGTGCTCCAACAGCAGCGGCATGCGCTGGCGGGGCTCCGCCGACTCGAGCCGACGCCGGAACTCGGAGGCCGACGGTCCGGTGTCCTCGGTCGCCGACGCCGGGCTGCCCAGCTCCGCGAGCAGGGTGGGCGCCGTGCCTCGCGGGTACTGCGAGAGGTAGCGCTGCCACTGAATGCGCAGCAGGGTGAGCTGCGGCTGCTCGCGGCCGAAGGCCCGACTGAAGGCCTGGAGCGCCTCGGCGGGAGTGAACGCCTCGATGCCCTGCGACTGGTAGCGGGCCGCGAGCTGCGCGGCCATGCCGACCTCGGCCCAGGGGCCCCAGTTGATGCTCAGCGCCGGAAGCCCCAGCGCCCGCCGGTGATGTGCCAGCGCGTCCAGGAAGGCATTGGCCGCCGCGTAGCTCCCCTGCCCCGGCGCGCCGAGCAGCGTCGACGCCGACGAGTACAGGACGAAGAAGTCGAGCGCCCTGTCCTTCGTCAACGTGTGGAGGTGCCAGGCTCCGTCCACCTTGGGTGCGAGCACCCGGGCGAACCGCGACCAGTCCTGCTGCAGGAGCATCCCATCGTCCAGGATGCCCGCGGCGTGGACCACCCCGCGCAGCGGCGCCAGCCGCTCTGCTTCCTCGGTGGCGCGGCGGACGTCTTCCAGCTTCGACACGTCCGCCTGGACGACCAGGACCTTCGCGCCCGCCGACTCCAGGGCACGGAGGGCCTGCTGGACTTCGGGCCGGGCTCCGCCACGGCCGACGAGCACGAGGTTGCGCGCGCCCTGCTCCACCATCCACCCGGCCAGCGACAGTCCCAATCCACCGAGGCCACCCGTGAGCAGGTAGCTGGCGTCCGGCAGCAACCGGGGCATGCCGTTGCGTGGCTCCTCCCGCGAGGCGCGAAGCCGGGCGACATGGCGCTGGCCTTCGCGAATCACCACCTGTCGCTCTCCGTCACCCGCGCTCAGCTCGCGCCAGAGGGCCGACGCGTCGTCTCCGGAGCCGGAGGGGTCCAGGTCGATGAGCGCGCCGCACCGCTCGGGGTGCTCCTGTGAGAAGACGCCGCCCAGGCCCCAGAGAGGCACCTGGCTCAGCGCGAGCGGCGACGGCTTGGACGCCAGCGCCCGGGCACCCCGCGTCACCATCCAGAGACGCGCGGTCGACGCCGAGGCCACCAGCGCCTTGGCCAGATGAAGCGCGCTGCCTCCGCCCAGTTGGTGAGCCTCTCGCAGCGACTCCACGTCCTCCCCTTCGGGCCCACGCATCGCCCAGAGATGGACGACGCCCCCGAGCGACTCGCCCGGCAGCACCGCTTCCACGAGCAGTCGCTCGTAGTCCTCGGCGGACCGGGCATCGAGGGTGAAGCGGTCCTCGCCGTGGCGGACGTACGCCGCACCCGGTTGGACCAGCACGGGACGACGGCCACTCTTCATGAGCCGTTCGGCGAGCGCCTCCGCGAGTCCCGACTCGTCCGCGAACACGAGCCAACGGCCCGTCGCGGGCGCGCCCTCGGGCAGGGGCTGACGCTTCCAGGCGAGTTCGTAGAGGGTGTCACGCTGGCCATGGCGCAGCACCGCCATCAGCGCTTCGCGCGGGGCGCGCTTGTGCTTCAGCCCTTCAATCTCGATGAGCACCCGGCCTTCGGCGTCCACCACGTACACGTCGCCGGTGATGACCTCACCCACGGCCTCCTCCGCGTCGCGGCGCACGGCATAAGCCCACACCGGCCCGGTCGGCTGCTCGTGGAAGCGGAAGCGCTCCACGGAGATGGGCACGTAGACGGTGCTCAACTGCGCGTCCTCGCTGATGAGGTCCGTGCCCATCGCCTGCAGGAAGGAGTCGACCAGTCCCGGGTGGACGAACAGGCTCCGGTCATCGCCCTCCGTCGGCGAGCGCATCTGGCAGAGCGACTCGCGCCCGCCATTCTGGACGCGCTCAATCCAACGGAACGCGGGGCCGAGGTTGAACCCGATGTCCCAGTTGCGCTCGTAGAGTCCTCCTCCGAGCTGGCGCGAGCAGCGCGCCTCGATGTCCTGCCGGGAGATGGGCGCCGGGCGCGCGGCCCCTTCGCCGCCCACCTTGAGCGTCCCCGTGCCGTTCAGCAGCCACCCCTCGGTGTGCTCGTCGGCGGTCGCGGAGAGGCTGTAGATTTCGAAGTCGTACCGGCCCTCTCCCTTGGGGGCGAGGACGAGTTGCACGAGCTGCTCCTCCTCGTCCGCGAGCACGATGGGCTGGGAGAAGAGGCACTTCTCGATGGTGTACGGCCCCGTCCCGAACGACTGCGCCGCCGTCGCGATGATGCGTGCGATGTGGCACGAGCCGGGCACGACGATGGTTCCGTAGAGCCGGTGGTCCTCCAGGAACGGCAGGGAGCGCGCGCTGTAGCGGCCCTCGAACACGAGCGACTTGCTCAGAGGTGAGCGCACCCGCTGACCGACGAGCGCCTGCGCGCTGGTGATTGACGAGACGGGGCGCGGGGCCTTGGCGGCCTCCAGCCAGTGCCGCTGGTGCTGCCACGGGTAGACGGGAAGCGCGACGCGCGAGCGGTGACGCTCACCGTTCAGCGCGGCCCAGTCCACCGCCACGCCCTGGGTGTAGAGCGAGCCCAGGCTGAAGAGGATGTGCGGCTGCTCGGGCTGTCCCTGGCGCAGTGACGGCAACCAGGTGCCCGCGTCGTCTCCGAGCCCCTTGAGCGCCATGCCGGTGAGCGTCGGATGCGGGCCGACCTCCACGAACACGGTGCCGCCGAGCGCTCGCAAAGCCTTCAGTCCGTCGTGGAAGCGCACCGCGCCCCGCACGTGGCGGCGGAAGTACGCGGCGTCCAACACAGCATCCTCCGCGAGGACCTGGCCCGTGACGTTGGAGGCCAGGTGGATGCGCGGCGCGTGGAGGACCACCTCGCCCGCCACCTTCTCGAACGCCTCCAGCATCGGGTCCATGAGCGGCGAGTGGAACGCGTGGGACACCGTGAGCCGCCGGGCCTTGATGCCCTTGGACTGGAACCCGGTGGCGAGGGCCTCCACCGCCTCACGCTCGCCGGAGATGACGGTGTCCGCCGGCCCGTTGACCGCGGCAATCGAGACCCGGTCCGCGTACGGCGCCAGCGCCAGCGTGACCTGCTCCTCGCTCGCGGAGATGGCCACCATCTCGCCATCGCGCGGGAGAGCCTGCATGAGCCGCGCGCGCTCGGTGATGAGCCGCAGGGCGTCCTCCAGCGTCATCACTCCCGCCACGCAGGCGGCGACGTACTCGCCGACGCTGTGCCCCAGCACCGCCCAGGGCTCCACGCCCCAGGAGCGCCACAGCTCCGTCAGGGCGTACTCCAGCGCGAAGAGCGCCGGCTGCGTGTACGCCGTGTCGTCGATGCGCGAACCCGTCCCGTGCATCACGGAGAGGAGCGACTCCTCCCAGGTGCCCGCGAGCAGGGCGTCGCAGCGGTCCAGGGCCGCGCGGAAGACAGGCTCGGTCTCATACAGCTCCCGGCCCATGCCCGCGTACTGCGAGCCCTGACCGGTGAACACGAAGACGATTTTGGGAGGCTCGCCCTCGAAGCGGTGCTGGGCCAGCCGGGCCACCTCTTCTCCCCGCGCGAGCGCCAGCAGTCGCTCCCGGGCCTGCTCCGCCGAGTCCACGACGACCGCGAGCCGGTGGGAGAAGCCCGTGCGCTGCGTGTTCGCGGCGTGGCAGACATCCGCGAGCGACAGCTCCGGTCGCGCGGTGAAGTGCTCACCGACCCGCGCCGCGAGCTGCGAGAGCGCGCCCTTCGTCTTCGCCGACAGCGCGAGCACGTGCAGGCTTCGCTCGGGCTGCGCCGCGAGCGGCTCGGTCGCGGGGGCCTCTTCCACGATGACGTGCGCGTTGGTGCCGCTCAGGCCGAAGGCGCTGATGCCGGCGATGCGCGGACGCGCGCGCTCGGGCCAGGGCGTGGCCTTCGTCGGGATGTCCAGCGGGAAGCCGTCCAGCTCGATGTGCGGGTTGAGGCGCGTGAGGTGCAGGTGCGGTGGCACCACGCCGTGCCGATGCGCGAGCACCACCTTGATGAGCCCGGCGATGCCCGCCGCCGCCTCCAGGTGACCGATGCTGGTCTTCACCGAACCCATCAACAGCCGCTGCTCGGACGTGCGGCCCTCACCGAGCACCTTGGCCACGGCCTGGACCTCGATGGGGTCGCCCAGGGACGTGCCCGTGCCGTGCGCTTCGATGTAGTCAACGTCCGAGGGGGCCACGCCCGCGTTGGCCAGGGCGGCGCGGAGGACCTGCTGCTGCGCATCCCCGTTGGGGACCGTGAGCGCGCTGCTCGGGCCGTCATGGTTGACCGCCGAGCCACGGATGACGGCGAGGATGTCATCCCCGTCCCGCTTCGCGTCGGACAGGCGCTTGAGGACCACGATGCCGCAGCCCTCGCTGCGCACGTAGCCATCCGCCGAGGCGTCGAACGTCTTGCACCGTCCGTCCTGGGACAGGGCCCGAAGCTGCGCGAGGTAGATGGTCGAGTGCGGCGCGAGCGTCATGTTGACGCCACCCGCGAGCGCCAGGTTGGCTTCTCCCGAGCGCAGGCTCTGGCAGGCCAGGTGCACCGCCACCAGCGACGAGGAGCACGCGGTGTTCAAGCTCATCGTCGGCCCCTGGAACCGGAGCAGGTAGGCCAGCCGGCCCGCGGCGAAGCTCGCGTCGTTGCCCGTGGCGATATACGCGTCGCCCGCGGCCGAAGCGCTCCCCACCCCGTTGAGCATCGCGTACTCGTTGCTGCCAATCCCGATGAACACACCCGTGCGGGTGTTCGCCAGGCGCGCCGGAGCGAGCCCCGCGTGCTCCAGGGACTCCCACGCCACCTCCAGCAGCAGGCGCTGCTGCGGGTCCATGTTCGCGGCCTCTCGCGGGGAGATTCCGAAGAACTGCGCGTCGAACTGGTCGGCGTCGTCCAGGAACCCGCCCCAGCGGGTGTAGGTCTTCCCGGGAACGCCCGGCTTCGGGTCGTAGTAGTCGTCGACCTTCCACCGCGAGGCAGGCACCTCGCGGATGGCGTCCACGCCGCCCTCCAGCAGTTGCCAGAAAGCCTCGGGGCCCGAGGCCTGGGGCACGCGGCAGCCCATGCCGACAATCGCGATGGGCTCCGTCGCGTTGCTCGCGGACCGGACCGTCTCCTCCTTCGCCACCACGTCCAGTTGGAGCACGTCCTGAAGGAGATAGGTCGACAGGGCCAGCACCGTCGGCTTGTCGAAGGCAATCGTGGTCGGAAGCTGGACGCCGAACCGGGCCACCAGTCTCCGCCGCAGCTCCACGGCGGTGATGGAGTCCATGCCCGTATCGAAGAAGCCCTGCTCCAGCTTGACGGAGGCGCTCGACGGGAAGCCGAGCACCCGCGCCACTTCGTCACGCACCCAGGCCGTCACCAGCTCCCGGCGACGCGCCGGAGAGGCGTTGCGCAGCGGTGCGAGTTCGTCGCTCCCGGAAGGCAGCACCACCGGCCGCGGCGCGGGCACGGAAGCAGGGCCGAGCGCCTCCAGCATCGGCTTGCGCGACCGCGACTCGTACACGGACTTGAAGAGGCTCCAGTCCATCTGGGCGACGGTGCGCTGGGTCGCATCCGTGGTGAGCAGTGCCCCGAGCAGTTGGAGCCCACCCTCCACCGAGAGACCGCTGACGCCCATCCGCTCGAACCAGCGCAGTCCTTCTTCGGCGACCATGCCTTCGGCGGCCCACGGCCCCCAGTTGATGCTCAGCGCGTGCTGGCCCTTCGCGCGACGGTGGTGGGCCAGCGCGTCGAGGAACTGGTTGCCCGCGGCGTAGTGGCCCATCCGGGCCGAACCCCACACGGCGGAGACGGACGAGAAGTAGACGGTGAAGTCCAGGTCCAGCCCTTGCGTCGCCTGGTGCAGCACCCAGCCGCCCCACACCTTCGGACGCAGGATGGAGGCGAGCGCCGCCTCGTCCATCGTCTCGAGCGGCTGGACGGTGGACACACCCGCGGCGTGGATGATGCCCTTCAGCGGCGCGGGCCCTTGCTGGAGGAGCCCGATGACCTCCGCCATGCGGGTCGGGTCACCCACGTCCGCGCTGACGGCGTGAACGACGGCGCCCTCGGCTTCGAGGGCCTCGATGGCCGCCACCTGCCGGCCCACGTCGCTCTCGCGCGACAGCGCTGGCCACGCGGCACGGTCAGGCAGCCCCCTGCGGCCCAGCAGCACGAGGTGCCGCGCGCCCTTGGAGACCAGCCACTTCGCCACATGCAGCCCCAGCCCACCCAGGCCACCCGTGACGAGGTACGCCGCGTCCGCGCGAAGCGCGACGGGTGCGAGCCCGCGTGCCGGAGCCGAGGGGACGAGGCGCGCCACGTAGCGGACTCCGCCACGGAAGGCCGACTGGTCCTCTTCATCCGCGCCGGACAGCTCGCGCCACAGCGTCTCCACTTCACCCTCGGAAGCGCGCGGGTCCAGGTCCAGCAACCCACCCCAGACCTCCGGGTGCTCCAGCGCCATGACGCGACCGAGGCCCCACAGGGGCGCATACAGCGGCGAGCCTCCCGTGACTCCTCCCACGGCCTGGCTGCCGCGTGTGCACAGCCACAGCCGGGCGGCGCTCTCGGTCCCCTTGCGCATGAGTGCCTGCGCGAGGCGCAGCGCCGCGTGGACTCCGAGCTGCTGCGCGGACTCGACCTGCGCGAGCGTGGGCTCGGAGACCGGCGCGACCTCCGCGCCCCACAGGTGGACGACGGCGCGGACGGGGCCCACTTCCTGAAGCAACCGGTCGAAGTGCTCGGGGCTTCGCGGATTCAGCGACCGCACCCCGGGGCCCTGGACCGCCTCTTCGTCACCCGGGATGACCAGCCAGCACGGCTCGCCCCGTTTCTCGAGCAGGGCCGCCAGCGCCGCGCCCGTGCCCTCGCGGTGACCGAAGACCAGCCACGTCCCCTCATCGCGCGGCGCGCGCGGTGAAGCGGCTCCACGCTCACGCACCTGCCACGTGAGGTCGTAGACCCAGTCCTCCGGCCGCTTCGCCTCCGAAGCGGGCGCTGCGGCCACCACCGAAGGGGCCTTCGCGTCGTCGGCCTCAATCCAGTACCGCGAGCGCTGCCACGGGTAGAGCGGCAGCGCCGCCAGCCGGCCTCCCGACGGGAAGAGGCGGCCCCACTCCACGGGGAACCCCTTCACATGGAGCCCACCCAATGCGCCGAGCATCACCGTCTGGCCATCCCGGCCCTTGCGCAGGGACGGCACCGCCGCGCCTTCCAGCTCGCGGCGCTCCAGCATCTGGAGGACGTACCGGCCCAGCGCGGGCTGCGGCCCCAGCTCCACGAAGAGCCGTTGGCCCTCATCGAGCAGGGTGCTCATGGCGTCGGAGAAGCGCACGGCCTCCCGGATGTTGCTCGCCCAGTAGGTCGCATCCAGCGACTCACCCGCGATGACCTGGCCCGTCACCGTCGAAATCATCGGGATGGACGTCGGCCGCGTCTCGAGCCGGCCCAGTGCCTGGACGAGCTCTGCCTGGAGCGGGGCCATCTGCTGGCTGTGGAACGCGTAGTTCACTCCCAGGTCGCGCGTGGAGACACCCCGCGCGCGCAGGGCCTCGAGCACCTCTCCGAGTGCCGCCGACTCTCCCGAGAGGACGACGGCGCGCGCGTCGTTGATGGCGCCCACCGACAGCCGCCCGGCGTAGCGCGACAGCTCCCGCTCGGCCTCCTCGGGCGACAGCTCGACCGAGGCCATGCGGCCCTGGCCCGTCACCCGCTGCATGATGCGGCTGCGATGCGCCACCAGGCGCGCGGCCTCCGCGAGGCTCAGCGCCCCGGCCACGTGCGCGGCGGCGATCTCACCCACGCTGTGTCCCACGACGGCGACCGGGACGACCCCGAGCGCGCGCCAGGCCGCCGCGAGCGCGACCTGGATGGCGAAGATGGCGGGCTGTGCCACCTCCGTCTCGTCCAGCCGCGACGCGTCCCCTTCGACTTCGAGCGCCTGGATGATGGAGGCACCGGTGTGCGGGGCCAGCAGCGAGTCGCACTCGCGCAGCGCGGCGGCGAAGGCCTCGTTGCCTGCGAGCAAGTCCCTGCCCATGCCCCGCCACTGCGAGCCCTGGCCACCGAAGACGAAGACGACCTTCTCCCGTCGGCTCTCGGCGAGCCCCGTCGTGAGGTACGGCGGCGCCGCGCCCTCCAGGAAGGCATGGAGCTGCTCGCCCCACTCCTGCCGTGAGCGGCCCGCCACCGCGAGCCGATGCTCGTAGGGGTTTCGTCGGAGCGCGGCGGTGTAGGCGACGTCTTCGAGATTCGGTGCCTGGTCCTCCGGTAGTTTCAGCAGCTCCTGGTACGAGCGCGCCAGCGCCCGCAGCGCGCCCTCGCTCCTCGCGGACAGCGCGAGGAGCTGGGCTCCCACGTCGGTGGCCTCGGACGCGGGCGGCGGCGTGGGAGCCTCCTCCAGGATGACGTGCGCGTTCGTCCCGCTGATGCCGAAGGAGCTCACTGCAGCGTAGCGACGACGCTGGGACACGGGCCACGGCTGCTGCCGCGTCGGGATGACGAAGGGCGTGTCCTCGATGGAGATGCGAGGGTTGAGCGCCTTGAAGTGCAGGTGCTTCGGGATGGCCTCGTGCCGCAGCGCGAGCAGGACCTTGATGAGGCCCGCCATGCCGGCGGCGGCCTCCAGGTGTCCGAGGTTCGTCTTGGCGGAGCCCAGGTAGCAGAGAGAGCCGTCCTCGCGCCGCGCGCCGTAGGTCTCCCGCAGCGCCTCCACCTCTATCGGGTCACCGAGCGGCGTCCCGGTGCCGTGCGCCTCGATGTAGCCAATGTCCTTGGGCGACAGGCTCGCGGCCGCCAGGGCCTCGCGAATCAGCGCCTGCTGGGACAGGACGTTGGGAGTCGTCAGGCCGGTGGAGCCACCATCCTGGTTCACCGCCGAGGCGCGAATCACGCCGAGGACGTTGTCCCCCTGGGCCAGGGCATCGGAGAGCCGCTTCAGCACGACGACGCCGCAGCCCTCGCCACGCACGAAGCCGTTCGCCCTCGAATCGAACGTCCGGCAGCGACCGTCGGGAGACAGCGCCGTCAGCTTGGAGAGCCAGGTGCTGGGCCGCTGGGAGAGCAGCAGGTTGACGCCGCCGACGAGCGCCGCGTCGCACTCGCCGTTGCGCAGGCTCTGTCCCGCCAGGTGCAACGCCACCAGCGAGGACGAGCAGGCCGTGTCCACGGACAGCGCCGGGCCGCGCAGGTCCAACAGGTACGACAGGCGTCCCGCAATCACGCTGTTGGAGCAACCGATGACCGAGTAGACGTCACCCGCGACATCACGCTCCGCCTGAAGCATGGCGTAGTCATTGCCGCAGACGCCGACGAAGACACCCGTCCGGCTGCCCACCAGACGCGACCTGGGCAACCCCGCGTCCTCGAGCGCCTCCCAGGCGACCTCGAGCAGCAGTCGCTGCTGCGGGTCCATCGCCACGGCCTCGCGAGGGGCGATGCCGAAGAACTCCGGGTCGAAGCCATCCACCCGGTCCAGGAAGCCACCCCAGCGCGTGCCCTTGTGCTCCGCCGCGTCCGTGCTGCTCCGCCAGCGGTCCGAGGGGACCTCGCGGACGGCGTCCACGCCTTCACTCAGCAGCCGCCAGTACGCTTCCGGAGCGTTGGCGCCACCCGGGAAGCGGCAGCCCATGCCGACGACGGCGAGCAGTTCGGGGCCCTGTCCGGAGGAAGTCTCCGGGGCGGACGTCCGTGTCTGCTTTACCGAGGGGCGAGCCGAGGGACGCGCCTCGGCGTCGAGCGCGGGCTCCAGCTTGCTGAACAGGTACTCCGTCAACGCCTGCACCGTGGGGTAGGCGTAGACGAGCGTCGCGGACAGCGTGAGCTTCAGACCCGATTCGATTCGGTTGCGCAGCTCCAGGCCCGTCAGGCTGTCCATGCCCACGTCGCCGAAGGGCTGGTCGGCTTCGATGCGCGCCGGCTCCATGCGGAGGATGCGCCCGAGCTGTTCGCGCAGGTAGGACTCCAGAAGCCCCCGTCGCCGGGCTGGCTCCGCCGCCGCCAGTTGCTCGCGCGCGTCGCCCTTGCGCGAGGGCTGCGTGCTCGCCCGCTCCTGCATCAGCACGGAGAGGAAGGGCGACTGCGCCGCGCTCAGATAGAACTCACGCCACTGCCGCAGGTCCAGCGGCACCACCGCCACCTGCACGGCCTCGCGCGCCAGCAGCCGGCCCAGCGCATCGAGGGCCTGCGACGGCGGCATGTTGCCCACGCCCCGCAGCGCCAGACGGTCGCCCCGGCTCGTGGCCACGGCCGCGAGGCCCACCTCGGCCCACGGCCCCCAGTTGACGCTCAGCGCGGGAAGGCCCGCCGCGTGGCGGTGATGGGCCAGCACGTCCATGAAGGCGTTGGCCGCCGCGTAGTTGCCCTGCCCCGGCGAGCCCAGCATCGACGCCGCCGAGGAGAACATCACGAACAAATCCAGGGGCCGCCCCTGCGTCTGCGCGTGCAGGTTCCATGCGCCCTGGACCTTCGGCGCCAGCACCGTGCGCAGCCGGGTCTCATCAAGTTGCGTCAGCACACCATCGGCGATGACGCCGGCCGCGTGGACGATGCCTCGCAGCGGCGGCAGCTCCGCGTCCATCGTCCCGAGCAGGCGTGCCACCTCGGCGGCGCTCGTGACGTCCGCGCCGTAGACGCGCACCTCGACTCCGCCCGCTCGAAGCTCTCCGAGCACGCGAAGCGCCTCCTCGGAGGGAGCGCTCCGTCCCGTCAACGCCAGGTTGCGAGCCCCCTGCTGGACGAGCCACTTCGCCAACTCCAGCCCCAGTCCGCCCAGGCCGCCGGTGATGAGGTAGGTACCCGCTGCGGAGAGTTCATGCGGCTCCGACGCCACGTGCCCGGAGGTACCCCGCTCCAGCCGCGCGACGTGACGAGACGTCCCACGCAAGGCGATGCGGTCTTCCGCCCCATCCGCGAGGAGTTCCTCCGTCAGCGACGCCAGCTCCTCGGGTGAGGGCTCCGCGCCCAGGTCCACGTGCGCGCATCGCAGCTCGGGATGCTCGTGGGTGATGACCGCGGCGAGCCCCGACAGGAAGGCCGCGGCGGGCGCGCCAGACGGCTCGCCCTGGGCCAGCACCTGCATGCCCGCCGTCACCAGCCACAGTCGAGGGGTGTCACGCCAGCCGCGCTGTGCCCACGCCTGGAGCAGGTGAATCACGCTGGTGCCACCCAGGGAGACCGCGCGCTCGAACGCCTCGGGCTTCGACACGTCGGACGCCACATCGAGCCCGAAGAGGTGCACCATGCCCCTGCACGGCGACTGCTCGCTGAACGCATCCCGCAGCAGCGCCTGGAAGTCCTCGAGCCGGGAGGGATTGACGCGGTAGTGCTCCGCGTCGAGCCGCTCGTAGGCGGCGCCCACCTCCACCACGACGCTGCCTCCGGAGCGCTCACCGAGTCCCGTGGCCAGCGACGCGCCCAGGCCCCGCGTGTCCGCGAAGACGAGCCAGCGGCCCTCGCCGCGCGCGCCCACCGTCCCCGTCGGACGCGGCTGCGACCGCCACTGGACGGAGTAGAGCCAGCGGTCCACTTCATCGACGGGGGCGCTGGTGACGGAGACCTTCTTGCACACCAGCCGCCGCACCTCCGCCACCACCCCACCCTGGTCATCCAGGAGCGTGACGTCGCACTCGATGGCGCTCGAACCCGTGGCCGCGCCACTGACGATGCGAACGTGGCTCCAGAGCCCGGCCGACGGGGGGCGCGACAGGACGCGCAGGTGCTTCAGCTCCACGGGGACGTAGACGCCCCCTTCGCTGTCGATGCTCTCCAGCGCCGCGCCCAGGACCTGGAAGCAGCCGTCGAGCAGTGCCGGATGCAGGCTGTAGTGCGCCTCCGACGCCGTCAGCTCGCCTTCGAGCCGCACGCGGCCCAGCGCCTCACCGTCCGCCCGGTACAGCTCCCGCACGACACGGAAGGTGGGGCCATAGTCCAGTCCGATGTCCCGGAGCGTCTCGTAGTGCGCCTCGACCGGGGACTGCTCACCCAGCCGCGCGCGAAGCTCCGCGAGCACGACGGGGGATGTTTCCACCGCGACCTCGCCCTGTCGCAGCGAGCCTTCGGCGTGGAGCGTCCAGTTCAGCTCGTCCGAAGGCACCTCGCGCATGACGGGGGCGCTGAAGAGGCGGAACGTGTGGGCCCCCGGACGCTCCGTCGACAGCCAGAGCTGGAGGACCCGCTCCTCGTCCTCGGGGAACGACATCAGCGCGCTGAAGGTCACATCCTCCAGAGAGACGGGCTCTCCGAGCGTCTGCCTCGCCGCGCTGAGCGCCATGTCGGCCATGGCCGCCGCCGGCAGCGCGGGCACGCCCTGGACGCGGTGCTCCGCGAGCAGCGGGAAGTGCTTCGGGCCCAACTGCACCTGCCACAGGCGGGAGACGTCCCCCTGCGCGGACAGGTCGATGCGTTCACCGATGAGCGGATGCCCGGAGGTGCTCCGCGACGAGCGCGCGGCACGGGAGACAGGCTCCATCCAGAAGCGCTCGCGCTGCCAGGGATACGCGGGCAGTGGCACGAGCTGCCCCTTGCCCGGATACACGCGGTTCCACGCGACGCGGTGGCCCGAGGCATAGAGGGAGCCCAGTGAAGCCAGCAGGGTGTGCCGTTCGTCCTCGCCCCGCCGCAGGGAGGCGAGCACCAGGCCCTGCTGCGTGCCCTCCGCGCTCATCGTCTGCTCGACGGCCGGGAGCAGGACGGGGTGGGGGCTCACCTCGATGAAGAGGGTGTGCTCGCTCGCGAGGAGCCGCCGCGCCGCCGCCTCGAAGCGCACCGGGAGTCGGAGGTTGTTGCCCCAGTGGGCCGCGTCGAGCTTCGCGCCGTCGAGGAACTCGCCCGTCACGGTGGAGCAGAGGGGCACGTCCGAGGCGCGCGGAGTGATGCGTGCGATGCGCCCTTCCAGCTCCCGACTGATGACCTCCACCAGCGGGGTATGCGACGGCACGTCCATCTTCACCCAGCGGGTGAAGACACCCCGCTGCCCGAGCGCGTCGACCGCTTCCTTGACCGCCTCCGGGTCTCCGGACAGGACCTGCGAGCGGGGGCCATTCAGGCCTCCCAGCCAGAGCCTGCCACTCCAGGGACGGATGGCCTCCTCGGCCTCCTCCGCGGAGAGCTCGACCATCGCCATCGTCGCGCCCCGCCCGCCCAGGGTGCGCATGAGCTTGCTGCGGTGGCAGATGATGAGGACGGCGTCCTCCAGGCTCAGCGCCCCGGCCACGTGCGCGGCGACCACCTCGCCCATGCTGTGACCCATCACCGCGTCCGGCTCGACGCCCCACGAGCGCCACAGCGCCGTGAGGGCCACCTCCACCGCGAAGAGCACGGGCTGGTTGACGTCGATCTCCGCCAGACGCGAGTGCTGCTCGTCCGCGGCGATTTCGTCGAGCACGCTCCAGCCCAGGTGCGGCCGCAGCGCCTGGTCCACCTTGACGAGCGCGTCGCGGAAGACAGGCTCTTGCTCCATCAACGCCCGCCCCATGCCGGCGCGCTGCGCGCCCTGCCCCGGGTAGACGAAGACGACCTTGCGGCGCGCGCCGAACGACTTGCGGCCCGTCCAGGCATCCGCGGGCTGCTCTCCGCGCGCGAAGGCCCGAAGCCGCTCGGCGGTGCGCTCGCGGGAGTCCGCCAGCACCGCGAGGCGGTGGGCGTGGTGCGTGCGATGCGCGGAGGCCGTGTAGCAGACGTCCGCGAGGCTTCCGCCCCCGTCCCGACCCAGCCGCTCCGCATGACGCTCCGCGAGCGCCTGGAGCGCCTCCCGGCTGCGCGCGGACAAGGGCAACAGCTCCGGACGCTGGGGCAACACGTCCTTCACCGGGGACGCCGGTGCCTCTTCGAGGATGACGTGGGCATTGGTGCCACTGATGCCGAAAGAGCTGACGCCCGCGCGGCGCGGCTGCCCGGACACCTCCCACGGGGTGAGCCGCGTGGGGATGGTGAGCGCGCTGCCCTCGAGCTGGATGCGCGGGTTGACCTGCTTGAGATGCAGGTGCGCCGGGATGCGCTGATGCCGCATCGCGAGGACGACCTTCATGATGCCCGCGACGCCCGCCGCGGACTCCAGGTGCCCCAGGTTGGTCTTCACCGAGCCGACGCCGCACACGCCGCCATCGGCGCGCGGGACGCCGTAGGTCTCCCGCAGCGCCTCCGCCTCTATCGGGTCGCCGAGCGGCGTCCCGGTGCCGTGTGCCTCCACGTAGCTGACGTGCTCCGGCTTCAGCCCCGCGTTCTCCAGGGCCTGACGGATGAGCGCCTGCTGCGAGAGCACGTTGGGGGTGGTGAGCCCCGTCGACTTTCCGTCCTGGTTGATGGCTGAGCCGCGAATCGTCGCCAGGATGTGGTCACCGTCGGCGAGCGCGTCGGAGAGGCGCTTGAGGACGAGCATTCCGCAGCCCTCGCCTCGGGTGAAGCCGTTGGCGGAGGCGTCGAACGCCTTGCTCCGGCCATCCGGAGACAGGGCCTGCAGCTTGGACACGAGCAGCAGGGACTGCGGAGAGAGGATGAGATTCACGCCGCCGGCGAGCGCCAGGTTGCACTCGCGGGCCCGCAGGCTCTGGCATGCCAGGTGGAGCGACACGAGCGAGGACGAGCACGCCGTGTCCACCACCAGGCTCGGCCCCTGGAGGTTGAAGAGATAGGACAGGCGGCCGGACAGGACGCTCGCGGCGACGCCCGTGGCGCTGAACGCGTCTCCCGTCTCCGGCTGCTCCACTTGCATGCAGTGGTAGTCGTCGTTGCAGGCGCCGATGAAGACGCCGCTGCGGCTGCCGGAGAGCTTGTCGACATCCAGCCCCGCGTCCTCGAGCGCCTCCCACGCCACCTCGAGCAGCAGGCGCTGCTGGGGGTCCATCTGCACCGCTTCACGCGGGGAGATGCCGAAGAAGCCCGGGTCGAAGCCATCCACCGCGTCCAGGTAGCCGCCCCAGCGCATCGCCCCTTCACCCAGGCCGGAGACCTCATCCCGCCGCCAGCGCTCCAGCGGAATCTCCCGCACGGCGTCGACACCGGCCTCGAGCAGCCGCCAGTAGGCGTCCACGTCGTCGGCCTGGGGGAAGCGGCACGCCATGCCCACGATGGCGATGGGCTCCTTCGCGGCGCCTTCCACCGCGTTCAGCCGCGTCTGCATCTTCTCCAACGCCACCAGCATGCGCTTGGCGGGGGACAGCTCGCTGGACTCGTCGTTGCGGTTTGCCATGGGGGTTCTCTTCACTCAGCCAATGCGGCGAGCTTCTCCGCGAGGAGCGCCTCGGCCTCTTCG
The DNA here is from genome assembly GCF_006636215.1 of Myxococcus llanfairpwllgwyngyllgogerychwyrndrobwllllantysiliogogogochensis. Lineage (GTDB taxonomy): Bacteria > Myxococcota > Myxococcia > Myxococcales > Myxococcaceae > Myxococcus > Myxococcus llanfairpwllgwyngyllgogerychwyrndrobwllllantysiliogogogochensis. The sequence goes on along the minus strand of NZ_VIFM01000019.1, from coordinate 45,857 downwards.
TCCGAGAGCTGCTTGACGTTGTTGACGAGCACGGCTTCGAGCGCCGCCGCTTCATCGCGGGGCTGCTCGGCCTGAGTCGTGATGGGAAGTTTCAGTTGCTCGGCCAGGTGCTCGACGAGTGACTCCACCGTCGGGTAGCGCCACACCAGCGTCGCCGGGAGCCGCAGCCCCAGGCTGGCCTCGAGCCGGTTGCGCAGCTCCAGCCCCATGAGCGAGTCCAGCCCCATGTTGCCGAAGGGCTGCTGCGGGTCGATGCGGGAGGGCGCCAGCCGGAGCACATGCCCGGCCTGCTCGCACAGGTGTGTTTCCAGCAGTTGAGCCCGCTTCGGCCGTTCCGCCGCGCGGAGCGTCTCCACGAAGGCGCCCCGGTCCGCCGGGCCTTCCGCGCGACGGGACTGCTCGCCAGCGAGCCGTGACAGGAACGGCGACTTCGCCGCCGTCAGGTAGAACTCGCTCCACTGGCGCATGTCGAAGCGCATCACCACCACCCGCGCCTGGGAGCCCGTCAGAATCCGGCCCAACGCCTCGAGCGCCTGTGCGGGCGGCATGCTGTCCACGCCTCGCTGGGAGATGCGCTCGCCGCGAGCCTCCGCCGCGGCCGCCAGTCCCACGCCAGCCCAAGCGCCCCAGTCGACGCTCAGCGCGGGCAGGCCCAGTCCCCGCCGGTACGACGCCAGCGCGTCGAGGAAGAAGTTGGCCGCCGCGTAGTTGCCCTGTCCCGGTGAGCCCAACAGCGAGCCCGCCGCCGCGAAGAGCACGAAGCTGTCCAGCGGCAGGGCCTGCGTCAGCACATGCAGGTTCCACGCGCCATGGACCTTGGGCTCCATCACCTTGCGCAGGCGTTCCGCGGTCAGGTTCGCCAGCACGCCGTCATCGAGCACCGCCGCCGCGTGGAAGACTCCCCGCAGCGGAGGCATCTGGGCCGCGAGTTCACCGAGCACCCGCTCCAGGTCCGCTCGCACCGCCACGTCAGCCTTGCACACCCGGACCTCCGCGCCCGCCGCGCGCAGCCCCTCCAGCGTCCGCTGCGCCTCCTCGGAGGCACCACCCCGACCCAGCAGCGCGAGGTGGCGGGCACCGCGCTCCACCAACCACTCCGCGAGCTTCAGGCCCAGACCTCCCAGGCCGCCGGTAATCAGGTACGTGCCATCGGCGCGAAGCTCCGCCGGCGCGGCCTTGCTTCGCTCCATGCGCGACAGTCGGGCCACGAACCTCGCGGGCCCCCGAAGCGCGACCTGCTCCTCCGGCGTCGACGCGAGCAACTCACTGGCGAGCCCGCGTGCCTGGTCCTCGTCGAGCGCGCCCAGGTCCACCGAGCAGCACCGGAGCTCGGGGTGCTCCAGCGAGAGCACCCGGCCCAATCCCCAGATGGGGGCCTGCTCCACATGGAGGACCTGCTCCGAGGGACGGGGCGCCTGGACACCTTCCGTCACCAGCCACAGCCGAGGCATGTCACGGAAGCCCGAAGCCACCAGGGCCTGCGCGAGGTGGAGCGCACTGCCCGCCCCGAGCGTCCGCGCTCGCGCCAGGGCCTGGGGCCCGTCGTCGGGACGAGGCGCATCCAGGCTGAAGAGGTGGACGACGCCCCGGCACGATTGCCGCCCGGCGCCGAACTCGGCTTCCAGAATCCGCTCAAAGCCTTCCACCCGGGACGGGTCGACCACGTAGTGCCCGGGCTCGATGAGGCGGGACTCCTCGCCGTGAGAGACGAGGATGCACCGCTCGCCGCGCGCGCTCAGCGCCGCCTGCAACTTCCGGCCGAAGCCCTGCCGGTCCAGGAGCACCAGCCAGGCCCCGGGCGTGGAGGCCGGAGCGGGCGTCACCTGCTCACGCGGCATCTCCTGCCAGTCGACCTGATACATCCACGAATCGACCTCGTCGGAGGACCGCCGCCGCATCGCCTCCAGCCGGCGGCACAGCAGCCCCCGGGCCTCCATCAGCACGCGGCCCTCGCCGTCCAGCAACGTCACATCCGCTTCGAGCGAGCCCGCGCCGCTGCGCGTGCCGGGCCGGATGCGGGCGTGTCCCCACAGCTCCCCGCCGGGGCGCCCGTGGGCGCGCAGGCTCTCGACAGCCATCGGAACGAACGTCTCTCCCGGCCGGTCGCCCAACCCCGCTCCGTTGATGACCTGGAGGCAGGCATCCAGCAGCGCCGGATGGAGCTGATGGGCCGCCATCTCCGAAGCAACCGACGACGACAATTCCAGGCGCCCCACCGCCTCGCCGGGCCCCTTCCACAGCTCCTTCAGCAGTTGGAAGCTGGGACCGAAGTCGACGCCTCGCTCCTTCATGAGCTGGTAGTGCGTCTCTCCGTCCATCCGCTCCGTGCACCGCGCACGCGCCTCGTCGAGCGCGAAGGCCTCCGCCGCCTCGGCTTCACGGAGCCGGCCCTCGGCGTGCAGCGTCCAACCACCGCCCGCTTCCGTGGACCGGCTGAAAATCTGGAACCGCTTCGCTCCGCCCTCGTCCGGGGTGAAGCGCATCTGCACCGCGAGCGGCTCGTCGCGGGAGAGCACCATCATCTCCTGGAAGCTGACGTCCTCGAGCGCATGGCGCGTGGGTCCCAGCGCCTCGGCGGCACCCGCGAGCGCCATCTCAAGATAACCCGTCCCAGGAAGGACGACCTCTCCGTGCACGACGTGGTCACCCAGATACGCCGGGCTGTCCGCCAGCAGCCCGGTCTGCCACAGATGCGCGCCGTCCTCTCCGGCCAGCGCCACGTGGGCCCCCAGCAACGGGTGCTGCCCGGCGACCAGGACCTGACGCGCGCGCGGGGATGACTCGAACCAGAAGCGCTCGTGCTGCCAGGGATAGGTGGGGAGCGCCGCCCGGAGGCCTCGCACCGGGTGCTGGCGCTGGAAGTCCACCGCATGCCCCACGGCGTACAGGGAGCCCAGCGACGACAGCATCGAGCCCCGCTCATCCTCGTTGCGCCGGAGTGAAGGCAGCACCGCGCCCTCGCGCCCGAGGTGCCTCAGGTGTTGCTCCACGGCGGGCAGGAGGATGGGATGCGGGCTCAGCTCGATGAAGATGTCGTGTCCGTCGACCGCGAGTCGCTCGATGGCCGTCGAGAACAACACCGGCTCGCGGAGGTTGTCGGCCCAGTAGGAGGCGCCGAACGCCGCGCCATCCGTCAGCGCTCCCGTCACCGTCGAGCAGATGGGGACACGCGACGCGCGGGGTGAGATGCCCTGAAGGGCCGCGAGCAGCTCCGGCCGCAGCGAGTCCATCTGCGGGCTGTGCGACGCGACGTCCACCTTCACGAAGCGGCAGAAGACCTCCCGCTGCGTGAGCACGCCGGAAATCTTCTCGAGGGCCCCAGGGGCTCCCGAGAGGACGGTGGAGCGCACGCTGTTGCTGACCGCGACGGAGACCTGGTCCTCGAAGCCGCGCAGGGCCTCTTTCGCCTCTTGCAGCGTCAGGTCCACCAGGAGCATCGAGCCCTGGCCACTCACGCCGCGCAGCAGCCGACTTCGTCGGCAGATGATGGTCGCCGCGTCCTCCAGGCTCAGCGTGCCGGCCACGTGTGCCGCGGCCACCTCGCCCATGCTGTGGCCCACCACCGCGTCCGGCTCGATGCCCCACGCGCGCCACAGCTCCGCCAGCGCCACTTCCATGGCGAAGAGCACGGGCTGGATGACGTCAATCTCGTGCAGACGACCCTGGCCCTCCTCGACCGCGAGCTCCGCCAGGACACTGAAGTCGGCGCAGGCCCGGATGGCCACGTCGCACCGCTCCAGCGCGGCGCGGAACGCGGGCTCCTCCTCAAGCAGCCTCCGGCCCATGCCCAGCCACTGCGAACCCTGGCCCGGGAAGACGAAGACGACCCGGCGGCGGACCTGCCCCGAGCCGCGCCCGATGGCCGCCCCGGGCACGGACTCGCCCCGCGCGAACGCCTCCAGCTTCTCCACGAAGTCGGCGTGCGTGCGGCCCGCGAGCGCGAACCGCTGCTCGTGGTGGGAGCGCGACAGGGCCGCCGTGGCGCACACGTCGCGCGGCGACACGTCCGGGTGCTCGGTGAGCCAATGCGCGTGACTTGCGGCCATCGCCCGGAGCGCGTCAGCGCCGCGCGCCGAGAGCACGAGCAACTCCGCGCCCCGCGAAGGAAGCGGAGGCTGGGGCGCCGGAAGCGGAGGCTCCTGCAGGATGACATGCGCGTTCGTTCCACTGATTCCGAACGCGCTCACCCCCGCCAGACGCGGCTGCCCGGCACGCGGCCACGGCTGTACCTGCGTCGGGACGACCACCGGCGCGCCGTCCAGGACGATGTCCGGGTTGAGCCGCTGGAAGTGCAGGTTCGGAGGAATCGCCTCGTTGCGCAGCGCGAGCGCCGTCTTGAGGACGCCGGAGAGCCCGGCCGCCGCCTCCAGGTGGCCGAGGTTCGTCTTGACCGAACCCACGAAGAGCGGCGACTCGGCGCTCCTGCCCGTCGCCAGCGCCCGCGCCAGGGCCTGAAGCTCGATGGGGTCGCCCAGCGAGGTGCCCGTCCCGTGGGCCTCGACGTAGGAGATTCGCGAGGGCTCCAGGCCACCGCTCGCCAGGGCCTGGGCGATGACGCGCTCCTGCGCCGGGCCGTTGGGGACCATCAGTCCACTGCTGGCGCCGTCCTGGTTCACCGCCGAGCCTGCGACGAGCGAGAGAATCTCGTCACCGTGGGCCAGGGCATCGGAGAGCCGCTTGAGCACCAGGACGATGCAGCCCTCCGCGCGCACGAAGCCATTGGCGGAGGCATCGAACGTCTTGCAGCGCCCGTCGGGCGCGAGCCCCCTGCTGCTGGACAGCGCGATGGTCGCGTCCGGCATCAGCATCAGGTTGACGCCCGCGGCGAGCGCCACGTCGCTCTCGCGGTTGCGCAGGCTCTGGCAGGCCAGGTGGAGCGCGACCAGCGACGACGAGCACGCCGTGTCGATGGCCATGCACGGCCCCTGGAGGCCGAGCGTGTAGGAGAGCCGGCCCGCCGCCGCGTTCAGGGAGGTCCCCGTCAGGTGGTAGATGTCCGGGGCCCCGCCGAGCTCCCGCGCCTGGAGCTGCGCGTAGTCACTTCCGATGATGCCCAGGAAGACGCCCGTCTTGCTTCCGGCGAGCTGGTCGGGCGGCTGGCCCGCGCGCTCGAGCGCCTCCCACGCGACTTCGAGCAGCATGCGCTGCTGCGGGTCCATGCGCGCGGCTTCGCGGGGCGACACGCCGAAGAACGCGGCGTCGAAGTTCTCCACGCCGTCGAGGAATCCCCCCCAGCGCGCATAGGTGCGGCCCTGCTTCATCGGGTCGGCGTCGAACAACGCCTCCGCGTCCCACCGCTCACGGGGCACTTCGGTGATGGCGTCCACGCCCTCGTGCAGCAGTCGCCAGAATGCCTCCGGCGTCCGCGCTCCGCCCGGCACGCGACACGAGGTGCCGACGATGGCGATGGGCTCCGAACGCGTCCGCTTGAGGGCCTCGCTCTCCGCGTGCAGTTCGAGCGCCAGCAACACGAGCCTCTTGGGAGGGAGGCTCGAAATCTTCTCGTAGAATTCTTTGCTCATCGCCGTCGTGCCCGCCGCGTCAGCTCAGCTTCTGTGCAATCAACCGCTCGACTTCGTCGTCGGACAGCTCCGTGACCTGCGACAGGCGCGCGGAGAGGTCATCGATTCGCGCGGGCGCCACCTGCGCTCGCGGCTCTTGCGCCCCCGCCACGGTGGGCAGGGGGATTTCCACCGCGGTGACACTGCTGGCCAGACGCTTCGCCAGCGCCATGACGGTGGGGTGGTCGAACGCGAGGCTCGCGGGCAGCTCCTTCTCCAGCCCCCGCTGGAGCACCGCGCGCAGCTCCACGGACATCTGGGACGTCATACCCATCTGGAAGAAGCCCCGGTCCGTGGGGGGAAGCTCGGAGGGCGCGAACCCGAGGATGCGGCCGACCTCTCCCTGGATGCGGAGCACCAGCGTGTCGAAGCGGCGGTCGGGCGGAAGCGACTGGAGCTCCGCGAGCAACCGCGCCCGCGAAGACGCCTCACCCACCGACGCGGACGCGGACTCGCCCATGTGTCGCAGGAAGGGCCGGCGGCGCCGGGCCTCCCAGATGGGCTTGAGCACGCTCCAGTTCACCGACGCGACCGTCTTGTGGCTCGCGCCCGAGCCCAGCACCTGACCCATCGCATCGAGCGCACGCTCCGAAGCCATGGGATTGAGTCCGAAGCGCGCGAAGCCGCGCACGCTGTCGGCGCGCTCGCCGCCAATCTCGTCCCACGTCCCCCAGTGCAGGGTGGTCGCGGGCAGCCCCGAGGCCCTTCGGTGGTGCGCCAGCGCCTCCAGGAACTGGTTGCCCGCCGCGTAGTGCGCCAGGCCGGAGGCGCCCCACAAGGTCGACGTCGACGAAAACATCACGAAGAAGTCGAGCGCCAACCCGCGAGTCAGCTCATGAAGCACCCAGGTGCCGAGCACCTTCGGCCGCAGCATCGCCGTCATCGCCGTGAGGTCCAGGTCCTCCAGCCGTCGCTCCGTCAGGAGCGCCGCGGCGTGAATCACCCCACGCAGCGGAGGAAGCGTTTCGGCCGTCTCGCGCAGGAGCGTCGCCATCCGCTCCCGGTCCGCCACGTCGGCGGCCAGCGCGGTGACAGTCGCACCGAGTGCCCGGAGCGACTCGAGTGCCTCACGGCGCCGCTCCGACGCCGCGTCGCCGGAGCCCGACAGCCCCCCACGGCCCAGCAGCACGAGGTGCCGCGCGCCCCGCTCCACCAACCACCGCGCCACCTTCAGGCCCAGTCCGCCGAGCCCACCCGTGACGAGGTAGGTCGCGTCCTGGCGCAGCCTCAGCGGCTCCGTGGGTGCCGTCACCCGGCCACGAGTGAGACGGGCCACCAGCGAACGCCCCTCGCGGAGCGCGAGCTGGTCCTCGCCATCCACGCCGAACGCGGAGACCTCGCGAAGCACCGCCAGCGCCTCCTCGGGATGACGCTCCGGCGACAGGTCGATGAGGCCTCCCCATACTCCGGGCTGCTCCAGGGACACGCTGCGACCCATGCCCCACAGCGGCGCCTGGGCCAGCGACACCCGCTCGTCGCCCACGCCGGTGACCTGTGCGCCCCGAGTGACCATCCAGAGCCGCGCGCGGCCAGGTGAGCCCATGAGCGCCTTCACCAGGTGCAGCGCGGCCACGGAGGACTCCGGCGTCCCCGTCTGCTCGTCGAGCACCGCGTCGAGGCCCCACAGGAAGAGCGCACGGCCTTCGTGTCCCGAGGGCAGCGCGGGCAACTCGCGCAGCAGACGCTCCATGTCCTCCGGCCGCTTCGGGTCCACCACGAAGCGCCGTGCATCCAGCCGCTGGAATCCGCCTCCCGAGGTCACGGTGACAGGCGAAGCACCCTGGCGACGCAGCGCCTCCACGAGCCCGGCGCCCCAGCCCCCACCATCGACGAACACCAGCCAGTCCGCGGGCACAGGCGGGGCCACGCACACCGGCCTGGGCTCCCACGTCACGTCATGGAACCAGTCCTGGGTGCGAACCTCGCCCAGCACTTCCAACAGCCGCTCCGTCGCCACGCGCCGCAGCCGCACCCCGCGCGCCACGGCCACCGGGCGACCGGCGGCATCCAGCAACGTCAGCGTCCCCACGCGCTCCTCGGAGCGGGCCGTGGGCTCGATGGACACATGGGCCCACTGCACGTCCGCGCGGCCCGGAAGGCACTCGAACGACTCGAGGCTCAGGGGCATGAACAGCGCGGCCTTCTCGGGCTCCGCCGCGAGGGCGAGCGCCAGGGTCTGGAGCCCCGCGTCCAGCAGCGCCGGGTGGAGCTGGTAGCGCGCGGACTCCTGCATCCGCTCCGGTCCCATCACCACGCGCCCGAGCGCCTCACCGGGCCGCCTCCAGGCTTCGCTCAGCGTCCGCAGCGGCGCGTCGTACTGGACATCGCTGCGCTCCAGCTCCTCGTAGATGGCCGCGCCCTGGACGTGCTGTGCGCAGCGTGAGCGCACCGCCTCGATGACGTCCGGCACTCCCGTGAGCACCCCCAGCGGCCGGACCTGACCCCGGCAGTGCCGCACCCACTCCGTCTCGGACGCGGCTCCGTCCACCGCCCGGCTGTGGAGATGGAACATGTGCCGCCCCTCCGAAGCCGAGGAGAGGTGGACCTGCACGATGCGCCGTGAAGACTCCGTCAGCACCAGCGCGCGCTCGAACTCCACGTCGGAGAGCTCCCGGGCGCCCGAGCCCAGCGACTCGGACGCGGCGCTCAGCGCGAGTTCGACCAGGGCCGAGGCAGGGACCACGGCGACGCCGCCCAGCCGGTGCGCCCCCAGCCACGGCAGGGAGGTGCTGCTCAGCTCCAGCTCGAAAATCTGGCCATCCACTCCATGCGCGACACGGACCGGTCGGCCCTTCAGGGACGTCACCTGCTCGGCGATGGAGACGACGGGCGTCGCCACCGCGTCGAGCCAGTACCGCTTGTGCCGCCAGGGATACGTGGGCAGCGGGACGACCTGTCCGCCCTCCGGGAACAGCCGCGTCCACGCCACGGGGCAGCTCGCGCGGTACAGCGTGCCCACGGACTCCAGCATCACCGTGCGTTCGGACTCCTCGCGGCGCAGGGAAGGCGCCGTCACCCCTTCGCGTCCTGCGTGCTGCATGCACCGCTCGACGGCGGGCAGCAGAATCGGATGCGGGCTCATCTCCAAGAACACGGTGTGCCCGCCCTCGACCAGGCCGAGCACGGCCGAGGAGAAGAGCACCGGCTCACGCAGGTTGCGCACCCAGTACGCCGCATCGAAGCCCGAGCCATCACAGCCGGTGGCCGTCACCGTCGAGACGATGGGCACCGAGGCGGAGCGCGGCCGGACCGAGGAGAGGACGGAGAGCAGCTCTTCTCGCAGGCAGTCGACCTGCGGGCTGTGAGAGGCCACGTCCACCTTCACCCAGCGGCAGAACACGTTGCGGGCTTCGAGCGACCCGCGAAGCTCCTCGAGCGTCACCGCATCGCCGGACAGCACCGTGGACGTCGGGCTGTTGCTCACCGCGATGGCCACGCGCTGCTCATGCCCCACCAGGACCTTGCGCGCGTCCGCCAGGGACAGCTCCGTCGCCAGCATCGCGCCCTGGCCACTGATGCGCTTGAGCAGCCTGCTCCTGAGGCAGATGATGGCCGCCGCATCCTCCAGGGTGAGCGCGCCCGCCACATGCGCCGCGGCCACCTCGCCCATGCTGTGCCCCACCACCGCGTCCGGCTCGATTCCCCAGGAGCGCCAGAGGGCCGACAGCGCCACGGCCATGGCGAACAGCACCGGCTGCACGACGTCGATTTCCCCCAGGCGCGACGACTCGGAGGGCGCCCGGAGCACGTCGAGCAACCCCCAGGACACATGGGGGCGCATGGCCGCGTCGATGCGCTCGAGCGCATCGCGGAAGACAGGCTCCTGGTCGAGGAGCTGACGACCCATGCCGTGCCACTGCGAGCCCTGGCCCGGGAACACGAAGGCCACCTTGGGCCGCTCGTCCGTGCCCTTCATGGCGGCGGTGACGCCCGACGAGGCGAGGTCCTGGAGCTTCTCGGCGATGGCGGCCGGGGAGTCGCCCGCGACGGACAGGCGGTACTCCTGGTGGGTGCGCCGCAGCGAGGCCGTGTAGCAGACGTCCCGGAGCGACACGTCCGGCGACGCCACGAGGAGGCTTGCATAACCGCGCGCCAGGGCCTGGAGCGCGGCGGGCGAGCGCGCCGACAGGGGCAGCAGGTGGGCACCCTCCGAGCGCTGGGACGGCGCGGCCACGGGCGCGGGCGGCTCCTCGAGAATCACGTGCGCGTTCGTCCCGCTGATGCCGAACGAGCTGACCGCGCCCCGGCGCTTGCGCTCGGCCTGGACGGGCCACGGGTGGAGTGACGTCGGGAGGGTGATGGACTCGCCGGTGAAGTCGATTCGCGGGTTGAGCCGCTGGAAGTGCGTGAGCGGCGGAACGGCCTCGTGCCGCAGCGAGAGGACCATCTTGATGATGCCGGCGATTCCCGCGGCCGACTCCAGGTGGCCAATGCTCGTCTTCGCCGCGCCCACGACGAGCGCCTGCCGCGCGGACCTGCCGCTGGCGTAGACCTCGTGGAGCGCCTCCATCTCGATGGGGTCACCCAACGACGTCCCCGTCCCGTGCGCCTCGACGCAGTCGATGTCGGCGGGCTCCAGGTTCGCGCTCTGGAGCGCCTGACGGATGAGCGCCTTCTGGGCGAGCACGTTGGGCGCCGTCAGCCCCGCCGACTTGCCGTCCTGGTTGACGGCCGAGCCCCGCACGAGCGCCAGGATGGGGTCTTTGGCGGCGATGGCATCCGACAGTCGCTTGAGGACGACCACGCCACAGCCCTCGCCGCGCACGAAGCCGTTGGCGCGCGCGTCGAAGGTCTTGCAGCGCCCATCCGGCGACAGCGCCTGGGCCCTGGAGACGCTGCTCGAGGAGAGCGGCGAGAGGATGAGGTTGACGCCGCCCGCCAGCGCCATCGAGCACTCCTGGTTCCGCAGGCTCTGCGCGGCCAGATGCAGCGCCACCAGGGACGAGGAGCACGCGGTGTCCACGGTCAGGCAGGGGCCCTGGAAGTCCAGGAGGTAGGACAGGCGCCCCGGCACCACGCAGTTGATGGCGCCCGTCACGCTGCTGGAGTCACGCGCGGACGGGTTGCCCACCTGGAGCAACGCGTAGTCGTCGCTGTACACCCCGATGAACACGCCCGTGCGGCTGCCCGCGAGCCGCGACATGTCCTGCCCGGCGTCCTCCAGCGCTTCCCAGGCGACCTCCAGGAGGATGCGCTGCTGCGGGTCCATCCGGTGCGCCTCGTGCGGCGAGATGCCGAAGAAGTCCGCATCGAACTGGTCCACGTCCTGGATGAAGGCCCCCCACCGCGCCCCCAACTTCTCCAGGGCCTCGGGGTCCATCCGCGCCATCTCCTCACGCGTCCACCGCGAGGAGGGCACCTCGGTGACGGCGTCCCCGCCATCGCGCAGGAGGTTCCAGTACGACTCCGGGTCCTTGCCTCCACCCGGGAAACGGCACCCCATGCCGATGATGGCCACCGGCTCCGAGCGGGTGCCCTCCACCGCGTCCAGGCGGGACTTGAGGTCCATCGCGAGCAGCGCGAGCCGCTTGGGGGAGTACTGCGCGATTTTCTCCGCGAAGCTCGTCATGTGCCCTGCCCCATGCGCTGAGCGAACAGCCGCTCGACTTCCTCTTCGGACATCTCGTCAATCGCACTCGCCTCGGCGATGGCCGGCGGCGCCGCTTCGTCCAGTGGCTCCGGAGCCCGGTCCTCGAGCGGAAGCCCCAGCTTCTCCGCCAGGAAGGGCGTGAGCGTGGCCACCGTCGGATAGGTCCACACCACCGTCGCGCTGAGCTTCAGCCCGAGCGCCGCCTCCAGGCGGTTGCGAATCTCCATGCTCATCAGCGAGTCGAGCCCCAGGTTCATCAAGGGCGTCCTCGGGTCGATGCGCGCGGGCGCCATGCGCAGCACGCCACCCACCAGCTCGCGCAGGTGGCCATCCAGCAGGGCCCGGCGCTCGGAGGCACGAGCGGCGAAGAGCTGCTCGCGAATCCGGCTCCGTCCCGCGCTCACGGAGGGCCGGGCAGAAGGCTCCTGGGCGAGCCGGGTGAAGTAGGGCGACTGCGCCGCGGACAGGTAGAAGCCCAGCCACTGCCTCGCGTCGAACGACATCACGCTGAGCTGTGGCCGCGTCTGTCCCATCAACATGCCGAGCACGCTGAGCGCCTTGTCCGGAGACATGCCCCGCAGGCCCCGGGCCTCGAGCCGCTCACCCCGGTTGGACTGCGCCGCCGCGAGCCCGACGCTCGTCCAGGTTCCCCAGTTGATGCTCAGCGCGGCCAGTCCCCGCGCGCGGCGGTCATGGGCCAGCGCGTCCATGAACGCGTTGGCGGAGGCGTAGTTCGCCTGCCCCGGCGTGCCCAGCGAGGCGGCCACGCTGGAGAAGAGCACGAAGTGCTCCAGCGGCAGGTGGTGCGTCTGGGCGTGCAGGTTCCAGGTCCCCAGGACCTTGGGGGCCATCACCGCGGCGAAGCGCTCCTCGGTGAGGTTGAGCAGCAGGCCATCCTCGAGGAGCCCCGCCGCGTGGAACACGCCGCGCAGCGGTGGCATCGCCTCGTCCACCCGGGCCAGCGCTCGCGCCACGTCATCCGCGACGGCGACATCCGCCTGGAAGGACTCCACGCGCGCGCCCGTCTGGCGCAGCTCCGTGAGTATGTGCTCGGTGGCCTCGGTGGGAGCACGGCGCCCCAGCAGGAGCAGGTGACGCGCCCCATGGGAGACGAGCCAGCGGGCGACTTCGAGCCCCAGTCCGCCGAGTCCACCCGTGATGAGATAGGTGCCGTCGTCGCGAAGCAGCGTCGAGGGCTCCCGAGCGACCAGCGCGTCCGGGGCCCTGGACAGCCGCGCCACGAAGCGCGTGCCACCGCGCCAGGCGGACTGGTCCTCGAACGTCGTGGACGACAGCTCGCGGAGGAGCGCGTCGGCGCAGGCGTCCACACCGCCCTCGACATCCACGCGCGTGCAGCGCAGGTCCGGCTGCTCCACGGCCAGCACCTGTCCCAAGCCCCAGAGCGGCGCCTGCGCCACCGCGACGCGCTCCGGCGACCCGCCGACGGACCGCGCGCCCCGCGTGGTCAGCCAGAGGCGGGGAGCATCCCTCCAGCCCACCTGGGAGAGCGCCTGCGTCAGGTGCAGCACGCTGGTGGTGGTGGACCGGCGCGAGTCCTCCAGCGCCCGCGGCGTGAGCGCGTCATTCGCGGCGACATCGAGGCTCCACAGGTGCACCACCCCGCGGCAAGGAGGCGTCCCGGCCTCCAGCGCTTCCCCGAGCAGCCGGCGCAGGTGCTCCGCGTTCCGGGGGTCCACTTCGGCGCGCCCCGGCCCCGTGAGCCGATACGTCTCTCCAGGGACGACGAGCACGCACGTCTCCCCGCGCGCTCGCAGCAGGGTGGACAGCGCCAGCCCCACGCCCCCCTGGTCACCGAGAATCAACCAGCTTCCCGGTGTGCGCTCCGGCCACGTCGGCTCCACCGGCAGGGGCTGCTTCTCCCAGTCCACCTGGTAGAGCCACTCACCGAGCGCCTTGCGGGCCGCGACGCCCGCGTCGAGCCGGTACAGGCGCAGCTCGTCCAGCTCCAGCAGCACCTGTCCCTGGTCATCCAGGAGCCGCAGGTCGAAGGAGCGCTCCCGCTCGTTCGCCGCCCCGTCGCCCACGGCAGTCACGTGGACCCACACCGCGCGCCCAGGCCGCTGGAAGAGCCGCACCCGGCCCAGTCCCACCGGCACATAGGTGGGCGCCACGGCCGACGCCTCCGCCACGGACGCAATCAGCTCCACCGCGACCTGGAGGCTCGCGTCCAGGAGCGCGGGATGAAGCCGGTACGCTCCGCTCTCGGCGGCCACCTGCTCGGGAAGCTCCACACGTCCCAATCCCTGACGCTCGCTTCGCCACAGCCGCCGCAGGCCCTGGAACGTGGGGCCGTACATGAGCCCCTGCTCCTGCCTGCGCTGGTAGTGGGCCTCGGAGGAGAGCTCCACGGGGAGCCGCTGCCGCAGTGACTCGGGAGGCTCGGAGACGGGCCTCGTGGCCGCGTGTTCCTCACGGCGCAGGCGCCCCGCCGCATGCTTGCGCCAGCCCGCGTCGCCCTCGGCGCGGCTGGAAATCTGGAAGGAGGCATGCCCCGCCTCCTCCTCGTTCAGCACCACCTGCACGCGCCGCGACTCCGCCGGCTTGAGCGCGAGCATCTCGCTGAGGGAGACGTTCTCGAGCACGAGCCCCGCCTCACCCAGCACCTCCGCTCCGGCGGAGAGCGCCAGCTCCAGATAGGCCGCGCCCGGGAAGACGACGTCCCCCCAGACGCAGTGGTCGGAGAGATACGGGAACGCCGCCGTGCTCACGCTCCGCTCCCAGAAGTGGGTGCCGGGCTGCACGGAGGAGGACAGCGAAGCGCCGAGCAGGGGATGTCCCGCGCGGCCCTCATCCCCGGAGCCCCTGAGCTCCGGGTCCGCCTCCGCTTCGTCCATCAGCCAGTAGCGCTCCCGCTGCCACGGGTAGCCAGGCAGCGCGACGACCCGCCCACCCGAAGGGTGCAGCGACGACCAGTCGACGGAGCACCCCCAGGCGTACAGCGCCGCGAGCGACTCCAGGAGGCTGCGCCGCTCAGGCATCTGTCGCCGCAGCGACGCGAGCGCGAGGGCCTCCCGCTTCGACTCGCGCAGCGTCTCCTCGATGGGCGCGAGCAGCACCGGATGCGGGCTCACCTCCAGGAACACGCTGTAGCCGTCCTCCAAGAGCTGCTCGACGGCGCCGTGGAACAGCACCGGCTCGCGCAGGTTCCGGACCCAGTAGGCCGGATGGAAGTCGCCCCCGTCGCTCGTCTGCCCCGTGACAGTGGAGTAGATGGGCACCGGCGCGGGCTGGGGCGCGAGGCCCTCCAGCACACGCAGGAGGTCGTCCTTCAGCGAGTCCATCTGAGGACTGTGTGAGGCGACATTCACCTTCACCCGGCGGCAGAAGATGCCCCGCCCTTCCAGCGTGGGCAGCAGCGCCTCCAGGGCCTCCGTGTCACCGGAGAGCACCGTCGAGCGCGAGCTGTTGCTCACCCCCACGGAGAGCCGCGTCTCGTAGCCCGTCAGGGCCGCGCGGGCCTCCTCCAGGCCAAGCTCCACCACGGCCATGGCCCCCTGCCCGCTCTTGCCGCGAAGCAGTTGGCTGCGCAGGCAGATGATGCGCGCCGCGTCCTCCAGGCTCAGCGTGCCGGCCACGTGCGCCGCGGCCACCTCGCCCATGCTGTGGCCCACCACCGCATCCGGCGTGATTCCCCGCGAGCGCCACAGCGCGGCCAGCGCCACCTGCATCGAGAACAGCACCGGCTGCACGACGTCGATGTCCTGGAGGCGCGAGCAAGGCTCCTCGGCGAGGAGCTCCTCGGTGAGCGACCAGTCCACATGGGGCCGCATCGCGCGCTCGCAGTCCTCGATGGCCTCGCGGAACACAGGCTCCTCGGCGAGGAGCTGGCGGCCCATGCCCAGCCACTGCGAGCCCTGACCGGGGAAGACGAACGCCACCTTGGCCTTCCCCTCCGGACTCACCTTCCCGTGGCTCACGCCCGGATGGGCTTCGCCACGCGCGAAGGCCTCCAGCGCCTCCGCCATCTCCCGCCGCGAGCCACCCACCACCGCCAGACGGTGCGAAAGCTGACCGCGGCGCACGCCTGCCGTGTAGGTGAGGTCCTCGAGCGACGCACCGGAGGCCTCGCCCAGCACGTCACGGAAGGCGGAGGCCAGGGACGTCAGGGCGTCGGGGCTTCGGGCCGACAGGGGCAGCACCCGCGCCGAAGCCTCGCCCTCTTCCACGCTCCCCCTGGAAACCGACTCCCAGCGGACCGGCTGGCCGTGGACGTACAGGACGCCCAGGGTGTCGAGCATCGTGCCCCGCGCGTCCTCCTGTCGACGCAGGGTGGGGACGAACAGCCCCGGCTGGCCGGCGTGGCGCAGGGTCGACTCGATGGGGTGCTTGAGAATCGCGTGGGGGCCCACCTCCAGGAAGACGCGGTGCCCCTCGCCAAGCGCGTGGGTGAGCACGCCCGTGAAGAGCGTGGGCATCGCGATGTTCTTCTGCCAGTGGGGGGCATCGGCCTGAGCACCCTCCAGCACCGCGGCGGTGACACCGGACACCATGGGGAGGCGCGCGGACGCGGGACGAATTCCCCGCAGCTCCTCGATGAGCACCTCACCCAGCACGTCCATCTGGTGGCTGTGCGCCGCCACGTCGATGTCTCCCTGGCGGCAGAACACGCCACGCGCCTGCAGGGCGGCGAGCACCTCGGCGAGCGCCGCGGGCTCCCCCGACAGCACCGTCGAGTCCGGGCCGGAGTCGATGGCGCGGTCCAGCCGCCCCTCGTAGCCCACCAGCAGTTCGGCGGCCTCGGCCCAGGGCACGGCCACGAGCGCCATCGCGCCCTCGCCGCTGCGCCGGTGCATCTGCCGGCTCTGGAAGCAGACGACGCGAACGGCGTCCTCCAGGCCCAGGATGCCCGCGGCATGGGCCGCAGCCACCTCGCCGATGCTGTGCCCCATCACCATCGCGGGCTCGACGCCCCAGGAGCGCCAGAGCGCCGTCAGGGCCATCTCCAGGACGACGATGGCGGGCAGCGCGAGGTCGATTCGCTTCAGCCGCGCCGCCGAGTCCTCCGCGCCCAGCACCTCCAGCAGCGACCAGCCCACGTTCTGCTGGATGAGCCGCTCACACCGCATCAGCACGGCCCGGAACACCGGCTCGGTGCGCATGAGGGACAACCCCATGCCGGGCCAATGCGCGCCATGGCCGGAGAAGACGAAGACCGGCTTCCAGCCGTGCTCGGGCCCCACGCTGCCCACGCACACGCCCGCCCGGGCCTCTCCGGACAGGAAGGCCTGGAGGCTCGCGCGCAGGTCCTTGCGCGACCGGACCGTCATCGCCAGGCGATGCGCGTGCGCCCCGTCTTCGTCCGCCGCCGAGCGCAGCAGCTCGGACCAGGGCTGGTGGATGGCGCCGTCCAGACGCTCGAACAGCCGCTGCGCCGCGGCCCGGAGCGCCTCCGGACTCTCCGCCGACACGCGCACGAGTTCGGCTCGGGGCGCGTCCGGCTCCTCGAGCAGGACGTGGCAGTTGGTGCCGCCGAAGCCGAAGGAGCTGACCCCCGCGAGGAGCTTCCGGTCCGGCTCCGGCCAATCCGTCAGGGTGTGTTGGACCTCCAGCCGCAGCGCCTCGAAAGGGATGAGCGGATTGGGCGTCTCGAAGTGGAGGCTCGGAGGGAGCGCCCGGTGCCGGATGGACAGGGCGACCTTGATGAGCCCGGTGATGCCCGCGGCGGCCTCCAGGTGGCCGACGTTCGTCTTGGCCGAACCGATGTGAAGGGGCTTGTCGACGGGCCGCCCCTCACCGAGCACTTCGCCCAGCGCGCGGGCCTCCATCGGGTCACCGAGCTGCGTGCCGGTGCCATGCGCCTCGACGTACTGCACGTCGGTCGTCGCGACCCCCGCGCGAGCGCAGGCCTGGCGAATCACCTCCGCCTGGGCGCTGGTGTTGGGCGCGGTGAGGCCGTTGCTTCCACCGTTGTTGTTGAGGGCGCTGCCTCGGATGACACAGCAGATGGAGTCGCCATCCGCGAGAGCCTGGGAGAGGGGCTTGAGCACGACCACACCGCCCCCCTCGCCCCGTACGAACCCGTTGGCGCGAGCATCGAAGGTGTAGCAGCGACCGTCCGGAGAGAGGGCGCCGAGCTTGGACAGGGCGACCGTGCTGTCGGGCGCGAGCGTCAGGTTCACGCCGCCCACCAGGGCCAGGGTCGACTCGCCCCTGCGAAGACTCTCACAGGCCAGATGCACCGCCGTCAGTGAAGACGAGCACGCCGAGTCCATGGACAGACTCGGCCCCCGCAAACCCAGGACGTAGGAAATGCGGTTGGCGACGATGCTGTGGTGGTAACCCGTGGCGGTGTACGAAGAGATGCGCCGCAAGCCGAGCCGCTGCAGCTGCGCCTCGTAATCCATCCAGACGGCGCCGAACATGACAGCCGTGGGCGAGCCCCGCAGCCGGTCCGCTGGGATGCCCGCATCCTCCAATGCCTCCCAGGTCAGCTCCAGCATGAGCCGCTGCTGCGGGTCCATGTGGAGCGCTTCCTTGGGTGAGATGCCAAAGAAGAGCGGGTCAAACCCATCCACCCGGTCCAGGTACCCGCCCCAGCGGGAGGTCACCTTGCCGGGAGCCGCGGGGTCGCGATCATAAAGACGGTTGACGTCCCATCGCTCGGCGGGGACCTCGGAGATGGCATTCGTCCCGCCCGCGAGCAGACGCCAGAACGCCTCTGGATTGGGGGCCTGGGGAAGACGGCACGCCATGCCAATCACCGCGATGGGCTCATCCCCCATCGAGTGTCTGGGAAGGACCTGCGAGGTCGGGCGAGCCCGCGCTCCAGAGAGGTGCGCGGCCAGGGACTCCAGGGTAGGGAATTCCCAGGCGAGCGTGGGTGACAACGGCCGCCCGAGCATCGCTCCCAACTCCGCGATGAAACCCGTGGCCATCACGGAGTCCAGCCCATACCTGCTGAAGCTCTCGCGCACGTCCAACTGGCGCGCATCGACTCCCAACCGTTGTGCAAGCACACGGGCCAGACGCGCCTGGATCCCAGCCAGGCCGTCCTTCACCACACTATCGTTCGCTGACACTGGAACCTCTAACTCGCGCGCCCGCAAGCCAATGACGTTTTCCTGGAAAGCGAGACGTAAACTGGCATAACCCGTTTCCCCTCTATTTGACGCGATGCGGGAAAAATAGATGCCAAAGATTGTCGTGCGTTGCAAGTCATAAAGCGGCACCGCCTGTTTTGCTGGAAAACAAAACAGGGTTGCGAAAACCGTGGCCCCCCAACAAATGGGGCCACGTCTGTATGAATTTGCCTGATGACCCCAGTCAGACAACCACGAGGCGAGTCTGGCGTCTCTCGTCGGGCAAAAACATTGCACAACTGCCATCCATGACTTGCGCCCTCGGAGATACCCGCACAGGACAGGCAGACGGTGGACACCGCCGCGTCCAGGAAATTCGACCTGCCTTCTCGAGAGCGCCACGAACGAAGGCCGTCACGCGGTCCTCGGGCCGGGCAACACACTCATAGAAATTTCATCGTGTCGGCAGAGCGACGCCCTCTCGCGATTGCCTTTACCTGGCATTCGTCAGACAGCCATCGCAAAGACTCGAAGCTGATGCACGGACGCCACAAATTCATGCGGGCTGGAAGCGGGGAGTCCCGTCACCCCGCCGCGACACGTGACACGGCCCGGGCCATCCACCTCGTTCCCAGGTCGTGCGAGGCACGAGCCCGCATCAGGTCATGCGCCGTGAGGGCACCGGTCCTCGGCGCCACCGCACGGCAGGGTGCTGCCCTGGCGCGGCGAACCTCCACGGGAGGCATCCCGCCCAGAAGCGGCAAGCCACTCAGCACTGGAGGATTCCCGCATGACGGAGTCACCCGTCGCGGGTGGGAGGGCCAGAAGGTGCGGGCCTGGCCCGTTCCGCGTGCGGGTTCGTTCTCCGCGGGCGGCTACTTCACGCGCTCAATCTTGTGCTTGCGGCCCTTGATCTTGCCCTCGCTCAAGCGCTGGAAGGCCACCTTGATCACGCGGCGCGCGACGGCGACGTAGGAGATGTGGTCCTGGATTTCAATCTTGCCGACGTCCGTGGCGGCGAAGCCACCCGCCTCACCCGTCAGCGCGCCGAGGATGTCTCCCGGCCTCATCTTGTCCTTGCGCCCGGCGGAGATGTAGAGCGTCTCCCAATCCGAGCCGAGCGAACCCGGCTTCGACGCCGCGGCCTCCAGCTCCGCCGCGTCGCCCGGCTCCAGCTTCAGGCCCAGCGACTGCTCAATCTCTTCCACCTTGCGCTTGTCGTTCGGCGCCACCAGGGCAATCGCGAGCCCCGTGCGCCCCGCGCGTCCCGTGCGTCCGATGCGATGCACGTACGGCTCCGGCTGGAAGGGCATGTCGAAGTTGACGACGGCGTCCAGCGCCTCCACGTCGATGCCTCGCCCCGCCACGTCCGTGGCGACGAGCACCCGCGTGGTGAGGTTGCGGAACTTCGCCATGACCCGGTCCCGCTCGAACTGCTCCAGGTCCCCCTGGAGTCCGTCCACGCTGACGCCCGCGTCGGAGAGCGCCTTCGTCAGCTCCACCACCGTCGCCTTGTGGTTGCAGAAGACGATGGCGGAGGACGGCTGGTAGAGCCGGAGCACGCGCAGCAACTGCTGGGTCTTGTCCTCGGGCTTCGTGTCGTAGCGGACCTGACGAATCGCGGGCGTGGCCTCGGTGTCCTCCACCGTCACTCGCACGGGGTCCTTCTGGAACGCGCGGCTCAGGGCCGCGATGTCCGGAGGGAACGTCGCGGAGAAGAGCACCGTCTGACGCCGTGACGGCATCGCGCCGATGATGCGCTCCATGTCCTCGCGGAAGCCCATGTCGAGCATCCGGTCCGCCTCGTCCAGCACCACCGTGCCCAGGCGCTTCGTCTCCAGCGCCTCGCGCTCCAGCACATCAATCACCCGGCCGGGCGTCCCCACCGCGATGTGCACGCCCTTCTCCAGCGCCTCCAACTGCGGCCGGATGGGCTGGCCGCCCGCCAGCACCAATATCTGAAGGCCCGGCAGCCGGCGCCCCAGCTTGCGAATCTCTCCCGCCACCTGGGCGCACAGCTCTCGCGTGGGGCAGAGCACCAGCCCCTGCAGGCGTCGGTCCTGGAGCTGGACGTGCTGGAGCATGGGCAGCGCGAAGGCCGCCGTCTTGCCGCTGCCGGTGCGCGCCTGGCCGACCAGGTCCTTGCCCTTGAGCAACACGGGGATGCTCTGCGCCTGGATGGGCGTGGCGGCCTGGAAACCCAGCTCGGCGATGACCTGGAGCAAGGGTGGAGACAGCTCGAGCGTGGCGAAATCCATCAGGGCCTCGATTGAACGGAGGCGCGGAAGGTGCCTCGGAATCCCGGGGCCCTTGTAGCAGCCGTCCGTGGCGGAACAAGCCCCTGTGTCAATGCACCGTCGGGTGCTGGCGCGAGCGCCGCCTGGCTGGACGCAGCCCGCGCTCCAGATGCGCCTTCAGGACGACGGCGCTGTTGTGGTCCTCGTCCCGCGCGCTGAACAGCAGCGTCACGTCTCCCCGTCGGGCCGCCTCGACGAGCGGCGCCAGGGCCTCGCGATGCTCCCGCAGCTCCTGGGCGTACCTGCGCTGGAACTCCTCCCAGCGCGCGGGCTCATGGCCGTACCACTTGCGAAGCTCCGTGCTGGGCGCCACGTCCTTGAGCCAGCCATCCAGCTTCAGGTGGGTCTTCTTGATACCTCGCGGCCACAGTCGCTCGACGAGGAAGCGAGCCCCCTCCGAGTCGTGCGGCTCCAGGTGGTGATACACCCGCTCGATTTGAATCATCGTCCCGTGCTCCCCCGACAGGTGGACGGGCAGGCGCCCTGGCATCCCGCGCTGGCGCCTCGCCGCCGTGCCTCAACATGACGATGCGAGGAGCCCGCCGGAAGCCACGTGGAGGAGCCGGGCGACCCCTGCCCCGGGCGGACCGGGATGGCGGCCAGCGGACATGACCGCCCCGGGAGGTGACGGGCAGACGACGCCCGGTGCGGACCGCGAAGGAACGGTATCCAGCTGAGGCCCGGGTTCTGCGACACTGCGTCCCGTGACCGCCTCCGCCCTCTACCGCGACTGCGCCCGCCTGTTCATGGTGGGCTTTCCTGGGACTCGCATCGACGCCGACCTGGCGGCCCTGATGGATGACGGCGTCTATGGCGCCATCCTCTTCAAGCGCAACGTGGGTACGGCGCAGGAGACGGCGACGCTGTGCCGCGAGCTGAAGACGCGCGCGGGTCGGCCCTTCATCCTCTCGGTGGACCAGGAGGGAGGACGGGTGGCGCGGCTGCGCGGGGCGCCGTTCACCGCCCTGCCCCCGATGCGCGAGCTGGGACAGCGCGGGGACGCCCGGTTGGTGGAGCGCGTGGGGCGGCTGCTGGCGCACGAGCTGCGCGCGGTGGGCTTCGACTGGGATTTCGCGCCGGTGCTGGATGTGGACACCAACCCGGCCAATCCCGTCATTGGGGACCGGAGCTTCAGCCGGGACGCGGAGGAGGTGGCGCGGCTGGGTGTGGCGCTCGCGCGGGGCCTGGAGGCCGGTGGCATCGCCTCCTGCGGCAAGCACTTCCCCGGGCATGGTGACACGACCACGGACAGCCATCTGACGCTGCCCAGGCTGGCGCATGATTTGGAGCGGCTGCGGCGTGTGGAGCTGGTGCCCTTCCGGGCCTTCGCGCAGGCGCGGCTGGCCTCGCTGATGACGGCCCATGTCCTGTTCGACGCGCTGGACAAGGGCGTGCCCGCGACGATGAGCGAGCGCGTGCTCACGGGGGTGCTGCGCGAGGAGCTGGGCTTTGACGGCGTGCTCGTCAGCGACGACCTGGAGATGAAGGCCATCGCGGACCACTACACGGTGGAGGAGGCGGCGGTGCAGGGCACGCTCGCGGGCGTGGACCTGTTCCTCGTGTGCCACCACGCGGAGGTGCAGCGTCGCGCCATCGAGGCCGTGGTGAAGGCGGTGGAGTCCGGCAGGATTCCGCGCGAACGCATCACCGAGGCGCACCGCAGGCTCGATGTGCTCGCCGCGCGCTTCGCGCACCCGGCGGAGGACCGGCTTGCCACCCTGGGAGGCGCCGAGCATCACGCGCTCGCCAAGGGGCTCGACAGCGCCTTCGCGGGCAAGGACCCCACCGAGGTCATGCTCGCGTCTCGCTGAGCGCCACGGGGCACCGGCCCCGTGCACCGAGCAGCTAGTGCGGCACCTGGGAGTCCTCGCGTGGAGGAGCATCCCCTGGCTTCGGGGCCGACGTTCCATCCGTCGTGTTCTTCGCGGGTGGGGCACCCTGGGGCGGTGCGTCCTGCTCCTGCTGCTCCTTCTGAATCGCTGTCGGTGAGCCCGCGGCGATGCCGGGCTCCACACGCGGAGGGACATTGCCCACCGCCGTGGGCGGCAGGTTCGTGCCCACGATGTCCTGCACGGGCGCGATGTCGGGCGTGCCCGAGCCACCCGTTCCCGGGCCGAAGCTGCTCAAGGGCTGCGAGTCATTGGCGACGCCCTGATAGGGGCCGCCCGTCCTGGGAATCTCCCGACGGACGCGCTCTTCCTCCCGGTGACACGCCGTGCCCACCAACGAAGCCACGGCCAGCGCGCCGGGTAGGAGCCAGCGGCGAATGTTTCCCTGGTTCATGTGTCCATCCCTCCGGCGAGCCATTCAGGCCCCAGAGGGATGGATACCCATCCTCGTACGCGGATGCCGGCGAAGAATCAGCCGTCCGCCCGAGTCGAACCTAGCGCCGCAGCCGAGCGTTGCGGTCCTGCCAGCCCAGCGGCCGGTAACCCCAACCGTGGTTGAAGTCTGTCGAGCCGCTCTGAAGCGCGCCATCCTCGCCGCCCAGCCCCTGTGCCGTCGGCGCGAAGGTGGCGCCACCCTCGCTGCCGTACCGGTCCTCCATCATCTTCCCCTTGTCGTCCCAGAGAGACTTGTTCTGCTGTCCCTCCAGCTTGGGCGTGCGCGGGTCGATGCTGGAGCCAATGTCCTTGATGGTGCCGTTGTGGCCCCGGTCCGCGACCATCAACCAGGGCGGGGACTTCTCGGGATGCACGTTGCCCTGCATGTCCAGGAGCGCATCCGGCTGGATGCCACGCTGAGCGAACGGCCCGCCGCGACTCTCGCCCGGCTGCTTGCCCCCTGTCTCGGGCAGGCCACCGCAGCCCACCGCGCCCATGACACCCACCGTCAACGCCGCCACCTGAGCCCACCGCCGGAAATTCCGCTCGCGCATGTCCCACTCCTCGGATGTCTGTCTTCAAGTCCCCCGCATCCCAGGAGAATGGGCACGTCTGGTGTCCAAACCACGAGGCGGGTACACGGCGGCCGCTTGGGCCGCTTGCTCAGTTACGCCCTCCTCGGCGCTCGCGCACCGTCTTCTTCATGGTCACGGTGGATTGAGACTTCTTCGGGACAGAAGCCCGCGTCTCGCCGCAAATTTTGCGCGGCGAGTCCCTGCTCCCTTGCCTGGTTCAAAGCACCGTGCGTCCGAGTACGACGGTCGTCGCCGCACAGGCAGTGCTCCGTGGCGCCACATCCCCAGATACGGGGACGAGGCTTGAGGCGCCGCGTCCACGCATCTGGGAAGTGGCCTGCTTCACGGCAGCGCTCCGCTACTTCCGCTTCGCAGCTGACTTCTTCGCGGGAGCGGACTTCTTCGCCGAGGCCCCCTTCTTCGCGGAGGTCTTCTTCGCGGGCGTGGCCTTCTTCGCAGACGCCTTCTTCGCGGCTGCCTTCTTCACAGGCGCTGCCTTCTTCGCAGAGGTCTTCTTCGCGGGCCCGGCCTTCTTCGCGGCCACCTTCTTCACAGGCGCTGCCTTCTTCACGGAGGTCTTCTTCGCGGCCGCCTTCTTCACGGGCTCGGCCTTCTTCGCGGAGGTCTTCTGCGCGGCCGCCTTCTTCACAGGCGCTGCCTTCTTCGCGGAGGTCTTCTGCGCGGGCGCGGCCTTCTTCTCGGGCGCGGCCTTCACAGGCTCGGTCTTCACAGGCGCGGCCTTCTTCTCGGAGGCCGGCTTCTTCGCGGGCGCGGCCTTCTTCTCGGGCGCGGTCGTCACCGCGACAGCCGCTCCGGCCGGGGTCTCATCCTGCGACGCGGCCTTGCTCGCGGGAGCCTTCGTCGCCGCGGACTTCCGCTTCGCGGGCTCGAACTTCGTCACCTGCGCCGGCGCCGTCAACGGAGTGCCCGAGAGCGGAGTGAGTTCATCTACCCACTCCGAGTCCTTCACGGACGCCGCGGGCAGTTCGGGCGCCGCCGCCTCCACCTCTAACGCGGACCCGCCCGACACAGGAGCACTCGGCTTCGCCCCCAGCGCGGCGAGGACCTCCACCACATGGCCGTTCACCTTCACCTTGGGCCACACCTGCTTCACCTTGCCATCCGGTCCAATCAGGAACGTGGCGCGGTTGATGCCCAGGAACTTGCGTCCATACAGCGACTTCTCCCCCCAGACGCCGTAGGCGTCCGACACCTGGTGCTCGGTGTCCGCCAGCAGCGGGAAGGGAAGGTTGAACTTGGTCGCGAACTTGCGATGGCTCGCGGTGCTGTCCGCGGACACGCCGAGCACCACCGCTCCAGCGGCCTCCAGCACCGAGTGCTCGTCGCGGAAGCTGCACGCCTCCACGGTGCATCCGGGAGTGTCATCCTTCGGATAGAAATAGAGGACGACGTTCTTCCCCGCGAGCTGCGAGAGCGTCACGGAGTTGCCGTCCTGGTCCTGAAGCACGAAGTCGGGAGCCGCGTCACCTGCTTGGGGCATGGGCATGCGCGCTCCATAGCCACAAACCCGACGTGTTCTCAATCATCCGTGAGCGACGTCACACGGCGTCAATGCGGCGGACTCCCATGCTCGTGGCCTTCTTCCCCGGGAGGGTGGCTCTTGGCCTCCAGCCGGACCAGGTCCGCGTGACACTGCTCGAGCGCCTTGTGCAGCGGCTCGCGAGTGGCCTCGTCCGACGCCTGCCCCAGCTTCTTCGCCAGCGCCTCGCACGCGGCGCGCTTCACGTCCGCCTCGCTGGTGCCGGGCCCCGTCGCGCCGGGGGTCGCCAACGGACGCGGAGGCAGGCTGCCCCGCAGGCCACGAATGGCCGAAAGACGCTTGTCGGCTTCCGGACGCGAGCGCGAATTCGCGGGCACCTTCTCCAGCGACGCGACCACCGCGTCCCACGCCGGGTCCGTCGGCGGCACGCCCCGGTCCACCAGCGCCTCGTACTGCGCATTGGCTTCCTGGAATTGCTTCTTCCCCGAGTCACACCCGGTGAAGAGGACCCAACAAAACACGAGTGAAAGCGCGGCCGGCAGCGGTCGGAAGGCAGTCCACATGACGCGTAGGTACCTCTTGCTGGCCTCCGGAGGGAAGCGCGGCTAGGGTGCCGCGTCGTGCAGCCCATTCTCCTTGCCTTCCTGCTCGGTCTGTCCCAGGGCCTGCTCCACGCCGTGGGGCCGGACCATTGCGCGGCCGTGGCCACGCTCGGAACCCTGAATGGGGGCCGGCGTCGCGCGGCCATCGCCACCGCCTTCCGCTTCGCGCTGGGGCACGCGGCCATGCTGGGCGGCATCGCCTCCCTGTGCCTCCTGGCCGGCGTGGGCCTCTCGGAGACTTTCGAGCGCTGGGCCGAAATCTTCGGCGGCGCGGTGCTGGTGGCCCTCGCCGTGACGGCGCTGTTGTTCCCCAACAGCCTGAACCACGGCCACCCCCACCTGCCCGGCCACTCCAAGGAGCCGCATGAGCACGTGCACACCGTCAGCACCGCCGCCGGCGCGCTGATGGCCGTCAGCGGCGTGCGTTCGTTGCTGCTCGCCCTGCCCCCGCTGCTCGTCGGCGGAAGCATGAGCCTGGCCGCGTGGACGTACCTGCCCGGCTTCGCGCTGGGCATCCTCATCGGCATGGGCACCGTGGGCCTGCTCTTCGCCGAGGGCCTCACCCGCCTCAACGACCGCATCACCACCTGGGTGCAGCGCGTCGTCGCCGTGGGCTCCGGTGCGCTCGGCCTGTTCTGGATTGGCTCCCGCCTGACGGGCGGCTGAGCTCGAGCTCCAAGCCACCCCGGGCGCCCCAGGCTCCAAGCAGGCGCCCGCCCGGCGACCCGGACGCGCTACGAGCGCTTGTCCAGGATGCCCAGCGCCATCATCGCCACCAGGAAGCCGTAGACGACGTGCTCGGGGCGGTTGGCGAACGCCAGCAGCTCCGCGACGGTCCGGTTGCCGTCAATCTTGGGCAACAGCTCCGCTTCCCACCGCTCCAGCTCCACTTCGTTGAGCTGGTACGCCGGGGCCACCGCGGGGATGAGCCGGTCCTCGGGCTGCAGCAGCCGGCGCAGGCGCTCCGGCTTGTAGAGCTTCTTGATGCCGCGGACGATGAGGTTGGCCGGGTGCACGTCCAGCTTGATGGACTCCGAGCTGGCCTTCTCCCGGAAGCTCATCAGATACGTGCCCTCTTCCCACGCGAAGAGCGAGTAGATGACGGCCTTCACCTGCTGGCCCACGTAGTAGAGCCGCTCGGTGTCCTTGAGCAGCCCGCGCTCCACCAGCACGTCGCCGGTGCGCCGGTTCGTCGCTCCCGCCACGGCGGAGGCGTCCTGGAGCTGCTCGGGTTTGATCTTCCCCACGCGGACGAGGAACTGCCCGAAGCGGTCCGCCAGCAGGTTGGAGAGGGCGAACACCGGCATGCCCTTCTCGAAGTAGACGACCTTCTTCACCTTGCCGCGCTGGATGCCCAGCTCGCCCGTCTCACGGGAGAGGTAGTAGGCGGTGAGCAACGAGGGCAGGTTGTCCTTCAGCTCGCCCCGGCGGCTGCCCGGCGCGCCCGAGCCCGCGGGAGGAGAGTCCGGCGGATGGCCCGGCGTGGGCCGCCGCACCTGGGTGGCCGGCACCTTCTGCATGGGGCTGGCGGTGAGGTTGGCGCCGCGAATCTCCGCGGTGATGTTGCCGCCACCCGTCACCTTGATGCGGCCCGTCAGCTCCATCACATCCTGGGGGCCCTCCTCCTCCACGTCGATGTCCAGCTCCACCTCGAAGGCGTCCTGGAGGGAGCCGGCGGGCGGGGCCTTCTTTTCCGGAGGGAGGACCTTGGTGACGGCCTCCAGCAGCTTCTGCGCCTCGAACGGCTTCTCGAAGTAGCCGGCGGACTGGTACTTCTGCCGGGCCTCCAGCGCGTGCTTGCCGCCCTTGAAGACGCCGGTGATGAAGAGCAGCGGGAGCTGGGGGTTGTCCTTCCTCAGCGCGTCCGCCAGGTGGTAGCCCATCATGTCCGGCAGCAGGATGTCCAAGACGGCCGCGCCGGGGGGATTGGCCCGAGCGACGTCAACCGCCTGCCTGCCGCGGCTGGCGCCGACGACCTCGTAGCCCGCGTCCTCGAACAGCTGCGTGAGGAGGGAAAGAAGCTCCGGGTTGTCATCGACGACGAGGATTCTGGGGGCGGCCATCGCGGGTCGTACGCTACCAGATGAAGGCGGTGGGGTGGGACAATCTACCCCCGAGTTCCGGTTTCCACGGTGGATGCATCTGTGCGGCGGGGCGGTTAGGGTGACGACCCCGTCATGTCCCTTCGTCACCTTGTCCGCGCCCAGGGCTTGTCTCTGCTGGCCTGCCTCCCCCTCTTGCTGCCCGCCGTCGCCCTCGCCCAGTCATCGGGGGACGGAGGCATCATCATCCCCCTCCCGGACGCATCCACTGGAGAGGGCGGACCCGACCGGGACAACCCGGAAGGGGAGGACGGGACGGGGCGGGTGAACACCGTCTGTCGCAGCAGCGGAGACTGTTCGCCGCGCTTCTCCTGCGAGGACGGCACCTGCCGCTACACAGGGGTTCGCAAGGCGGAGCAGGTGGGCTGCCTGATGGGCGTGGAGGCCGCGCTGGTGATGGTGGGACTGGCCGGCCTGGCCCTCCCCCGGAAGAAGCGTTAGGGGGCGCACGAATGCGGCTGGGGCTCAAGGCGGACAACCTGCTGGAGCGAGTGGCGGACTGGTTCAACCTGGCCCCCCAACCCCTGGCCCATGCCTTCTTCGGGATGATGGCGTCGCGCACGCTGATGGCGGGCGTGCGGCTGGGCATCTACGGCGCGCTGGCGGACGGCGCGGCCACGTCGGAGGCGCTGGCGGCGCGGCTGAAGCTGTCCCCGGAAGGCACCCGCTCCCTGCTGGAGGCGCTGGTGGCGTGCGAGGCGGTGGAGCGTCAGCGCGACGGCCGCTACCGGCTGGCTTCGCGCTCCAAGCGGTGGCTGGACCCGCGCTCGCCCAAGTACGTGGGCGCCTTCCTGGAGTTCAACTACGCGCAGTGGGACTGGTGGACGGGGCTGGAGGGCGTGGTGCGCTCGGGCGAGGCGGTGGACATCCACGACTTCGCGCCGGAGGACCCGCGCTGGCGCGACTACATCCACGCCATGCATCAGCTCGCCCGGCTGGCGGCCCCGGAAGTCGTCGGCGCCATCCCCCTGCCCCGGGGTGCCAGACACCTGTTGGATTTGGGCGGTGCGCACGGTTGGTTCGCCGCGGAGCTGTGCCTGCGCCACCGGGGCCTCAAGGCCACGGTGCTGGACTTGGAAGGCAGCGTCCGAGTGGGCCGGGACATCATCGCCTCCGCGGGGCTGAGCCACCTGGTCACCCATCAGGCCGGGGACATCCTCTCCGCGGAGCTGGGTGGCCTCTATGACGGCGTGCTGCTGTTCCAGGTGATGCACCACCTGACGCCCGCGCAGAACGTGGCGCTCCTGCGCCGCATCCGCTCCTCGCTGGCCCCCAAGGGGACGTTGGCCGTGCTGGAGTATCTGCGCGAGGACATCCAGGACCCCGCCAGCTCCGCGCCCCTCATCGGCCTGCACTACTTCGTCACCTCCGGCGCTGACGCCTACACGCCCGCGGAGGTGGAGGGCTTCCTCGACGACGCGGGCTACCGCATCGAGAGCAGCCGACCCATCCGAAACCTCCCCCTTCAAACCCTGCTGATCGCCCGACTCGACTGAGCGGTGCCCTGGCGGGCGGGGGGCCGCGCGCCCTTCCCGCTCCCAGGAGCGGTCCGACAGGGTAGCCTTCGCCCCCGTTGCCCATGCTTCCCGAGACACCCCTCACCGCTGACTCGCCCGACGTGGCGCTCGCCGTCGACCTCGACGGGACGCTGGTGCGCACCGACACGCTGCACGAGAACCTGCTCGTGCTCTTCAAGCGCGCGCCGTGGCTGCTCCTGCTGCTGCCCCTGTGGGTGCTCAAGGGCAAGGCGTACTTCAAGGCGGAGGTCGCCCGGCGGGCGGGCCTGGACGCCGCGCAGCTGCCGTACAACGAGGAACTGCTCGCGTTCCTCCACGAGGAGAAGGCGCGGGGCCGCCGGCTGGTGTTGGCCACGGCGGCGGACCAGCGAATCGCGCAGGCCGTCGCCGCGCACCTGGGAATCTTCGCGGAGGTCCACGCCAGCGACGGCACGGTGAACCTCTCCGGCGCGCGCAAGCTGGCGAAGCTGAAGGCCGCGCTGGGCACGTTCGACTACGCGGGCAACGACGCGGTGGACGTGCCGCTGTGGCGCGAGTCGCGAAACATCGTGGTGGTCCACGCGCCGGCGGGCGTGCTGGAGAAGGCCCGGGGACTGGGGCGTCAGGTCCACCGCGTCTTCGAGAAGCCCAAGGTGGGCCCGCGCGTCTGGGTGAAGGCGCTGCGCGTGCACCAGTGGGCGAAGAACGCGCTCGTCTTCGTGCCGGTGCTCGCGGCGCACAAGGCCGCGGCGCCGAATCTGTTGGCCCAGGCGGTGCTGGCCTTCGTGGCGTTCAGCCTGTGCGCGTCCAGCGTGTACGTGCTCAATGACTTGCTGGATTTGGACTCGGACCGGCGGCACCCGACGAAGAAGAAGCGCCCCTTCGCGGCCTGCTCGCTGCCGGTGAGCGTGGGCGTGGTGCTGGCGCCGGTGCTGCTGCTGGCCGGGGCGGCGGTGTGCCTGCTCTTGCCGCCCGCCTTCGCGGCGCTGCTGGCGACGTACTACGCGCTGACGCTGGCGTACTCGCTGCGGCTCAAGCAGGTGGTGATGCTGGACGTGCTGGTGCTGGCGGGCCTGTACACGGTGCGCATCTTCGGCGGCTCGCTGGCGGTGGGCGTGCCCACGTCGAGCTGGCTGCTCATGTTCAGCATGTTCCTGTTCCTGTCGCTCGCGCTGGTGAAGCGGCTGAGCGAGGTGCGCCGGCTGCGGCTGTCCAACGAGACGTCCGCGCACGGGCGCGGGTACCTGGCGCAGGACTACGAGCAGCTCGCCAGCCTGGGCGCGGCGGCAGGCCAGGTGTCCGTGCTGGTGCTGGCGCTGTACATCACGTCGAAGGAAGTGACTGTCTATTACGACCACCCGGAGCGCCTGTGGCTGTTGTGCCCGGTGATGCTCTACTGGGTGGGCCGCATCTGGGTGCTGGCGCATCGCGGGCAGGTGAACGAGGACCCGCTCGTCTTCGCGCTCAAGGACAAGGTGAGCTACGCGGTGGGGCTCGTCTCCGCCCTGGTCTTGTGGGCGGCCACGTGAGAGGGCTTCCGCGATGAAGTCACTGGAGTCCTGGGGGCGTTACCCCCAAGTCGAGCAGCGCACGCAGGCGCTGACGTGGCGCTCGGACGCGCTGCCGCAAGTCTCTGGCTCCGTGCTGCCGCACGGGCTGGGGCGCAGCTATGGCGACTCCTGCCTCAACGGGGGCGGGACGCTGCTGCTCACCTCGGGCCTGGACAAGCTCATCGCCTTCGACGCGGCCACGGGCGTGGTGCGCTGCGAGGCGGGCGTCACGCTGGACACGCTGTTGCGACTGGCGGCGCCGCGGGGCTGGTTCCTGCCGGTGACGCCGGGTACCAAGTACGTGACGGTGGGCGGCGCCATCGCCAACGACGTACACGGGAAGAACCACCACCGGGGCGGGACGTTTGGCCGCTACGTGCGCCGCTTCGAGCTGGTGCGCTCGGATGGCAGCCGCCGGGTGTGCGCGCCGGACGAGAACCCGGACTGGTACGGCGCGACGATTGGCGGCCTGGGCCTCACGGGGCTCGTCACGTGGGCGGAGGTGCAGCTCAAGCCCATCAGCAACCCGTACGTGCTCCAGGAGACGGTGCCCTTCGGCAACCTGGACGAGTTCCTCGTCGTGGCGCGCGAGTCCGAGGCGGACCACGAGTTCACCATGGCGTGGGTGGACTGCCTGGCGCGCGGCAAGAAGGTGGGACGGGGCCTGTTGTACCGGGGCAACTTCGCGCCACCGCAGTTCGACGGGCTCCCGCTGGCCAAGAGCCACCTGTCGCATGGCATTGGCCTCGCGGTGCCGATGGACATGCCGGCCTTCTGCCTCAACCGGCTGTCGGTGTCGGCGTTCAACTGGCTCTACTTCCACCGGCAGAACGGCAAGCCCAAGCAGCGGCTGACGCACTACGACCCGTTCTTCTATCCGCTGGACGCCATCTACGCGTGGAACCGCATCTACGGCAGCCGGGGCTTCCTCCAGTTCCAGTGCGTGGTGCCCTACTCCACCGCGCGCGACGCGCTGAAGGACATCCTGGAGCGAAGCTCGCGCGGCGGACTGCCCAGCTTCCTGTCGGTGCTGAAGACCTTCGGTGACCTCCCTTCGCCGGGGTGGATGTCCTTTCCGCGCCAGGGTGTGACGCTGGCCATGGACTTCGCCAACCGGGGGGAGAAGACGTACCGGCTGGTGGAGGAGCTGGACCGGGTGACGCGCGAGGCGGGCGGCGCGGTGTATCCGGCGAAGGACGCGCGGATGAGTCCGGAGAGCTTCGCGGAGTACTTCCCGCGTCGCGCGGAGTTCGCGGGGTACATCGACCCGGCGTTCTCCTCATCGTTCTGGCGGCGGATGAATCCGGTAGCCATGCCCTTCTCGCTGGAATCGGAGCGCGCTTCCGGAGCGCCGCATCCCAAGTCCCTGCTTGCGCTTCGCTGACCTCTCTCCGAGATTGCCGACCCCATGAAGAAAGTGCTCGTCCTCGGCGCCACCAGCGCCATTGCCCAGGCGACGGTGCGGCTGCTCGCCGCTCGCGGTGCCTCGCTGTACCTCGTGGGCCGCAACGCGGAGAACCTGGACGCGGTGGCGAAGGATGCCGCCACGCGGGGCGCCGCGAAGGTGGAGTCGAAGGCGGTGGACCTGAACGACTTCGCGGTGCACGAGGCGCTGGTGGACGGGGCGTTCCAGGCGCTGGGCGGGCTGGACGGCGTGGTGCTGGCGCACGGCGTGCTGGGAGACCAGGCGGAGGCGCAGCGCTCGTGGACGGCGACGGAGGCGGTGCTGCGCACCAACTTCCTGAGCGCGGCGTCGCTCCTGACGGTGCTGGCCAACCGCTTCGAGGCGCAGAAGGCCGGCACGCTGGTGGTGATTTCGTCGGTGGCCGGAGACCGCGGCCGGCAGAGCAACTACGTGTACGGCACGTCGAAGGGCGCGCTGACCGTGTTCCTGCAGGGCCTGCGCAACCGCCTGGCGAAGTCCAACGTGGCGGTGGTGACGGTGAAGCCGGGTTTCGTGGACACACCGATGACGGCGCACCTGCCGAAGAACAAGTTGTTCGCCTCGCCGGAGAAGGTGGCGCGCGGACTGCTCAGCGCCGCGGATGCACGCAAGAACGAGGTCTACGTTCCCGGCATCTGGGCGCTCATCATGCTCATCATCAAGAGCATCCCGGAATCCGTGTTCAAGAAGTTGAAGCTCTAGCTGTAAACGGACGCCGTCAGCGGCGCGGCTTGTCAGGGGGCTTTGCTATCTCCACACTCGGGGCATGGCCTACGGCAAACGCGAGACAGAGGGTGTCGCGACCCTCGCCGATATCGAGGCTCTGCCCGAGGGCGTCGTGGGCGAGGTCATCGAAGGAACATTGTATGTGCATGCCCAGCCGCGTGCTGGGCATATGGACACACTTGGAAGTCTGCATGCCCTGCTCTGGGGGCCCTTCCAGAAGGGCCGTAGCGGGCCCGGAGGTTGGTGGATTCAAGTGGAGCCCGGCATCCGGCTGGAGGGCTCACCGGAGTTCATTCCAGACGTTGCGGGCTGGAAGAAGGACCGGGTGGCACGACTACCCGCGGGTTCGTGGCCCGTGGCGCCGGACTGGGCCTGTGAAATCCTGTCACCGTCGACACGCGCGTATGACACATGCATCAAGCGCCCGTTCTACGCACGGATTGGCATCCAGCATCTGTGGTTCATCGACCTGGACGCACGCACCCTCACAGTGAGCGCGCTGCGCGATGGACACTGGATGGAAGTGGGGGTCTACAGTGATGAGGACGTCGTCCGCCTTCCTCCGTTCGAAGACCTCGAGCTGAGGCTCGGCGAACTCTGGCCGTTCGTGGAACCCGCAGCCGGGATATAGCCTCCTGCGTCCGCTTGTCAGACAGCGCTGCTATCTCCACACTCGGGGCATGGCCTACGGCAAGCGCGAGACAGAGGGTGTCGCGACCCTCGCCGATATCGAGGCTCTGCCCGAGGGCGTCGTGGGCGAGATCATCGATGGAGCGCTGTACACGCATGCCCGCCTTGGTGGCGGGCATGTCTATTTCGGGCTGAGACTTTTTGGTGAGCTGGATGGTCCGTTCCAGCTCGGAAACCCAGGGCCGGGCGGCTGGTGGCTCATGGTCGAGCCCGGCGTGCAGGCCGGAGGCTCCCCGGAGTTCATCCCAGACCTCGCGGGCTGGCGGAGAGAGCGCGTCGCCCGTCTTCCCGAGCGACAATGGACCACGGAGCCCGATTGGGTCTGTGAAATCCTGTCGCCGTCGACACGCGCGTATGACCTGCGCATCAAGCGCCCGTTCTACGCGCGCCTCGGCATCAAACACCTGTGGCTCATCGACCTGGACTCACGCACGCTCACCGTGAGCGAGCTACGTGAAGGACAATGGGCAGAGCTGGGCGTCTACACCGAGCACGACGCCCTCATCCGAGTCCCACCCTTCGAGGACCTGGAGCTGCGCTGGGGCTGGCTCTGGCGCGCCCTTCAGCGCACCGACTGAAACCAGCCTCCAGCTTTCCCGAGCTTCAGCGCACCGCCGGGCGGAACCACGTCGGCTCGGCCCGGACGGACGTGCCACCGGTGAACATGCCGCTGGTGAAGAAGGCGTTCTCGAAGAAGATGTACGGGTGGACGAGTTCCGGGCGACCGGCCGCGTCCAGCTTCGCTGACTGCGCCTCCGGAATCTCCACGTCCAGCGCACGCAGGTTCGCCTCGAGTTGCTCCAGCTTTGTCGCCCCGATGATGGTGGACGCCACCCCCGGCCGCCGCGTCACCCACGCCAACGCCACCTGCGCGGGCGGCTTGTCCAGCTCCCGCGCCACCTCCATCAGCGTGTCCACGATGCGCCAGTTCTTCTCCGTGAAGAGCTTCTCCATTCCCGGGTTGCCTCGGCCCTGCACGGCCGGCAGTCGCCCCTCTCCCTTCGCCACCAGGCCCTCTCGCGTGTACTTGCCCGACAACAACCCCGACGCCAGCGGGCTCCACGGGGTGATGCTCGCCCCCAGCTCCAGCGCGGCCGGGATGTGCTCCCGCTCGATGTTGCGCTCCACCAGCGAGTACTCCAACTGCAACGCGACGACGCGCTCCCAGCCCTCGCGCTCCGCCAGCGTCTGCGCCCGCGCGAAGTACCAGGCCGGCACGTCCGACAGACCGATGTAGCGAATCTTCCCCACCCTCACGAGGTCCGTCAGCGTGCTCATCACCTCCTCCATCGGAGTGATGCCGTCCCACGCGTGCATCCAGTACAGGTCCAGGTAGTCCGTCTTCAGCCGGCGCAGAGAGCCCTCCACCGCGCGGTGGATGTTCTTGCGGCCGTTGCCTCCCGCGTTCGGGTCTCCCGGCGACGTGTTCACCGTGAACTTCGTCGCGATGACGGCGCCGTCACGCCCGCCCTGCTTCGCGAAGTAGTCCCCGATGATTTCCTCGCTCGTCCCGTTCGTGTAGCCGTCCGCCGTGTCGAGGAAGTTACCCCCCGCCTCCAGGTAGCGGGCCAGCAGGCGGTGCGCCGTGTCCTTGGGGCTCCCCCAGCCCCACTCCGTGCCGAACGTCATGGTCCCCAGGGCCAGCGGGCTCACCCGCAGCCCCGAGCGCCCCAACAGGTGGTAGCGAGAAAGCGAGTCGATGCGGTTCGTCGTCGTCATGTGTGCCTCCGTGAATGACCTCAAACTGCCGCCCGAGGGCCTTTCGGAGAAGAGGCACGGCGCGAAAGCACTGTTTAGAATGGCTTCACAATGGCACTGACCCCACTGAACGAGCTGGCCGTGTTCGTCTCCGTCGCACGGCACAAGAGCTTCACCCGGGCCGCGAAGGAGCTGGGCGTCTCCACCTCCGCGGTGAGTCAGTCCGTGCGGCTGCTGGAGGAGCGGGTCCAACAGGCGTTGTTCTTTCGCACCACGCGCAACGTGTCGCTCACCGACGCCGGCCAGCGACTGCTGGAGCGCGCCGCCCCGGGACTGGAGTCCGCCCTCAACGCGCTCGAGCACCTGTCCGCCGACACCACGCAGCTCACCGGCACCCTGCGACTCACGGTGCCCAGCATCGCCCTCGCCAGCATCATCGAGCCGGTGCTGCCCCGCTTCCTCCGGGACAATCCGCATGTCCACGCGGAGGTGCGCTTGTCCGACAGGTTCGTGGACATCGTCGAGGAGGGGCTCGACGCGGGACTGCGGCTGATTGAAGCCGTGGAGAAGGACATGGTGCAGGTGCGTCTCACGCCCGCCTTCCGCTTCATGGTCCTCGCCTCCCCCTCCTACCTGAAGCGCCACGGCACCCCGATGCACCCCGAGGACCTGGCGAAACATGACTGCATCGCCTACCGCGCGCCCACGACGAGCCTGCCCTATCACTGGGAGCTGGAGCGGGGTCGCAAGGAGCTGCGCATCCAGGTGAAGGGCCGGCTGGCCACGGACCATTCCGAGGTCATGTACCGCATGGCGGTGGCGGGCGTGGGGCTCACCTATCTGGCGGAGCTGCAGGTCGCCCCCGCCCTGCGCGCGGGCACCCTCGTGCCCGTACTGGAGGACTGGGCGCCTTCCGTCCCGGGCATCTTCCTGTACTACCCCCACCGGGCCCGCGCGTCGGCGCCGCTGCGCGCCTTCATCGCCCTGGCGCGCAAGCTGCTCCCCACGAATTGACACGGGGGCATCGCCACCTCACGACGCCGGCGCGGGCTCCTCCAGGAACGCCAGCGCCGTTCGCGCGAAGTCCTCATGCTGCTCCCCGAAGATGGGGCCATGTCCCCCGCCCGGGACGACCCACAGCCGGGACGCGGGAATGGCGCGATACAGCTCCACCGACAGCTCCAGCGGATAGAGCGGGTCCTGGTCCCCCTGGACGAGCAGCGTCCGCGCGCGCACCGTGCCGAGCAGCGGCGGCGTGAAGTTCATGTCGTCGAAGCTGTCCGCGAAGCCTCGGCCGTGTCGCCAGAGCGCGCGAATCTGCGCGTCTCCGTGGACGTGTTTGGAGCGCATGTCCGCCCACTCGGCCTCGGTGCGCGATTCCTCCGTGAAGGTGGCCATGATGCGGCGCGCCTGCGCGGGGTAGTACGGCGTGCTGGAGACGAGCACCATCCGCTCCAGGCGGCCCGGTGCACGCGTCGCGAGGTGCAGCAGCGTGTTGCCGCCCAGGCTCATGCCGATGGCGCGAAACCGCTCGATGCCCAGCGAGTCCAGCAGCGCGAGCACGTCCACCCCGCACTGGCGCGTGGTGAAGTCCTCTGACGGGTTGTCGGTCCGGCCGTGGCCCCGCAGGTCCGGAATGATGAGCCGGTACCTGCGGGCGAGCACTTCCAGGTCGAACACATGGACCCAGTCCGCGCCCGTCCCCGTGAAGCCGTGGAGCAGGACAAGGGGAGGGCCCTCGCCCATCAGCGTGCAGTGCATTCGCAGGCCATCGAGCGTGACTGTCCGCAGGTCTTTCGTCGCGTTCATCCCGTGACTCCCGTGAGGGACTGGAGGTGTTCCAGTCACGCGGGGAAGTACGGGAGACTTTTGCAACTTGATAGCTGCGTTCTTTTCCGCAAAACTGCTTCGCGGCATCACGGCATGGGAGTTCACGCCGGGCCGGACGTCGCAGCGCTAGTCGAGTGCTCCGTCGATGATCTTCTTCGCCACGCCGAACGAGAAGCCCGCGCGAGCCAGCGACGCAAGGTCGCGTTTGCGATTCTCCTCACGCGTGGCCAGGTCCTTGCGAAAGGGCCCCAGTCGCTTCTTCCGAGCCCAGATGCGCGCGGCGTCCTCGTCGGAGACCTCCGCGGTGGCCAGCGCCAGCTTGCGCTGCACCAGGTCCGAGGCCACGCCCTTCATCCGCAGCTTCTGGGCAATCATCCGCGTGCTGCGCCCCGAGGCGCGCAGTGACTGCGCCTTCATCCCCGCATAGGCGTCGTCGTTGACGAGGTTGTTGCGGACGAGCTTCTGCGTGAGCGCGTCAATCCACCCGAGCGCCTCGGCGCGGTCTCCGCCGTGCTCCTTCACCGAGCGGTCCACCCGGCGCACCAGCACGCGCTTCAACTGGCTCACCGTGGAGGCGTAGCGCTTGAGGTAGTGCAGCGCCACGTTCTCCAGATAGCGGGCGGACACCTTCCGGGGTCGCTTCTGTTTCCTGGGGGGCCTGCTGTCCTGTCCGGTCCGGTCGTCGTCCACGTGGCCCCCTATCTACCAGGGGCGTCTGACCCGGACGCGAAACAAGAGGTGTCAGGTCCAGGAACACCCAAGCGGGCAGTCAAGCGGCGCCACCGCCTCCTCACTCGCCCTCATCGAGCGGCGGCGGCATTCGCGGCGCAGCTCGCGGGCACGGACGTCCCAGGCGCCAGGGCCTCGCAAAGCGGACTTCCCGAGGCCTCCGGCAGCGTCACGCCCAGCCACGTCGCCAGCGTGGGCGCCAGGTCGAGCGGAGTGACGGGCCGCCCATGCCGCGCGGCGGGGAGGCCCTGGCCGAAGAGGATGAGCGGCACGTGGATGTCGTACTCGTACGGCGTGCCGTGCGTGCTCGCATGGTCTTCCCCTGGGTCCAGCAGCACATGCGGGTCCGCGATGATGACGAGTTCCCCGGACCGCGCCGGCACGTACTCCCCGCGCACCCTTCGAGCGAAGCCCCGCTCACGGCCCGCGCTCACGTCCGAGGCGGAGACGACATCGGAGATGCCAGGCAGCGCCTGGACCGCCTCGCGGCTCACCTCGACGGCATCTTCCAACCTCACCTTGCGCGCCTTCAGCCGCGACTGACGCAGATACAGGTGCGGCGTGCTGAAGGCCTCCACCCAATCCTCGGGTCCGAACGCGCGGTCCAGCGCCGCGTCCACCGCGTGCGTCACGAGCGCACCTGGCATCCGCTGCTCGGCTCGCGCGGGCGCGGGCGCCATCCCGTGGTCCGCGCTCATGGCCACCAGTACCCGCGACAATCCGAGCTCCCGCTCCAGCGTCGCCAGGAACGCGGCCAGCGCCCTGTCCATTCGGAGAATCATGTCCGCCGTCTCGTGACTCTCCGGACCGAAGGCGTGGCTCACCACATCCACACTCGACATGCCGATGGCCAGCAGGTCCCTCGCACCAGGACGCTTCCCCAGCGCTTCGGCACGCAGGCCCGCCAGGGCGAACTCGAACAGCTTCTCCGCGCCCAGCGGTGTGTAGAGGAAGGCGTCTTCCGTGGTGAGGGGATGCGGAAACGTCCGCCCCAGGCCCTCGGGTGGACGCTCGCGCGCATCGTCATCGGGCCCCAGCGCGCCGTACGCCCCGGGCTCCGCGCCTCGTGCCCAGACTCCACCCTTCTGGGAGACCTGCGCCTGGTTCCAGGTGGAGACCCAGGACGGCAGCTGCTCCGCGTGGTGACGGCTCGTCGTGAAGCCCTTCGCGCCCCACCAGTACGCCTGTCCCCGGTGGCCTCCGAGCATGATGGCGGCGCGGTCCTTCAAGGAAACGGACAGCACGCGCGACGATGCCCCATGCGTCGCGAGCAACCGGTCTCCCAACGTCGGCACCAGCAGTCGCCGGGGTGACACGCCCTTTCCCTTCGGGTCATCCAGCGGTGGGCTCGCGGTGTCCTTTACACAGCTCACCTCCGCGCCGGACTCCCGCTCGTACCACTCGTTGGAGATGATTCCGTGCGCGCCGGGCAAGGCCCCCGTCGCGAGCGTGGCGTGGCCCGGACACGTCTTCGTCGTCGCATAGGGATAGCGCGCGGAGTCGAAGACGGTGCCGCCCTCCAGCAGCCTGCGGAAACCTCCCGGCCCCATCCGATGGCGCCACCGCTCCAGGTCGTCGTAGCGCAGCCCGTCGAACACCAGGAACACCACCAACGACGGGCGCGCCTCTTCCGCGGCGGATACCTGTGCCCGCGAGGAGCCTCGGGCTGGAGCCACCGTGCGCGACCCCACCTTGCCCGAGGACACCTCCGGCTCACGTGCCTCGCTCGGACTCGAACCCAGCACCACCCATAGACAGCCCAGCGACACGAGCGTCCGACTCCATGAACCCGTCATGACTCCACCTCCGACACCGCGCACCTCGCGATGTGGAGGGCATCCTGCGAGCGCTCCGCGCCATCAATCCAATGGATAGACTGGATGGAGCCGATAGAATGGTTCGATGGACCTGGACCCTCGCTATCTCGAGACCTTCCTGACGGTGAGCCGCGAGCGGGGCTTCAGTCGCGCGGCGACGGTGCTGCACCGGACGCAGCCGGCGGTGAGCTACCAGATTCATCAACTGGAGCAGCAGCTGGGCACCGTGCTCTTCGACCGCACGACGCGGCGACTCACGCTGACCGACGCGGGCACGAAGCTGCATGCGCTCTGTGAACGCTTCTTCGACGAGTTCGGACGACTCGCGCGCACCTTCAAGGAGGGCGACACCCAGCCAGCACCGCTGCGCATCGCCTCGGTGAGCGGCTTCGGCCGCTATGTGCTCTATCCCCTCCTCTCCCGTGAGCGGGCCTCCGCGCCGTACTCCCTGCGCTTCCCCACGGCGGACCAGGTCTTCTCATCCCTGGAGGACGGTGTCTGTGACGTGGGCTTCGTCTACCTGCCCCACGTATCGAGCCGCCTGCTGACCGCGCCCGTGTGGCGCGAGGAGCTGGTGCTCGTCGGTCCGCCCCAGGCACGGGGACGCGCGTTCCCGTCGCTCGCGGCCTTCGAGGACCTGGCCTTCATCACGTATGACGAGTGTGAGTATGTCTTCGGCAAGTGGTTCGAGGGCCACTACGGGCGACAGCCCCGCTCCGTGCGGGGCACGTACCACTTCGAGGAGCTGGAAGAGGTGCTGGGCACGGTGGCCGCCGGCCACGGCTGGTCCATCCTCCCCGACCACTGCGTCGCCCAGGCCGCCCGTCAGGGCACCGTCGTCGTGCCCCAGGCCCCGAGCCGCCAGCAGGTCGTCAACCTCATCTACTCCGTGCAGCGGGCGAGCGCCCCGGAGAACCCCGCGGCGCTCCGCCTCATCGAGTCCCTGCGCACCGCCAGCGAGCAGCGTGGACTCACCGCGCCCAAGACACGCCGGACAAAGGCCCGGCGCAAGGCGCGGTAGGCGCCTCGGAGGAACGGAGCGGGCTCCCGCGAGCGCGCCACAGGGCAATCATCCTTTTGGGCACCCCGTGCTCCCTGGCTACGATTGGGCGCAGGAGCCCTTCATGACCACCGCCACCCCTCTTCACTCCGAGCCAGGGTCCGTCGCTCCAGTGCCAGCGGCGCCCGTCCCCGCCCCTCCGGCGCCCGAGTCGTGGAGCCCCGCGAAGCGCATCGCATTCCGCTTCGTCTGCGCCTTCGTCCTCATCTACTGCTTCGCCTTCCCGCTGGACGCGCTCCCCTTCATCGACAGGCCCCTGTCCACGGCCATCTCGGGCTTCTGGCAGGTCGTCGTGCCCTGGGTCGCCCGGCATGTGGTCGGCTACGAGCAAGAGCTCTCCATCGCCACGTCCGGCAGCGGAGACAAGGCCATCGACTACGCGCAGACGGCTCTCTGCCTGGTGCTCGCCTTCATCGCGGCGAGCGTGTGGTCCGTCATCGACCGGCGTCGCACCCTGTACGTGAAGGCCCACGACTTCCTGCGCGTCTACGTCCGCTACATGCTAGCCCTCGCCATGCTGTCCTATGGCTTCGCCAAGGTCTTCAAGTCCCAGTTCCCCTTCCCCACCGTGGACCGACTCACGCAGCCCCTGGGCGAGTTCTCTCCCATGGGGCTGCTGTGGACCTTCATGGGCTTCTCCCCGGGCTACAACCTCTTCACCGGGGGAGCGGAGGTGCTGGGAGGCCTGCTGCTCCTCTTCCGACGCACCACCACGCTCGGCTCACTGGTGGTCGTCGGCGTCATGTCCAACGTGGTGGCGCTGAACTTCTTCTACGACGTCCCCGTCAAGCTCTACTCCACGCTGCTCCTGCTGTACGCCGTCTTCCTGCTGCTGCCCGACCTCCGACGCCTGGCCGACGTCTTCGTCTTCAACCGCGCCACCCAGCCCGCCGTGCTCGACACGCCCTTCGCCTTCTCCTCCCGCGTCACCTGGGCGCTGCGAGGCGTGAAGCTCCTCTTCATCGGCTGGCTGCTCTACTCCAACGCCAGCCGGAACCTGGAGGGCCACGCGAAGTGGGGAGATGGCGCGCCGCTGCCGCCGCTCTACGGCCTCTATGAGGTCGAATCCTTCACGAGGGATGGACAGGTGCTGCCCCCGCTCCTGGGCGACACCTCGCGCTGGCGCAGCCTCGCCATCGGCCGCTTCCGGATGACCCTCCGGAAGATGGACGACTCCACGCAGCGCTACCACGTGTCGGGCAGCCCGGAGACCCGGACGCTCGTCCTCGCCGAAGGCCGGGGCGAGGACGCGAAGAAGACGACCTTCACCCTGGAGCAGCCAGACCCGGAGCACCTGGTCATCCAGGGCACCTTCGAGGGCGCCGCCCTCCACGTCCGCGTGCGCAAGGTGGACACCTCCCAGCTCCAGCTCCTCAACCGAGGCTTCAACTGGGTCCAGGAAGTTCCGTTCAATCGCTGAAGCGGCTACTCGGAAACCACCGTATCCGGGTGGCAGATGCCCGCGAGGGCCGCGGCGGTCGTCGGCAGCGGCTCCACGTAGCGCCCCTCGCCGAACCCCAGCGCCCAGAAGCGCGGTCGCACCTCTTCGCGCGCCAGCAACCGCAGCAGCAGGAACTTCGCCTCGTCCTGCCCGTCGAAGGCCATCGGGAAGGTGTTGTGGTGCATGGCCACGGACGTGGAGGAGTTCAGCACCTTGTGCGCATCGAGGGCCTCGCGCGGCCCCATGTGCACCTTGTGGATGATGCGCGGACGGAACGCGCCAATCGGCAGCACCGACAGCCGCATGGGCCCGAAGCGCGCGGCCATCATCGAGAAGTGCGGACCGAAGCCCGTGTCCCCTGCGAAGAGCACCGGCCCTCCCGTGGTGGAGACGACGTAGCCCGCCCACAGCGTCTCGGACAGGTCCGTGAGGCCCCGGTTGGAGCGGTGCTGCGCGGGCACCGCCGTCACCTTCACCTCCGGCGTCACGTCCGTGGACTGCCACCAGTCCAGCTCCTCCACGTTCCGGAAGCCCTCGCCCTTCAGCAGCGCCTTGTTGCCCAGGCCGACGATGAAGCGCGGATGGTGCGCCTCCTCCAGCCGGCGCAGCGTGGGCAAATCCATGTGGTCATAGTGGTTGTGACTCACCACCACCACGTGGATGGGCGGCAGGTCCTCGAAGCGGATGCCCGGCGGATGCACGCGCTTGGGCCCCACCCAGGGCACCGGGCTGGGCCGGTCCGAGTAGATGGGGTCCGTCAGCACATTCACCCCGTCCGCCTGGAGGAGCACGGTGGCGTGGTTGATGAGCGTCACCCGCAGCCGGCCCGGCCCCACCCGCGTCGGAGGAGGCCTGCCCGGCGTCAGCTCCTCGTACTCCCGCCACTCTCCGCGAGGCTCCTTCAGCGCCGCCTCCACCAGCTCCGTCGTCTTCAGCTCCGGCGCGTCCCCGAGGTTGTGGAACTTCTCGCCATCGAAGTGCGCGAGCGGCGGCCCCTGGTGACTCGGGCCCGCGAAGAGACAGCCACCGAGCAGCGGCGCGCACAGCAACAGGAACAGAACCGTCGAGGTGGGGGACTGGCGGTCCAGGGGCATGGGCACGACACTCCATCGAAGCGACCGAGCCCTCCGGCCAGGGCGCGCTGGGGACCCATCGTAACGGCCGGCGTGACGACGCGCAGGCCTCTTCAAGGGGAAGTGGCGACCTGGGGCTTCTCCAGCACGGGCGCGGCCTTGAGCGTGTGCTCGCGCAGCCACGTCACCGTGTCGCGCAGCGTCTCGTCCAGGGGACGGAACGACGCGCCCAGCTCCCGCCGCGCCTTCGTCG
The DNA here is from genome assembly GCF_006636215.1 of Myxococcus llanfairpwllgwyngyllgogerychwyrndrobwllllantysiliogogogochensis. Taxonomy (GTDB): domain Bacteria; phylum Myxococcota; class Myxococcia; order Myxococcales; family Myxococcaceae; genus Myxococcus; species Myxococcus llanfairpwllgwyngyllgogerychwyrndrobwllllantysiliogogogochensis. The sequence continues at coordinate 2,458 of NZ_VIFM01000019.1, read as the reverse complement.
AATCCACGCTCAGCTTCGCGTGCATGACGCGCACACCCTCCACCGTCAGCGACGTCTGTCCCCCCGTCAGGCGGGCCCACGTCTGCCCCAACGCGCCCAAGGCCACCGCCAGTCCATGCGGCAGCGTCCGGCGCGGCCCCTTCACCCCCGTCACCCGCTCGAGCGCCTGGGAGAGCGTCACGAGGTCCACGAACTCACCGCCCACCAGATACCGCTCGCCCGCACGGCCCTTCTGTGCCGCCACCACCGTGGCCTCGGCCACGTCGCGCGCGTCCACCAGCGACGAGCCGCCGTCGAGCAGCGCCGGCATCTTCCCCGCGAGGAAATCCAGCACGAACTGGCCCGCGCCCGTGGGGCCCGCGTCCCACGGCCCGAACATCCACCCCGGCAGGATGTAGACCACTTCCAGACCCGAGCGCGCGCTGAAGGCATTCAGCTCCCGCTCCGACTCCACCTTGCTCTTGAAGTACAGGTTCGAGGAGGCGACGGGTGCGGGCGGCGTCTGCTCGTCTCCGGCCGAGCCGTCCGGCTTCGTCCCCACCGTCCCCGAGGAGCTGATGTCCAGGAAGCGCTTCACCCCGCGCCGGTGGGCCTCCTCGGCCAGCTCCACCGTGGCCTTCACGTTGATGGCATACAGCTTCGGCCAGTGGTCGCCGGGCGCGTAGTATTCACGGAAGTAGGCCGCCGTGTGGATGACCACGTCACAGCCCTCCAACGCGGCCGCGAAGCCCTTCACGTCCAGCATGTCCCCTTCCACCACCTCCACGCCCGCAAGGCCCCCCAGCACCTTGCGCGCCTTCGACGGCGAGCGGGCCAGCGCCCGCACCGTGTGTCCTCCCGCCACCAACGCCCGCACCACGTTGTTACCCAACAGGCCCGTGCTACCCGTCACGAATGCGCGCATCCCGCGTCTCCCAGTCTATATGAGCACTGTTCAGATAAGAGGCAATCTCAGCAGTGTCAAGATGAACGACATCCCAGGAAGAGGGCAGGGGCGATGACGACTCGGGTCGGGAAGAAACCGGCGGCGCCGCGAAAGCGCGCCTACCACCACGGAGATTTGCGCCAGGCCCTGGTGGACGCGACGCTGAAGCTCATCGCGACGGAGGACGTGGGCGCGGTGTCCCTGCGCGAGGTCGCCCGGCGGGCCGGTGTGACGGCGGCGGCGCCCTACCACCACTTCCGGGACAAGGATGCGCTCCTGGCGGCGGTGGCGGAAGAGGGCTACCGGGCGCTCAACCAGCGGATGGACGAGTCGCTGTCCAGCATCCGAGCCCCCCGGACGGACAACCAGCTGCGGGCGCTCGCCCGGTGCTACGTGCGCTTCGCCGTGGAGCATCCCGCGCACTACCGCGTCATGTTCCGGCAGGAGTGGGGGGACGAGGAGAAGTACGCGAGCCTCCACGCGGAGGGCATGCGCGCCTACGGGCGGCTCCAGGAGCTGGCGAAGGAGACCACGGGCGGCAAGGTGGACATGGACACACTCGCGTTCACCGTCTGGGCCTGGGTGCACGGCCTCGCCTCGCTGTGGAACGAGGGGCCCCTGCGCAAGAAGACCCGGAGCGACTCCATTGAACCCCTGCTGGAGCGCTCCGTGGAGCTGTTCGTCGGGTGGGTGATGCCGAAGTAGGGCCCGTCACGCCACGACGGCGTGGAGGATTCTCTCGAACATCCATGGGCTTCGCCCCAGCAGCCGGACGATGGGGCGTCGCAACCCGGGCCTTCGCGCCAGCATGAGCAGCGCGCGCGTGGCCCAGGCGTACTTGCGAAACACCTGCTGGAAGCGCTGCTCGTAGGGGCGCAGCACCTGGCGCGTCGCCCCCTTCGTCAGCGCGTCCGGCAGCAGCGTCCCCAGCGACTCCGCGCACGCGAAGGCCAGGGACAGGCCCTCGCCCGTCAGCGCGTCCACGTAGCCCGCCGCGTCGCCCACCAGCGCGAAGCGGTCCGCCACGCGCACCCGCGCCACCCTCGCCAGCGGCCCCGCGCCGCGCACCTGCGAGTCAGGCGCCGCGACGAGCAGTCGCTCCTGGAGTCGAGGGAAGCGCGCGAGCAGCGTGTCGAAGCCCACGCGCCCCTCCACGCCACCGTCTTCCCATAGGAAGGCCAGCCCCACGCGTCGCGCTCCGGCGGGCGTCACATACGCCTCCACGCCGTCCGCGAAGTGAACCTCCACGTAGGGTGTCCACGGCGCCAGTTGGAAGTGCCTGCGCAACCCGAAGCGCCGAGGCCCCTCCGTGGCCACCTCCAGCCCCTCCGCGCGCCGCAGCGGCGAGCCCAGCCCGTCCGCCGCCACCAGCATCCGCGCCTCCACGGGTCCGTCCGCCGTCTCCAGCGTCACCCCGTCCGCGACGCGCCGATGCGACAGCACCTGCGTGCGCTCGCGCAGCTCCACGCCCACGTCCCGGGCCCGCGCCACCAGCGCCGACGCGAGCGCCACCCGCCGCTGTCTCTTATACAC